>NZ_JBFAKY010000013.1:0-167676 GCF_040656015.1 Promicromonospora sp. NPDC050249 | reverse complement strand
CTCGCGATCACGGACGACCTCTTCCCCGACGGCTCGTTCACGGTCGACGAGCTGGCTCCCGGCGACAGCGAGGCGCACGAGTTCGAGATCGTCCTGGAGGAGGGCGGCCCGGACACGGTCGTGAACACGGCGTGCGGTGCCGCGGACGTCCCCGAGGACTCCGAGGTGCCCCCGACGATCAACTGCGACCCGGCAGGGCTGGAGGTGGAGGGCGACCCGACGCACACCAAGGAGCTGGTCTCGGCAACCCCGATCGGTGACGGTCAGTGGGAGGTCGTGTACGGGATCGACGTGAGCAACACCTCGACCATGCCGACGTCCTACACCCTGGACGACGAGCTGCACTTCGCGAAGGCGGCGACCATCGTCTCGGCCGAGGTGACCTCCTCTCCGGACGGGGTGACGCCGGCCGAACCCGCCTGGGACGGTCAGAAGAACCTGACCATCGCCTCCGCGGTGCCGCTGGCCGGCAACGAGGACGACGGCTACGAGCCGCACCGGTACGAGCTGACCGTGATCGCCGATGTCCCGCTGCAGGTGCCCGGTGCGGGCACGGCGGACGACCCGACCACGTGCGGCCCGGACGGTGACGACTCCGACACGGCGTTCAACAACACGTCCGCGATGACCGACCCGGCCGGCCAGGTCGAGGACGATCAGGCGTGTGCGCCGGTCCCGTCGATCGACATCACCAAGTCGGTGGTCGGCGACCCGGTCGCGGGCAAGGGCGGGAGCTGGACGATCACGTACGAGATCAAGGCCACCAACAGCGGTGCCGCCGACGGTAAGTACACGCTCACCGACCGTCTGCGGTTCGGCGCGGGTATCGACGTCACGTCCGCGGAGGTGACGGCCACGCCCCAGGGCGTGACCGCGGCGAAGTCGTGGACCGGTCAGGGTGTCGAGGGTGACGACGCGAACGTGGTCGCCTCCGGCGTGGACCTGCGTGCGGGAGCCACCCACACGTACCGGGTCGAGGTCCGGGCCACCGTTGACGGTGACGCCGCCGACGGGTCCACGTTCACGTGCCCCCGGTCCGGTTCCGGCAAGCCGGGCGGGTTCGCGAACACTGCCGGCATCGGTCACAACGACCTGACCGACAGCGCGGACGCGTGCGCCACTCCGAAGGAGCCCGGCAAGCCCGGTGACCCCGGCACACCGAACGAGCCCGGCACACCTGGCGCACCCGGCACTCCCGGCGCGCCCGGCACACCGAGCGACCCGCCGCCCCTCGCGATGACGGGCGCCGACATCGGGTGGATCGCCGGGGGAGCAGCGCTGCTGATCCTGCTCGGTGCCGCCGCGATGATCGTCTCGCGTCACCGCCGCACCATCGGCTGATGCCGTGACACCGGAAGCCCTGCCTACCGGCAGCCAGCTCGTAGGCAGGGCTTCCACCCATCACAGCGCATGGTTGCCTCCCAGCGTGTCCATTCCGTTACCCTGGGGCTCGCCATGAACCTGACACGTGCCGCCCGTTCGCCGCTCGCCGCTCCTCTGCGCGGGCTCGCGGGTGTCCTGACGGCCATGTTCCTCGCGCTCGTGGTCCTGGGCGTGCAGACCGTCTGCGGCATCCACCTGGACGACGCCGGTCACGGCACGTCCGCGTACAGCGCGGCGGGGCAGGCCACGGCGACCGCCCCGGACCAGGTCATCGGTGCGGCTCCCGGTCACCACGGCGAGGGCCACCACGGCGAGGGCCCGAACCATTGCGCTGAGGATCGCCCGGTGACCGCGCGGTCCGATCGGACCGTGTCGCCCTCGACAGACCTGGCAACGGCTCCGGCCCTCGCCATGCAGTGGCTGGTGCCCGAGATCGCGCACCACTGTCCGAAGGAGCCGGCGGGTCTGGCCGTAGCGGACGCGCCGTCGTTGCACGCCCTCGGGATCTCCCGGACGTAGACCACCACGTCCCGTCGACACCACCCCATCCAGGTGTCGACCGGTTCAGCGCGCCCCGAACCCGGGCCGCGCGTGTGGTTCTACTCCGATCCGAAAGGTCCCAGCTTCCATGGAGCCCAGCTTCACCCTGAACCCGGCCGTGCGCGGCCGTGGTCGTCACCGGGCGGCGCGCCGCCCCGTCCTGGCCGACGTCGCCCGGACCGCCACCGAGCAGGCCGCCGCGTTCGCCGGCCGCACCGCCGTGGCGGCAGCGGCCGGATCCGGCGTCCTGTTGTCCCTGGTGGCCCCGTCCGCCCAGGCGGCACCAGCCACAGAGGTCAGCTCGTCACTGGCCGGCAAGGCCGTCAGCGGCACGCTCAACACGACGGACCTCAACGCCCTGACCACCCAGGCCAAGGAGTCGGTCGCCGCCGCACCTGTCGTGACCGTCGCCACCGACGCCACGCTGAAGATCGAGACGGCCGCCGTCTCCGTGGTCTCCGCCGAGGAGAACGAGGAGTACCAGGCAGAGCTGGCCGCCGAGGCCGAAGCAGAGGCGGAGGCCGAGGCAGCCGCCGCTGCCGAAGCCGCTGCCGCCGTGGAGATCCCGGCGTCCGCCCAGGGATCGGCCATCGTGTCCATCGGGATGCGGTACCTCGGGGTGCCGTACCTGTGGGGTGGCGAGACC
Source organism: Promicromonospora sp. NPDC050249 (assembly GCF_040656015.1). NCBI lineage: Bacteria > Bacillati > Actinomycetota > Actinomycetes > Micrococcales > Promicromonosporaceae > Promicromonospora > Promicromonospora sp. NPDC050249. The sequence continues at coordinate 165,107 of NZ_JBFAKY010000013.1, read as the reverse complement.
CCGGCCGGGATGGACTGCTCCGGGTTCACGTCCTACGTCTTCGCGCAGGTCGGGATCAACCTTCCCCGGACCTCGTCCGAGCAGCGGTACGCGGGGACCGAGGTGCCCTGGTCCCAGGCGCGGCCCGGTGACCTGCTCTGGTCGCCCGGCCACATCGCGATCTACGCCGGTGACGGCATGCAGATCGAGGCACCGGTACCGGGCAAGTCCGTCCGGTACACCCAGGTCTGGCAGTCCAACCCGGTGGTCCTGCGCGTTGGCTGACCTACCCGGCGCGAGGGGCGGACGCCGCGCCGCCCCTCGCGCCGGCACCGGGTGGCGCGGTCCGCGACCGCGGTCTCATCCCCCTCGGCGGTGGGATAGCCTCCGTGCCGTGCGCGTGATCTCGCTTCTTCGTTCGACGGTCGCCGGGCCTCGCCGGCGCCCGGTCGGCGTGCTGGCGATCCTGACGGTGATCGTCGGCGTGGTCATCATGCACTCGATGAGCGGGTCACCGACCAGGCACTCGCACGCCGTGCCCCACGAGGGCCCCGTGGTCGTCGCGGAGCAGGTCACGGCAGCCGCCACCGCCGTCGTCGTCAGACCGGTGGCGGAGGCGCTGGGTGGCCACGGCGAACAGGGCACGGGCGACTGCGAGGGATGTTGCGGCGACGGCATCGCCACCGCGATGTGCCTCATGATCCTCGTCGCGCTCCTGGCCCTGGTCGTGCCCGCACGCCGGCTGCTGTGGCGGGCCCCGCTCGAGCTCGCGATGTCCCTGACACCGGCGCTCGTCGGCGTCCGCGTCCTCACCGCTCCTTCCTTGCACGAGCTCTGCATCTCTCGGACGTAGACCCGGGTGCGGCGCTCACCCGCGCCGATCCGACAGCCCTGCCGTGCCCAGCGCGGCCGGGCCAGTGACTGCTACCCCGAGACGAGCTAGAGGAAGACCCCATGAAGCGCACCGTTATGTCTGTCATCGTCCTGGCCGGAGCACTCGCCCTCGCGGGCTGCTCGGGCGAGGAGCCCACGCAGGACACCGCGACCGTTGCCGGCGAGCACGCGGAGCACAACGACGCGGACGTCATGTTCGCGCAGATGATGATCCCGCACCACGAGCAGGCGATCGAGATGGCCGACGTCGTCCTGGCCAAGCCCGAGGTCGACCCCCAGGTCACCGGCCTCGCCGAGCAGATCAAGGCCGCCCAGGCGCCCGAGATCGAGGAGCTCGGCCAGTGGCTGGACACCTGGGGTGCCGAGCGCACCGCTGAGCACTCGGGCCACGCCGGGATGAGCGGCATGATGTCCGAGGAGGACATGCAGGCGCTCGCCGGCGCCGCAGGTCCCGAGGCGAACCGGCTGTTCCTGGAGCAGATGATCGCGCACCACCAGGGTGCGGTCGAGATGGCGCAGACCGAGATCGAGTCCGGTCAGGACACGGCCGCGGTCGAGATGGCGCAGACGATCGTCGACACGCAGCAGGCCGAGATCGCGACGATGGAGGACCTCCTCGCCTCGATGTGACCCTCCGGTGGTGCGCCGGCACACGCCGGCGCACCACTCCTGCTGTGAAGGAGTCCGCACATGCGCCGAACCTCGCGCTCCGGCGCGGTCGTGATCCGGGCGGCCTTCGGGCTGCTCGCGGCGCTCGTGCTCGCGCTGTGGTGCGCGCCGTCCGCCACCGCACACACCCGGCTCGAGTCCTCCGCACCCGCCGCCGGGTCGACGTCGGACACTCCCGTCACCGAGGTCACGCTGCGGTTCACGCTGCCGGTGAGCCTGCTCGGCGAGGGGATCGTGATCGAGGGACCGGACGGCGCCGTCGTGGCCGACGTCGCCGGGGCAGAGGACGGCGTCGCCCTGGTGGCGACACCGTCCGAGGCGCTGACCGCCGGCGACTACACGGTCACCTGGACGGCGGCGGCCCAGGACGGCCACCCGCTGGAGGGCACCTTCGGCTTCGTCGTCGCGGGCCCGGACCCGAGCCAGCCGGCGGCCGGAGGCGCAGGAACGCCGTCGGCGGGCGCGGGCCCCGGTGCGGATCACGACATGAGCGGCATGGACCATGACATGGACCATGACATGGGCCACGAGCCGTCAGCGATGGACAGCCCAGCGACCGATGTCGCGGGGGCGGCCGCCCGGCTCGGCAGCGCGGTCACGCTCTGGAGCGGGCTGGTCGCAGCCGGTGCTCTGGCATTCACGGCCTTCGTGCTCCGCGGGCGCGACGAGGCGGACGCGCCGGTGGTGCTGCGGCTCGCTCGCTGGGCGGGCGTACTGATCCTCGGCGGACTTGTCGTCCGGGTGCTGGCCGGATCGGTGCTCGTCGCCCACGGCGACCTCGCCGCGGCTGTCTCACCGTCGGCCATCTCTGGCTCGCTCACCGGCACCACCCTCCGGGAGGTCGGCCTCCAGGCTGCCGGAGCCATCGCGCTCGCGGTGGGCGCTCGGCGGACCTTGCGCGGTTCGTGGCTCGCCGTGATCGGTGCCGTGCTGGTGGGTGCCGGGCACGTGCTCGGCGGCCACAGCAACACCGTCGAGCCACGATGGCTCGTCGTGACCGCCGACGTCGCGCACCTCGCGGCCGCGGCCACGTGGGTGGGCGGCGTCGTCTCGATGGGCCTCCTGCTGCGCGCCCGGCACCGGGACGGGCACGACCTCGACGCCGCGCTGATGGCCGCTCGCTTCTCCGTCGTGGCGGCCCTCTCCGTCACGGTGGTCGGCGTGGCCGGTGTGGTGCTGGCGGTCGGCATCATCGATCGCCCGGAGCAGCTCTGGCAGAGCACCTGGGGGCTGCTCCTGCTGGCCAAGGTCGGCGTCGTCCTGGTGGTCGGCGTGATCGGCACGTACAACCACTTCCGCGTCGTGCCGAGACTCACGGCACGACGCCGGGGGGTGGTGCGGCATGCCGGACGCTCCCGCAGGGCGGGCACCATGCTGCTGCGCAGCGCAGGACGCGAGACCACCCTGATGGTCGTGATCGTGCTGCTCACGGCCTGGCTGGTCGCCGCGTCGGTCCAGGACTGAGCCCGTCCGCCGGCGCGGTCCCGTTCCAGGCTAGGGTGACCACCACCAGGTCCCGTGCCCTCAGGAAGGGCATCGGCCGTACGACTCGCCCCGCAGAGGACCTCCGTGAACTCCACACCCGAGCCCGGCCAGCCACCGCTGGACAGCGACATCGAGAAGGCGCTCGCAGGGGGTGCCAGGCCGCCGGTCGGGCGTTACCGGCTCGACCTGGCCACAGGTGAGTGGGCGTGGTCGGACGAGGTGTACGTGATGCACGGCTTCGAGCCGGGCGACATCGTGCCGACGACGCCCCTGATGCTCGCGCACAAGCACCCTGACGACCGCGCTCGGGTCGACGGCATGCTGCGGCGAGCGGCGGAGACAGGGCAGCCGTTCAGCTCGGTGCATCGCATCGTGGACGCCGCAGGAAAGACCCGCACGCTCGCCGTGACCGGCCAGGGGCGGCGTGACCCCGTCACCGGTGAGGTGACCGAGCTGTTCGGGTACTTCATCGACGTCACCAAGGCGCAACGGGAGGCGGCGGCGCGCGAGGCGTCGGCCTCGATCCAGGCGTCGTCGGAGCGGCGGTCGGTCATCGAGCAGGCCAAGGGCGTCCTCATGGTCATCCATGGCATCGAGGAGGAGACCGCGTTCGACCAGCTGCGCGAGGCGTCCAATCAGTCGAACATCCCGCTACGGGACATCGCCTACTCCCTGGTGCAGCTGTTCTCCGGGCCGGACGTCACGGTGTTCCCCACGAGTGAAGCCATCGACCAGTTCTTGGCCGACCCGATCCGCCCGGACGACCTCTGACGCTCCGGCGGTCCGGCAGCGCCACCGAGCGGCGTGGCGACCACTCTGTTCTCGCGTCTCCGGCACGGTGACAAAGCGGACGATGCGACTGGGGAGTCATGGTGCGAGAGTGAGGGTGGGGGCAACGGAGGTGACGCACGAATGGACGTGCCGCAACTTCTGAGCCTGCTCGCGTGCTCTCTCGCGAAGGACACCGTCCGTCCGTGGGCGATGCGGCTGTGCGAGGCATGTGTCGACGCCCTCGGCGCGCAAGGCGGAGCTCTTACTGTCCTGGGCGGGCCGGGCGAGCGAGTCGCCGTCAGCACACCAGGGGCGTTCGAGGACCTCGAACCACTGCAGGAGGTCCTGGGCGAGGGGCCGGTGCCTCAGGCCATGGCCGAGGACCAGCCGGTGGTCACACGCCTCGGCACGGTGGTGGACGAGTATCCCGTCTTCTCCCAGCTGGCCGGTCCGGTCGGCGGCGAGGTGACGCTGTACGCGGTGCCGATGCGGGCGGGCGGTCACGTCGTCGGGGTGCTCAGTCTCTATGTGACGGATGATCCGCAGGCCCGCAGTGCGCAGGACCTGCGGTTCCTCGCCGACATCGTCGGGGCGTCCCTGCTCGGGGACACCGAGCTGCCTGACGGGTCGGAGCGAGCCTGGCTTCATCGGGCAGCCGGAATGGTCATCGCCCAGCTGGGGATAGGCGTCGAGGATGCGTTGGCGGTGATCCGGGCGAATGCCTTCTCGCGATCCACGAGCCTGCGGTCCGTCGCGGAGGACGTGCTCGAACGACGTCTGACGTTCTCTCTCGACGAATAGCAGCTAGCGTGACCGCTAGGACGAGATGGTGCGAGGAAGGGCGGGGGATGGGCAACAACCAGAAGAGTGGTGGTTCGCGAGGTATGGCGGCCATGTTCTGGATACTGATCTCGCTCATCGTGGTGGGCCTTGCCCTCATGATCGTCCTGCCGTTGGCCGGGCGATGAGCATGCGCAGAGCAGTTCGCGACAACGGGCTCAGCCTCGCGTTTCTCGGGATCTTTCTCCTGACGCTCGTCGGGCAGTCGTTCGCCGGGCACGCCTATGACAACGAGCAGCTGACGCAGCACGGCGAGGCGCCGGTCGGCTACCTCGACTACATCAGCTCGTCCAGCTTCCTGGTGGACGTCGCCGAGAACTGGCAGTCCGAGTTCCTGCAGTTCTTCGTGTTCATCCTCGCGACGGTCTGGCTGGTGCAGCGTGGCTCGCCGGAGTCGAAGAAGCCGGGCGACGAGGGCGTCGGCTCGGACGAGGAGCAGTACGTCGGCGAGTACGCACGACCCGACTCCCCGGCCTGGGCGCGTGTGCGCGGTGCTCGGCTCTGGCTCTACTCCAACTCTCTCCTGCTGGTCATGGGCGGGATCTTCCTGCTGTCGTGGCTGGCCCAGTCGCTCGCCGGGCACGTCGTGGCCAACGAGGAGGCCGCAAGCCACGGCGTCCCCGCGCAGACGTGGTTGGAGTACGTGGGATCGCCGGAGTTCTGGAACCGCACGCTGCAGAACTGGCAGTCCGAGTTCCTGGCCGTCGGCGCCATGGTGACGTTCTCGATCTACCTGCGTCAGCGAGGATCGAGCGAGTCCAAACCGGTGGGTACGCCGCACCGCACCACCAGCGTCGAGGCGGAATAGCCGCGTTTGACCGGTCGGCGCGGTGACAAAACAGGCAGTGCGACTGAAAAGTTGTGATGCAAGAGTGGGGGTGGGGGCAGGGGAGGTGTGGACCGATGAACCCACCGGAACTCTTGAGCAGGCTCGTACGGAATCTCGCCGAGACCGACGACGGCCGTCCGTTGCTGACGCGGCTGTGTGAGGCGTGCGTCGATACCTTTCAGGCGCAGGGTGGGGCACTGACTGTCTCGGCAGGCCGGGGAGAACAAGCCGCCGTCAGCACGCCAGGTGTGTTCGAAGACCTCGAGCCGCTCCAGGAGGTGCTGGGCGAGGGTCCGGTGCACCAGGCCATGGCCGATGACCGGGTGGTGGCCGTGCGCATCGGTTCGTTGGTGGACGAGTACCCGGTCTTCTCCCAGCTGACCGGAGCGGTCGGTGGCGAGGCGACGCTCTACGCGGTCCCGATGCGCGGGGAAGGCCGTGTCGTCGGGGCGCTCAGCATGTACGTGACCGCTGACCCGCGGGCACGTAGCTCGGAGGACCTGCAGTTCGTGGCCGACGCCGTCGGGACGATCCTGCTGGGGAACGCCGAGCTGCTCGACTGGTCCGAGAGAAGCCCGTTCCACCTGGCCACCGGGATGGTCGTCGCCCAGCTGGGGATCGGCCCCGACGATGCGTCCGCGATGATCCGTGCGCATGCCTTCTCGAGGTCGACGAGCCTGCTGTCCGCGGCTCAGGACGTGCTCGAACGTCGCGTGACGTTCTCGTACGACGACTAGGCCATGGCACGATCAGCCGGTGAGTGACAGGACGCAGGACGACGCGCATCCCCGGCTGGTGATGATCAGCGGACCGATCGCATCGGGCAAGAGCACCCTGGCCGGAGAGCTGGCCCGGCTGTTGCGCCAGGAGGGCTTCTCGGTCGCGCTCACCGACCTCGACACCGTCGCGGAGATGGCGCTGCCGACGCTGCCGAGCTGGGACTGGGCTCATGGGATCCACGCGCAGCTGGTCGGCGCCTGGCTGAGGACCGGCGTCGACATCGTGGTCGACGAGGGCACCTCGGACCCGGCCGAGGTGCAGCAGGTGCTCGACCAGGTGCCTGAGCGCATCAACGTCTTCCACGTGGTGCTGACCGCCGACTTCGATGCGTCCCTCGCTCGGGCGATGGCCGACTCCGGACGCGGGCTCAGCCAGGACCCCACCTTTCTCCGCGGTGATCACGAGGCCTACGCGCAGCGCCTGCCGCACCTGCCGAGCAGCCTTCGGCTGCACGTCGAGGGGCAGGAGCCCGCGGCGCTGGCACGCGAGGTCCTCGCCCGTCTCCTACGGTGAGGAACGCGTGGTTCCGGGAGGGCCGACCCCTGACCGACGGGGCGCGGCGCACAGGGTTTACCCGTAGCTCGTGACGGCCGAACCTGGGCCCGTGGGTTGACGACCGGCGGACGCCGGATCGCTTGGATGGCAAGCATGAGCACAACCACTGCACTCGCAGCGGCTCCGCGGGCAGAGACGCGGCAGCGCTGGCACTTCATCGACTCGCTGCGCGGGTTCGCGGTTCTCGGGATCCTGCTGGTCAACGCGATCGACATCATCAGCCCCGGGATGGACCGCCTCCTGGCGGGCGGCGCCATCGTCCCGGACCCGGTGCAGGACGCACTCTTCCTCACGGTCCAGACCCGCTTCGTGCCGATCTTCGTCTTCCTGTTCGGCATGAGCCTGTGGATGGTGCTGGACGGCGCCCGCAACCGGTCTCGGCGCCCGGGGCTGGTGCTGGTCCGCCGGCTGCTCGGGCTCGCTGCGATCGGCGGGCTCCTCATGCTGGTCTACCCCGGCAACGTGCTCCTGGAGTACGCGGTCTTCGGTCTGCTGATCCTGCCGGTCGTCTACTTCGCGCCGCGCTGGGTCGCCCTTGGAGCCGGCGTCGCGCTCACGGGCGTGGCATACGCCATGTTCGGCGGAGGACTTGCCGCCACCCCGGGCCTCGTCCTGCTCGGCGCGGGTGCTGCGGCCTTTGGCCTGCCCCGCGTCCTCGAGACGTCGCGCAAGGCGGTCGCCATCGCGTTCGCCCTCGCCGCCGTGCTGACCGTGCCTGCCCTGATCTGGCAGGTGACGACCGCTCCCGGGGACCCGCGGTTCACGAACCCGGGCGGTGTCGCGGGCCTGGTCATGGCCGTCCTGTACGTCACAGGTCTGGCGCTGCTGTGGCACACGCCCGCCCGGCGTGTGATCGCCGCGGTGTTCGAGCCGCTGGGCCGGATGGCGCTGACGAACTACGTCGGAGCGGCGATCGTGATGGCTCTGGCCGCCCAGCTCGTGGACTTCGGCCAGATGACGAGCGTGACGCCCGTCGTCGTGCTCTCGCTCGTGGTGATCGCCGTGCAGTCCGTGCTGAGCCGGCTCTGGCTCAGGTACTTCGTCTACGGTCCGGTCGAGTGGCTGTGGCGCAGCGTCACCTGGCTGCGGCCCGCGGCCCTGCGCCGGTCCTGATCACGCCCGATCACTTCGTGTCGCGGACGGCGTTCGGCCGCCGGCCACGGACGGTACCGCGGCCGGCGGCCTGTGCTCACGACCGGGGCAGCGCCGAGCGGCCCGCGTAGCGCGCCGCGTCGCCCAGCTCCTCCTCGATCCGGATCAGCTGGTTGTACTTCGCCGTGCGGTCCGAGCGTGAGAGCGAGCCGGTCTTGATCTGGCCGCAGCCGGTCGCCACCGCGAGGTCGGCGATGGTCGTGTCCTCGGTCTCGCCCGACCGGTGCGACATGACCACCGTCCAGCCTGCCTGGTGGGCGGTGGCCACCGTGGCCAGTGCCTCGGTGAGGGTCCCGATCTGGTTGACCTTGACCAGCACCGAGTTGCCGACGCCGGTGCGGATTCCCTCGCGCAGCAGCGCCTCGTTGGTGCAGAAGACGTCGTCACCCGTGAGCTGGCAGCGGTCGCCGACGCGGGCGGTCAGCTCGCGCCAGCCGTCCAGGTCGTTCTCCGCCATCGGGTCCTCGATCGAGACGACCGGGTAGGCGTCGATGAGCCCCGCCAGGTAGTCGGCGTGCTCGGAGGGTGTGCGGCGCACTCCTTCGCCCGCGTAGTCGTAGACGCCGTCGCGGAAGAACTCCGACGACGCCGGGTCCATGACCAGGCCGATGTCCGTGCCGGGGCGGTAGCCCGTGCGCTCGATGGCGGCCAGCACGAAGTCCAGCGCCTCCTCGGCGGTCCGCAGCGCGGGTGCGAACCCGCCCTCGTCGCCGACGCCCGTGGAGTGGCCGGCCGCTAGCAGGTCGCTGCGCAGGGTGTGGAAGACCTCGCTGCCCATGCGGACCGCCTCGGCGAAGGTGTCCGCTCCCAGGGGCGCGATGATGAACTCCTGGAAGTCCAGCGGGTTGTCGGCGTGCGCGCCGCCGTTGACGATGTTCATCATCGGCAGCGGCAGGAGGTTCGCGTCGGGGCCGCCGAGGTAGCGGTACAGCGGCTCGTCGGCGGCTGCGGCGGCGGCCTTGGCGGCGGCGAGCGAGACGCCGAGGATCGCGTTGGCGCCCAGCCGGGACTTCGTGGCGGTGCCGTCCAGGGCGACCAGCGCCGCGTCGAGACCCGCCTGGTCCGTCGCGTCCCGGCCGCGCACCGCTGCCGCGATCTCCCCGTTGACGTGGGTCACCGCCCGGTCGACGCCCTTGCCGTGCCAGCGCGCGGGGTCGCCGTCGCGCAGTTCCACCGCCTCCCGGGTGCCGGTGGAGGCACCCGACGGGACTGCCGCGCGCCCCAGTGATCCGTCCGCCAGGACGACGTCGACCTCGACGGTCGGATTGCCCCGGCTGTCGATGATCCGGCGGGCGATGACGCTCTCGATAGCGGTGTTGCTCGTGCCAACTGCTCGTGCGGACATGGGAGTCCTTCCCGTTGTCGTGTGCCGTGCCCCGGCTGCGACAACGCTGGCGCTGAGCCCGACAACGCCGAACCATACAGCAAGACTGTACAGATTAGGTGTGCAGATCTGCTGTGCAGATATGCTGTGCAGTTGTGCTGGGCAGCGGGGTAGAGTGTCCTGTGCCTACCTCGGAAGCCGCCGCCATCGCCGCAGAGCTGCGCACCGCGATGGGCAAGCTCACGCGGCGCGTGAAGCACGAGGACCGCATTCCGCTGGGCCAGGTGGCGGTGCTCGGTGCACTGGACCGCGACGGCGCGATGACGACCAGCGACCTCGCCGCCGACCAGCGTGTGCGCCCTCAGTCGATGGCCCGGGTGGTGGGCCTGCTCATGGACGAGAACCTCATCACGCGCCGGGCGCACCCCACGGACGGCCGGAAGTCGCTGGTCGAGCTGTCGGACGCCGGCCGCGCCGCGCTCGAGGCAGAGCGCGGGCGCAGGGCGGGGTGGCTCGCGCAGGCCATCGAGGCCGAGCTCACCGACGAGGAGCGGGCGCTGCTGGCCCGGAGTGCCGCCCTGCTGGAGCGGCTCGCCTCCCGCTAGCCCGCGCCGGCCCTACAGGCTGCACGCGACACGCCGGCGTCCCCTCGGACCACCCTGTCCCAGGTCACGGAGTCGGGCAGGCCGCTGGCTGCGGGCAACGGCATCCGGGCTCTTCGCTACGACGACCAGGACTCGAGGACCGTCGTCACGGTGGGGTCGGGCACCTACTCGTTCAGGGCGGACGCCGCCGGCGCGTCCTCGGGCCGGAAGTGACCGGCAAGGGCCCGTGCGAGGTCCGCCGGATTCTCCTCGGCGACGTGATGTCCGGAGTCGATGCCGAACCCGTCCACGTCGTCCGCCCACTCGCGCCAGATGACCAGAGGATCGCCGTACAGGTCCTCGATGTCGTCCCGGAGCGACCACAGGACGCGCAATGGTGCGATGACCCGCCGGCCGGCAGCGCGGTCCGCCTCCTCGTGCGCGCGGTCCACCGTGAGGCCGGCGCGGTAGTCCTCCAGCATCGCGCGTACCACCTCGGGGCGGGCTACCGCGTCCATCAGCTCCGCGTGGTTATCGGCTCCCATGGCGGCAGGGTCGACGTTCCTGCCGTACCACGCGACCGGATCGGCGTTGATCACGCGTTCCGGGATCTCCGGCTGCGCGAAGAAGAACCAGTGCCACCACTCCGTGGCGAACCTCGCGTCGGTGCGGCGGAGATGTTCGCTGATGGGCACGCAGTCGATCAGCGCCAGCCGCTCGACCGCCTGCGGGTGGTCGAGGGCCAGCCGCAGCGCCACGTAGCTTCCGCGGTCGTGGCCCGCCAGGCAGAACCGTTCGTGGCCCAGGTGCCGCATGACCGCGAGCATGTCGCCGGCGACCGCCCGCTTCGAGTGGGCGGTGTGCTCCGGGTCGGCCGCGGGGCCTCGCGACCGGCCGTATCCGCGCAGGTCGGGACACACCACGGAGAAGCCGGCGTCGACGAGCCGGGGAGCCACGCGGTGCCAGGTCGCCGACGTCCGCGGATGGCCGTGCAGGAGCAGGACGGGCGGACCTGACCCGGCATGCCGGACGAAGATCGACGCACCGTCTGTCTCTACCTGCTCGGTAGCGAATCCCTCGAACACACGTCGAGATTATCGAAGTGTCACGGGCAGCGGGGGACCGGTGCGCTCCAGGTGGTGTTCGAACGGTTCGAGACGTAGTAGTCGCTGACCCAGCGATCGTCGCGCAGCTTGTTCCACACCCGTGTGCTCCCGACGGTGCTGCCGACCTTCTGGCACATCACGTGGGCCAGGGCGCCGCGAGGCAGCGGGCTACCGGTGGTGGGGTACGACGTCCCCGGCCCGGTGCGGGCGTTGAGGGAGGTGGTGGTCACCTGTCCCGGGTAGATGCACCGCGGCAGCGCCCAGGTGAACCTGGTGTTCGACGGCGTCGAGACGTAGTAGTCGGTGACCCACGCACCGCTGGTCAGCCGGTTCCACACGGCGGTCGTGCCGACCTTCTGCCCGGTCGCCTGGCACACCACGGACAGCGAGGCGCCCGGCGCATAGGAGCGGACGACGGGGTAGGCGGACGACGGGCCGGTGCGGGCGTTCAGCGACGTCGTGCTCGTCACCCGGTAGGCGCGTGCGACGGTGGCGACAGGTGCCTTGATGGAGTCGGAGTCGATGTTGATGGTCACCCCGCCCCAGGTCTCGTTGTGGTCGCCGCGATACTGCTTCGCCCGCTGGTAGTCGGCCCAGTGCGAGTTCGGTGCGGTCGGCCAGCCGGTCAGTGCGGAGTTGCCGTCCCAGCGGGCCATCCATACCGCGTCGGGGCGAGCGTACGTCGTCGAGTTGTACGAGTCGGAGAGGTCGCGCAGGCCTGAGTCCTGGTGGACGTACACGCCGGCCACGTACCCCGCCGCGTGCAGCGTCTTGGTCCATGCCGAGACGTACCGGAGCACCGCGGTGCGGCACGTCGAGACCGTGCGGTCGTAGTGCTCGACGTCCGCGTACAGGCCGCTCCCCGGCAGCAGGCCCAGTGCCTTCGCCTTCGTGACCGCGTCACCGGCGTCCGAGTTGCCCCGGGCCGTGGCGGTGGCAGCGGTGTAGCGGTTCGGCTTGTCGCCGAACATGCAGGCCGGCTGGTAGCCGAAGTAGGTGGGCAGCAGCTTCCAACCCGCCACGACGGCGTCGCGCACCCACGTCGAGGTCAGGTTCGGCTGTGCGCAGCCGCGGTTGTTGCCGCCGAAATAGATGTTCACGGTGCCGTACGGCGACGTTCCTTTCCATGCCTTCAGTGCCGCGAGCGACGGCGCGGTGCAGGCGTCGAACCCGAGCCCGGCGGCACGCGTCACCGTCGAGCCTGACGGATATAGGACGGGGGTCTCGGGCTCGGCGGCCGCGGGGACCGTCAGTCCCGCGAGGAGGATCGCCAGGCTGCTGCCGAGGACGGCCGCAGCGCGGAGGATCGCGTGTCTTGCGGCCATGGCGCACCTCCTGCTGACGGACCAAGTCGTCCTGTTGAAAGTGTGCGCCTCTCAGCGTCCTGGCGGGAGGGACGAAAGCCCCGAGTTCCTGGGCAGTTTTGCCATTCACCCGCTGCGCACCCGCCGTCGGGGCGCCTGTTACCGTCGCCGCCATGGAAGATCCGGCCACGCGGGAGCACGAGGTAGTGCTCGAGACCGATCGCCTCCTCCTCCGGCCCTGGCAGGTGTCCGAGGCCGCGGTGCAGCGCGAGATGTGGACCGAGCGCGACCCGCGGGTCCCTCCGCACCGCCGGATCGATGCCGAGGGCCGCCCCACCCTGGAAGACGTCGAGGACTGGATCCGCGGCCAGCCTCGGTCCGGCTCTCTCGCCCTGCTGGCGGCGGAGCGCAAGGGGTCCGGTGACGTCGTCGGCTACTGCGGGCTGATCGCCAACACCCACGGACAGGACGACGAGCCGGAGCTGGCCTTCGAGCTGCTGCGCCGGGCCTGGGGCCAGGGGTACGCGACGGAGGCCGCGCGGGCGGTCCTCGGCTGGGCGCACGAGTCGGGCTACCGACGTCTCTGGGCGACGGTCCGTGCCTGGAACGCGGCCTCGCTCGGCGTGCTGGCGAAGCTCGGGTTCGTCGAGACCGGCCGCGTGGAACGCGACGAGGTGCACGGGAACTCGCTGTTCCTGGCGAAGCAGCTGTGACCGGTTGAGCGGATCAGCACGCGGACCCCACCGAAGGCCGCCGGGCTACCGACGGCGGCGCGGCCCGAGCCGTTCGGAGACGTCCGCGCGGGTGACGGTAAGCGTCGCGGTGTCGATCACCTTGCGGCGTGCCCAGGAGGCTTCGCGGATGTCGATGAACGCGCGGATGCACTCGGCGCAACCGTCCAGATGGAGCTCCAGGTGCTGCGCGCGGCGAGGCGGAAGGGCCCGGCCGAGGTAGTCGTGCATGGCGGCGCGGGTGGAGCGGCACTCAGGCCCGGTGACGGCGCGGACGTGGGCGACACGAGGTGCCGCGCCCGCCCGGACCTGGTCGGGCAGCGGGAAGTCCGCCATGGAACCGTTGGCCTCACCTTCGGTGTCGAAGACCGCACGCAGGTCATCGATACCCAGGTCAATGGCGATCGTCACGCGTCCAAGCCCCCTGTGCGCACGGCGTCCGGTTTTGACCGGCTGGGTCCTAGTTTTACTGTGGATGTGGATTCATCGAAATTTGGGTGTGATATGCCCTTTGTAGAGGCTGAGTCAGTCCGGTGTGAAGACGTCCTCGATGGCACAGCCGAAGGTCCGGGCGATCAGGAAGGCGAGCGGTAGCGACGGGTCGAACCGCCCCCGCTCGATGGAGATCACGGTCTGGCGCGAGACGCCGAGGGCGCTCGCCAGGTCGGCCTGTGTCCAGCTGCGCTCCAGGCGGCGGGCCGCCACGTCGTTCTTCACCGGAGCGAGCGGTGCCGGATCACGGCGTAGCGCAGGCCGGCGTCGGCCACGCCGAGCCCGATCACGGCGAGCAGAGCGGGTAGGGCGGGCACGTCGAACCTGCCGATCATGAGCACGACGGCGCCCACCACCATCGCCACCAGGACGTCGAGGAAGGCGCCCGCACCGGCCTGCTTCAGCCAGAGCGACTCGGCGCTCTCGGCGCCGTGTGCGTCGCGGGTCACCGTGTGGTCGGAGACGAAGACCCTCGCCCCGAGCGACAGGGCGGGGTAGGCCGTGCACATCGCCCCGATGCCCACCGCGAGCCAGAAGTCGCCGGGGTTGGTCGCGCCCACCAGCAGTGCGACCGCGATGGTCGCGACGGCGGCGAAGGCGCCGGCCAGGACGTAGTGGGAGATCGGTGCGCGCCGCGTACCTGGTGTCGAGCCGGTCGGGTCGACCATCGTTCGCCTCCGCTGCTTGTCAAGCGTGCTTTACTCGTGTCCGAAGTAAAGCACGCTTGACTCGGCACCACCAGTCCGAGCCGGTGAACCACCGGCGGGCCATCTCGGCCGCTGCGCTCAGTTCCGTTCGCCGGTCGTCAGGCGGCCGGTCCGGGCCGCCCGATAGGCGGGGGCCCGCAGCGCGGCGGCCCAGGGGTAGGTGGCGAGCGACCCCGGCACGTGTCGCACGGGGTCGACCCGTGGTGCGTCGCCCGCGACGGCGGACCCGCAACGGAGCGTCCCCAGCCGGCGCCATCGCTCGCCGGGGTGCGCGGACAGCAGCACCAGGTCGGTGCCGACGAGCGCCGTCGTCCCCGTGCTGCGCCGACCGTGCGGGCGTGTGCCGACGGGAGCGGCGGCGAGCAGCACGGGCCGGCCGTCGAGGTCCCGGAACGGCATGAGCGTGCCGAACCCGCCCCCGAGCGGCCGGAACCGGGGCGCCAGGAGAAAGCGGGTGACCCGACCCAGACCGGTTGCCGACAGCAGGAGGTCCTGTGGCCGGCCGTCGATGGTCCAGTGCACCGCCAGACCGAAGACGTCAGGCAGTGGAGCGGGGAGGCCCGCGGCGCGCGATACGCGCACGGTCACCTGGTGGGTCGCGGGCGCGCCGAGCGCGGCAGCGCCCGGCGCACCGCCGACGTCGAGATGCAGCGTCCCGGCGAGCACCGTGCCGGTCGGGTGGAGCGGTCGGGGGCGCCATCTGTGCACGGCCGCAACCACGGCACCGAGTGCGAGCCCGGTGGCGCGCGCGGCCCGGGGCACCTTCACGGCCCTCAGGAGCGGGTCCGCCGGACCACTGCCCGGACGCCCCGGTAGATCACCACGCCGGCCAGCACCCAGGGACCCACGACGATGATGGGGTCGAGGATCTGGTGCCGTACGTCCACCCGCCCGGCGCGGGACCGGATCGGGTGGTGGGACGCCTCGGCGAGCACCCCGGTCTCGGTCACCGGGTTGTCGGGCCGGAGGGTGGCGAAGGACGCCAGGTGACTCTCGACGGCGTCGACCCGGTCGGCAGCAATGAGCAGCAGCCAGTGCGCGGCGCGGCCCTCGCTGAACCGTCGGTAGGCGTACCTGCGGACCACGCCCGACAGTCCCTTGAGCGGCACGGACGTCCCGAAGACCGGTGTCAGGTGTGCGTGCTCGATGGAGCGCTCGCGCGGCTGGTGCTCCTGCTGCTGCTCGGGCAGGTCCCAGTGCGCGCCGGTCTCCAGCCCTCGTACCTCGCGCGGACTGGAGGGGCGATCGGCTGGGTCGAGGTCGGCGCCCCAACCGGGGATGCGTGCCCTGAGCTGCTCCGACGTCTCAGGCAGAGGCGGCTTTCCGGCGGTGTACGGCACGGTCGTCCCTCTCTCAGTCGGTACCCGGCACGACGAGCGGCTTGATGCAGCCGTCGAGCTTGGCGGAGAAGATGTGGTAACCCTCGGCGATGTGCTCCAGCGGTATCCGGTGGGTCACGATGTCGTTCGGCTTGAGGTATCCGCTGCGCATGTGCTCGAACAGCCGCGGCCACTGCCGTTTCACGGGTGCCTGGTTCATGCGCAGGGTAAGGCCCTTGTTCAGCGCGTCGCCGAACTTCACCGCGCTGAAGAGGGGCCCGTACGCGCCCATCACCGAGACCGTGCCGCCCTTGCGCACGGAGTCGATCGCCCAGTTCAGTGCGATCGGCGATCCGCCCTGGAGCTTGAGCTTGGCGCCCGTCACGTGCTGCAGCAGGTTTCCGTCCGCCTCGGCGCCGACGGCGTCGATCACGCGGTCGGCGCCGAGCCACCCCGTCGTGCGCTTCAGCTCCACCACGATGTCCTTGTGCTGCGTGAAGTTGACGGTCTCGGCATAGGCGAACGTGCGGGCCATCTCCAGCCGGTCGTCCAGGTGGTCGACGACGATGACGCGGCCGGCGCCCATCAGCCACGCCGACCGGGCGGCGAACAGTCCCACCGGGCCGGCGCCGAACACGACCACCACGTCGCCCTCGGCGATGTCGGCGAGCTGTGCACCGAAGTAGCCGGTGGCCAGCGCGTCCGTACACAGGACGGCGTCCTCCTCGTCCATCCAGTCGGGCACGATCGTGGGCCCGACGTCCGCGAAGGGCACCCGGACGTACTCGGCCTGCGCGCCGTCGTAGCCACCGGTGGTGTGTGAGTAGCCGTAGATGCCACCCACTGCCGTGGCGTTCGGGTTCACGTTGTGACAGTTGGAGTACAGCCCACGTGCACAGAAGAAGCAGGTTCCGCAGTAGATGTTGAAGGGCACCATCACCCGGTCACCGACGGCGACGTTGCGTACCGAAGGGCCGACCTCGTGCACGATGCCCACGAATTCGTGGCCGAACGTCGACCCCACGCGCGTGTCCGGCATGAGGCCGTGGTAAAGGTGCAGGTCGGACCCGCAGATCGCCGCCGTGGTGACCCGCACTATCGCGTCGTTCGGATGCTCGATACGAGGTACGTCCTTCTCCTCGACGCGGATCTTGTAGGGCCCGCGATACACCATCGCTCGCACTGTGGCCTCCCACCGTCGACAGGTCCGGACATCCAGATTCCCGCCGTCCGCGTCGAGTCGCACCAGGAGGAATTCGCGTCAGGTGCGAGTGAACCGGCTCGTGCCCAGGGTGTTCGTACCGGTAGTCACACGGATTGGAGAAACGCCATGACGCAATCCACGCACGCGACGCGTGTTCGGGCACCACACCAGTGGCTCGCCCTCACGATCGGCGTGGTCTATCTCCTGGTCGGTATCGCGGGATTCTTCGTGACCGGGTTCGACGGTTTCGCGGAGCACGACCACGACCAGACCTTGCTCGGGTTCGCCATCAACCCCCTGCACAACATCGTGCACCTCCTGATCGGGCTTCTCGGCGTCACGATGTGGTCCTCGCCGAGCCGGGCGCGGACGTTCGGCTGGCTGCTGGTGATCGGGTACGGCGCGGCGTTCGTCTACGGCCTGGTCGCGGTGAACGACCCGGACATCAACTTCCTCAACATCAACGCAGCGGACAACTGGCTGCACATCCTGAGCGTTCTCGCGGGCCTGGCCATCGCGCTGTGGCCTCGCCGGGCCGCCGGGACCACCTCACCAGGGCCGCGACAGGTCTGATCGCGTTCTGGGTGCGAGTGGGCGGTGACCGCCCTGGCGTCGCGGGGCGGCGGCGCAGTCTCGACGACTGCGCTGCCGCACCACGACGGTGGCGACTACTCCTTGTGCAGGGCGTCCTGGACAGCGCCCGCCGCCTTCTCCAGGGTCTCCGGCCGTCCGGTGGTGCCGTGCATGCGCACGTCGGGCTTGGTGGGTGGCGGGGCAGGCACGCCCGCCGGCGGCTCGGCCACGTACTCGAACTCGCCCTTGCCGTCCGGCGTGGGACCGCTCGCCCAGCTTCCCTCCGACGCGGCCTGCCCGTCCGAGAAGTTGATGTACTGGTAGGACACCGCACGGTCCTCCTTGCCCACCGGGAACGTGCTCGGCACCGGCAGATCCTCGATGCCCTCCTCGCGCAGCTCCGCTGCCGCCGCGATCCACTGGTTCTGGTGCATCGTGTCGCGCGCCAGCAGGAACGACAGGAGGTCCCGCACGCCCGCGTCGTCGGTCATGTGATAGAGCCGGGCGACCTGGAGCCGGCCCTGCATCTCGGCGTTCGCGTTCGCCGTGAAGTCCGCGAGCATGTTGCCGCTGGCGGTGACGTACCCGGCCGACCACGGGTTCCCGTTCGAGTCGACAGGACGGGCGCCCGCACCGGCCACGATGGCGTGCTGCGGGTCGGTGCCGCCGATGATCGCGGCGACGGTCGGGTCGTCCTGCATCGCTCCCTCGGTGATGCCGAGAGGCGCCTTCTCGAGCAGCTGCGCGATCATGGTCGCCAGCATCTCGACGTGGCCCATCTCCTCGGCGCCGATCCCGTAGAGCAGGTCGCGGTACTTCCCTGGCATGTGCGCGTTCCAGGACTGGAACCCGTACTGCATGGCGACGGTGATCTCGCCGTACTGGCCACCGAGCACCTCCTGCAGCTTGCGGGCGTAGACGGCGTCGGGCTTGTCTGGCTTGACCGTGTGTTGCAGCTCCTGGCGGTGGAAGAACATGGCGTTACTCCCTCAAGGCGGTCCATCAGGTGGAGCCGCCCGCGGTCGCGAGCGGCAGATCCACTGTCTGTGTGCGGTTCGACCACTCGCACACCGGGGCGGCACAGGGCCGCGCGGACGCCCGGGGATTTTTCAGATGCCGGAATCTGCGCGCGAACGGTTCCCCGTACGAGCCGATTCACCTCGGCCTGACGTGACCGATATGGCTGCTCCGTATACGGCGAAGGGCCCCGACCTCATCAGGTCGGGGCCCTTCGCGATGTCCCAGGTCCTCGGGGCTCAGCCGGCGTCGAACCGGTCCTCACCCTCCTTGTCCGGGTTGTCCTCTGGGTGCTGGCCGGTCTCCCCGTCCGAGATCTCGTCGTCCGCCGGGATGGCGCCCGTGATGCTCCGGTCCTCGGGGTCCGGCACGTCCTTCCGGTCGTCGCTCTTGCTCTTGCTCTCGCTCATTCCGGCTCCCTCCGGGGCCCGACGGCGGCCCTTCACGGCATCTCTGGACTGTGCTCCGACGCTACGGCCGCGGCGTGGGGCTCGCATCCAGACGCTGCCCTACGAGCCGCTGCGCAAGCCCCGAAGGGTGTACTCGGAGCGTCGGCTGTAGCCGTCGCGCGGCTGTTCGGCACAGGCCCGGGCGATGATGCCGCGTTCCCAGATGAGGAGCCAGACGTCCTCAGCGGTGAGATCGGCCCGGACCTTGCCGGTGGCCTGCGCGTCGGCAAGGAGCCTCCCGGCGTTCTCGTTGGCGTGCTCGCACAGGGCGTTCACCGCTCCGGAGGTCGGCATCGACCGCAGCAGGACGTCGTTCGCGGCGGGCTCGTCGTACTGGAGCAGCCAGATCTGCCGTAGGTAGTTCTCGAACCGTTCGACCGGGTCGTCGATCGCGCCGACCGCCGTGATGATGCCCTTGATGCGCTCGGCGACGAGCTCTTCCACCACCGCGTCGATGAGGCCCTGCCGGCCACCGAAACGGTGGTAGATGGTGCCCTTGCTGACGCCCGCCGCGCGCGCCACGGCGTCGAGCGGGGTGTTGAGCCCGTGCGCGCGGAACACGTCGAGGGCAGCCAGGCGGATGCCCTCGACGTTGCGCTGCGCGTCGGCGCGCAGACGCGGGGTCTCCGACGTCACCGACCGGCCCTGGCCGAGGCGGCGTCGGCGGGCGCGCCGACCGTCTCGGCCCAGCTCGTGTCCAGGGCCTGCAGGAACGCGTCGACCGGCTGAGCGCCCGAGACGGCGTACTTGCCGCCGAACACGAAGAACGGCACACCCTGTATGCCGTACTGGTGGGCCTGCTGGATGTCGGCCTCGACGGCGTCCGCGAACTCGCCGCTCGCCAGCGCGGCGAGTGCGGCGCCGCGGTCCAGGCCGACCTCGGCGGCCAGGTCTGCCAGGACCTGGTGGTCGGCAACGTTGAGCCCGTCGGTGAAGTACGCCTTGAACAGCTGCTGGACCAGCTCGTGCTGCTTGCCGTGCGCGGCCGCGAAGTGGCTGAGCTGGTGCGCGGTGCGGGTGGCCACCGCCTGGGCCTGGTCCAGTCGGTAGTCCAGGCCGATCTGGCGGGCGCGCTCGGTGACCTGGTCGTTCATCGCCTGTGCCTGCTCGCGCGGGAGACCGTGCTTGGCCGACAGCAGCTCGGTCGGGGTGACCGGGGCGTCGTCGTCGGTCAGGTGGGGCATGAGGAGGAAGCTGTGGTAGCGGATGTCGACGCCGGAGGCGTGCGGGAACTTCTCCAGGGCCTGCGCCAGGAGCGTGTCGCCCATGTAGCAGAACGGGCACATCACGTCGCTCCACACGTCGACCACCAGGCGGTCCGTGGCCTGGCCGAAGGCCTCGCCGGCCATCAGGAGCACACCCCGTCCAGGTCGCAGACGCCGAACGCCTCGCCCGTCGGCAGAAGCTCGAACGGCGACGTGGGCAGGGGCGACGCGGCGGCGTCGACGGCCTCGGTGGTCTTCTCCGCGGGGGAGCCGACCACCGGGGCCGGATCCGCGATCACATTACTTGACGTCATGGTCAAGAACCATAGGTAGAACTTGAACCATGCGTCAAGATCGCTGGCGGGCCGCTCAGTCCAGGACGGCGAAGGCCTCGACCTCGACGAGCACGTCGGGCTCGAACAGGTAGTCGACGCCGATGAGCGAGACGGGCGGCAGCGGCCGCGGGATGCCGAGCTCGTCGGACACGCTCTCGAGACCCGCCATGAAGTCGTCCATCTTCTCGGGGCTCCAGCGCGTGACGAAGAACCGGAGGCGCACGACGTCGGCAAAGGTCGCGCCGGCGCCGGCGAGGCCGCGGGCCGTGTTGCGGAGCGCCTGCGCCACCTGGCCGGTGAGGTCGTCGGGCGCTATGTGGTTCGCCTCGGCGTCGCGCGCGATCTGGCCGGCCACATGCACCTGACGGCTGCCCGTGCCGATCGAGACGTGGTGATAGGGGACTGGCTGGAACATGCCCTCGGGGGTGAGCAGCTGCACGGTCATGGAAGGTCCCTTCGTTGTCGGTCAAGCAGGTATCGCATGTCTACCTGGTGTCCGAAGGGAACTTCAACGAGACTAGGTTTCATGCCGGATACCACTCAGCCCGCCGAGCGCATCCAGATCTCCGCGCACCACCGTGAGCTGCTCGACCAGGTGCTCGACAAGTGGTCGCTGCAGGTGCTGGACGAGCTGTGCGAGCGGCCGCTGCGGTTCAACGAGCTGCGCCGGGCCATCCCGGTCGTCACCCAGAAGTCGCTGACGGCGACGCTGCGGCGCCTCGAGCGCAACGGGATGGTCGACCGGGTCATCGTGAGCTCGCGCCCGATCGCCGTCGAGTACCGCATCGCGGCGCTCGGGCGATCCATCCAGGACCTCATCGACGCGCTGTTCCACTGGAGCACCGAGAACATGTCCGACGTCGAGCGGGCGCGGGCTCGGTTCGACGCCGAGGACTGACGCAGGAGCAAGCGGCGACCGGCGCGGGCGCCGTCGGCTCAGCCGTTCCGCGCCGCGACGGCCAGCAGCTGCTCCAGCAGCGGCAGCGGTGACGCCCCGGGGGACCGGATGGCGCGCAGCTCGCGGACGAAGCGCAGGCCCTTGACGGGGACGCGGACCAGCCGCCCGGCGGTGAGGTCGTCCCGGACGGCCAGGATGCTGAGCACCGCGGGCGCCGCACCCGACGCGACAGCCGTCCGCACCGCCGCGGTGGTCGGGAGCTCGGCCAGCGGGGTGGCGATCTCGTGCCCGGCGTCGATCAGGAGCTGTTCGGCGCTGAGCCGGGTGCCTGAGCCCTTCTCCCGGGTGACGAGCGGCGTGCGGGCGAGCTCGGCGGCGGTCACGCCCCGACGCCGGGCCCAGGGATGCTGCGGCGCGACGACGGCGACGAGCTCGTCCCTCGCGACGGCGGTGGTGACCAGGCCGGGGATCTCCGTCGGCGTCTCCACGAACCCGAGCTGGTGGCTGCCATCGGTGACCAGCTCGATGGCGTGCGCGCTGTTCGTCGCGGTCACCGAGATGGCGTGCTCGGAGTTGTCCTGACCCCGGAGCGTCATGAGCCAGCGGGGGAGCAGGTACTCGGCGACCGTGAGGCTCGCGGCGATCCCAAGGGGTCGTGCGTGACCGGCGGTGCGCAGTGCGGCGACACCGGCGTCGAACCGGTCGGCCGCCTCGACCGTCTCGGCGGCCCACTGCGCCGCCATCGTGCCGTCGAGAGTGAGCGTGCTACCGCGCGGCCCGCGGACCAGCAGCGCCACCCCGAGCACGCGTTCCAGCCGGCGCATCCGGGTCGACGCCGCCTGCTGGGTGATACCCAGCGTCCTGCTCGCGGCGGTGATCGAGCCGACCTCCGCGATCGCCGAGAGAAGCCGGAGCGACGGCAGGTCCACGCCGCTCCCAGCTACAACGTGAGGTTGTGGTTCCACAATGAGATCGAGGATACCGGTCGGGTCCGCCGGTAGGGAGACTGAGGCGTATGGCCCGCTTCAGCATCGCCGCCGTGACACCGAACTGGTTCGCCTCGGTCATGGGCACCGGGATAGTCGCCAACGCCGCGGTGACACTGCCCGTCCAGATCCCAGGTCTGCGCCAGGCCGCGGTCGGCATCTGGCTGCTCGCGTCCGCGATGCTCGTCTTCTTCCTGACCGCCACGGTGCTGCACTGGCTGCGGCACCCCGCGGCCGCGCGTGCGCACCACGCCGACCCGGTGATGGCGCACTTCTACGGCGCCCCGCCGATGGCGCTCCTCACCGTGGGCGCCGGGACGCTCCTGATCGGCCGCGACGTGGTGGGCCTGCAGGCCGCGGTCACCATCGACGCGGTGCTGTGGACCGTAGGGACGGTCGCAGGCCTGGTCAGCGCCGTGGCCGTGCCGTACCTCGCCTTCACGCGGCACCGGAACGCGCCCGACGCGGCCTTCGCCGGTTGGCTCATGCCGGTGGTCCCGCCCATGGTCTCGGCAGCGACCGGCGCGCTCCTCCTGCCGCACATCGCGCCGGGGGAGGCTCGCGAGACGATGCTCCTGGCCTGCTACGCGATGTTCGGGCTGAGTCTCGTCGCGTCGCTCGTGATCCTGCCCCAGCTCTGGAGCCGGCTCATGCACCACCAGGTGGGCGCGGCCAGGATGGTCCCCACCCTGTGGATAGCGCTCGGCCCGCTCGGCCAGTCGGTCACCGCCGCCAGCCTGCTGGCGGCCAACGCGGGTGGCACGTTCGGAGCCACCTTCGAGCGCGGGCTCGTGTACTTCGCCGTCGTCTTCGGGGTCTGCGTGCTGGGCTTCGCCCTGATGTGGGCGGCGATCGCCGCCGCCGTCACAGTGCGCGCCGCCGTCCACGGGCTGCCGTTCTCGCTCACCTGGTGGTCGTTCACGTTCCCGGTCGGCACCTGCGTGACGGCGACCGCCGGGCTCGCCGCGCACACCGGGCTGACGGCGCTCGCGGTGCTCTCCGTGCTGCTCTTCGCCGGGCTGGTGGTGGCGTGGGCGGCCGTCGCCCTCCGGACCGCCTGGGACAGCCTCGGCTGGCGGCTGGTGCCGGTGCCAGTGTCGGTACCGGCTCCGGCACCGGCACCGGCCGAGGTGCTCGGCGAGCACCGCGCCCTGACCACCGTGGGCTGAGCCGACCGGCGTCCGGGATCAGCGGACCGCCGTCACCACCCCGGCCGCGGCCGCCCAGGACAGGGCGCGCAGGCCTCCGGACCGGATGTCGTCGACGTGCGCGGCGAGCTTCGCCGGGTTGTCGTGCTGGAAGCCCTGGCGCAACAGCGTCAGGCCGGGGCCGAGGCGGAGGTGCAGCCCCCAGGTCAGGTGCGCGATGGCGAAGCCGAGGGCTGCGGCATGGCGCAGGTCGGTCCCGGCGAGATCGCTGAGGGCTCGGCCGTAGGTCTCGAGGATCGCCGGCTCGTCCAGCTCGCCGGAGCCACCGAACCCGCGGTAGAGGGAGACGAAGGTGCCGAGGTCGAACCCCACCGGCCCGACGCCCACGTGCTCCCAGTCGATGAGGGCGAGGGTGCCGCGCGGGTCCAGGCCGGCGTTGCGGGGCGTGAGGTCACCGTGGACCAGGGTCTTGGGCAGCTCCGCGGCACGTGCGCCCAGCCCTTCTGCGGCGTCCAGGCAGGTGTGCAGGTCGCGGACCTGATCGGGGGTGAACAGCGTTCGAAGCCGCGGGTCGTCGGCCAGCGCCTCGAGGTTCTCGTGGCCCGACTGGATGTGATGGGTGTACGCGGCATAGCCCTCCAGCTCCAGCCAGGGGGCGTCCAGCAGGCCGGGGCGCAGCACGCCCGGGATGTACAGCAGCGCGGCGCGGCTGGCGGCGATGGTTGCGGTCTCGGGGGTCCAGCTCTGCTGCAGGACGGCGCCGATGTCACGCATCACCACCCAGGTGAAGCCGTGGTGGCTGAACACCGTCGCGGCCGGTGGCGTCGTCAGCCCGTTGGGCAGCAGGTCGGAGATGCCGCTGCCGTAGAAGTGCGCCTCGCGACGGTCCAGCAGGCTGTCGCGCGAGTCGAGCAGGGTATGGCGGCCCCAGCCCAGGATCTTGACCGCCCACAGGGACGGGCAGGTGTTCGGGGCCGCGATGCTCGCCCGCAGGACCGCCGCCTGACCGAGCCCGGTCGACTGGTCCACCACCGAGAGAACTCGCGCGCCCGCGCCCCAGGGGCCGTCGTGAGAGGCCAGCGCGGCCTCGATCGTGTCGGCATCGGGCAGGACACGCTCGGTCATCGGTTTCCTCACGGCAACGGTGCTGTGGAGTCTCGGACGAACCACATCCGACCACGGCCGGGCGAAAAATGCGCATTTCATTCTGGATGTGTCGGGATGCCGTGGCGAGATCTCGTGACCGATGTCGAGGATCCGGCGGCGGCTCCGTCCCAGGGTCAGAAGCGGCCACCGGGCCGCACTGCCACACGGGCCATACAGAGAGCGAGCAGCACCATGATCACGCGGATGGAGAACGTCGGCATCGTCGTCGAGGACCTGCAGGGCACCATCGAGTTCTTCACCCAGCTCGGGCTCGAGCTGGAGGGCCGGGCCACCGTCGACCAGGACTGGGCGGCCCGGGTCTGCGGGTTCGACGAGGTCCGGTGCGACATCGCGATGCTGCGGACCCCGGACGGGAACGGCCACGTCGAGCTGATGAGGTACCACACGCCGACGGCGATCAGCACCGGACCGGTGAACGCACCCGCGAACACGCTGGGCCTGCACCGCGTCCTGTTCGCCGTCGACGACATCGAGCGTGTCGTCGAGGGTCTCCGGTCCCGCGGGGTGGAGCTCCTCGGTGAGCTCACGCGCATCGAGGACAGCTATCTCTTCTGCTACGTCCGCGGGCCCGAGGGAATCATCGTGGCGTTCGCGGAGAAGCTCGGCTGACGGTTCGCCACCGACCGGCCACATCCAGACAACCACCCCGAGCACAACCCCGAGCACAACCCGAGGAGCGATACCGATGGAACAGACCGAGATCACCGAGATCCTGAACCAGCCGTACAGCCAGGAGCTGCTGGCCCGCGACATCACCCGCCTGGCCTACGTCGCCAAGGACGGCACACCCCGCACCATTCCCATCGCGTTCGTCTGGAACGGCTCGACGATCGTCATGTGCACCACGAGGAACGCCCCGAAGCTGGCGAGCCTGCGCGCCAACCCGATGGTCGCCCTGACCATCGACACCGAGTCGCACCCGCCCAAGATCCTGCTGGTCCGCGGGCGGGTGGAGCTGGACGACGTGGACGGCATCCCGGACGAGTACCTGACGATGAACACGAGCTACGAGATGACGGCGGAGCAGCGGGTCGAGTGGGAGAAGGAGGTCCGCTCGCTCTACGACGGGATGGTCCGGATCGTCATGACCCCGACGTGGGCGAAGCTGATCGACTTCGAGACGACCCTGCCGACCGCGGTCGAGGAGCTGGTCCGGGAGCGCGAGGAGCGTCAGCGGGCGTGACGGCCCTGAGCGTCCGGCGGAGCGCGTCAAAGGATCGCGGACGGGTCGCGCGGAGGGGTTGGATGCGCTCATGGCGGTCATCATCAGCAAGCCCGGGACCGACGAGCTGGGCGACGTCGTCGACACGCTGCGTGGGTGGCAGGACGACTCCGCGCCGGTGCAGCTGCACCCGGGGGACGTGGGCTGGTACTGGAGGTTCGGAGCCCAGCAGACCGCCGAGGCCCTGCGGACCTGGAGCCGGGACGGGCGGGTGCTCGCGATCGGGCTCCTCGACGGCGCCAGGATATTGCGGCTGACGACGGCGCCTGACGCGCCGCGCGACGAAGAGCTGGCGCGGCAGCTGGTGACGGACCTGACGCGGCCGGAGCACGGGGTGCTCCCCGAGGGAGCGGTGAACGTCGAGGCGCCGTCCGATGCCCTGGTGTACGACCTGCTGGCGGACGAGGGATGGGGCACCGACGCGCCGTTCACCCCGTTGCTGCGTGACCTCACCGATCCGGTCGAGGACGCCGGCGTGCGGGTCGAGGTGGTCGGGCCGGACCGGGTGAGCGAGCGCACGGCAGCGCAGCGCGCGTCGTTCGACGGCTCGACGTTCACCGACGAGCGATGGCACGCGATGGCGGCCGGACCTCTGTACGCCGATGCGCGATGCCTGCTCGGCTATGACGACGCGGGCGAGGCCGTGGGGGCGATCACGGTGTGGTCGGCCGGCCGGGGAAAGCCCGGGCTGATCGAGCCGTTGGGCGTGCACCCACATCAGCGCGGTCACGGCTACGGCACAGCGCTCACCGTCGCCGGGGCGGCCGCGCTGCGCGAGCTGGGTTCGTCGTGTGCCCTCGTCATCACCGAGAGCACCCGCACCGCCGCCGTCGCCACCTACATGTCGGCGGGTTTCGAACGCCTCCCCGAGCGTCTGGACCGGCGCCGGGCCGAGTGACCGTTCATGCGCTGACGTCCTGGCAAGGCCCGCCGCCACCACGAACGTGGTGACGTCGAGCGGGTCGAGGCCGCCGTCCGTGCAGGCAGCGGCATCCGGCATAGCCTGGAGCCGAACCCGACGGAAGGAAGCACCATGTCCCGCGTTCTGATCATCGGTGGCCACGGCAAGATCGCGCTGCGGCTCGCCCCCCTCCTCGTGGAGCGAGGCGACGTCGTCACGAGCGTGATCCGCAATCCCGACCACCAGGACGAGGTAGCGGCCACCGGAGCGATCCCGCTGATCGCCGACGTCGAGCACCTCGACACCGACGGGCTGACCGCACTCCTCGACGGGCAGGACGCCGTGGTCTGGTCGGCCGGCGCAGGCGGCGGGAGCCCGGAGCGCACCTACGCCGTCGACCGCGATGCCGCCGTCCGCTCGATGGACGCCGCGAAGGCGGCGGGCGTACCGCGCTACGTGATGGTGTCCTATCTCGGCGCCGGGCCTGGTCACGGGGTGCCGGAGGACAGCTCGTTCTTCGCCTACGCCGAGTCGAAGACCGCGGCCGACGAGCACCTGCGTGCCTCCGACCTCGACTACACGATCCTCCAGCCCGGCCCGCTCACGCTCGACGAGCCCACCGGACTCATCGAGGTGGCCGACCCGGGCGACGGCAGGGTCTCCCGCGCCGACGTCGCAGCGGTCGTCGCGGCGGTCCTGGTGGACAGCACCACCATGGGGCGCACCATCGCGTTCGGCAACGGCGGGACGCCGATCGCCGAGGCGGTCAGCGCCTCGGCGTAGGTTGTCAGAGGCTGCGCCTACGATCTGCAGATGCCTCAGCTGATCGTCGTAGCGCTGGTCGTCCTTGTGCTCACGGGCTGCCAGCCCGGTGCCGGTGCTGATCAAGGTGACGGGCAGGACAGCGCGTCCATGAACGTCGCCGACGTGTCCCTCCCGCCGACGGGCGGGCAGTTCGACTACCAGCTCGGAACCGCCTACGAGTTCGACGGCGGGCTCGACGTCGTGGTGCGGGACGCGACGGCCGAGCCCGCGGCGGGCGCCTACGACGTCTGCTACGTCAACGGGTTCCAGACCCAGCCCGGCGAGGCCGACCTCTGGCTCGACGGCAACGAGGACCTGCTGCTGCACGATGCGGCGGGGGAGCTCGTCGTCGACCCGGACTGGCCGGACGAGTATGTCCTGGACCCGTCGACGGAGGCGAAGCGTGACCGCATCGTCGACATCCTCGGTCCGGTGATCACGGGTTGCGCCGACGCGGGCTTCGACGCGGTGGAGATCGACAACCTCGACACCTGGACCCGGTTCACCGAACCGAGCACGGGGTTGATCGAGGAGGACGCCGCCCTCGCGCTCGCCGGCTCGTACATCGGCCTCGCGCACGAGTCGGGCCTCGCCATCGGCCAGAAGAATGCCGCCGAGGCGACGACGGCGGCTCGCGAGCTCGGGTTCGACTTCGCGGTCACCGAGGAGTGCGCGGCCTACGACGAGTGTGGCTCGTACACCGACGTCTACGGGGAGCAGGTGCTCCAGATCGAGTACACCGACAACCTTCCCGACGGGTTCGACGCCGTCTGCGCCGACCCGGACCGCGCCCCGCTGACGATCCTGCGCGACCGTGACCTGGTGGGTCCCGACGCCGCCGCCTACGCCTACGAGCAGTGCTGAACCGCTCGCCCAGCCATCCCCGCCAACAGAAAGTCGCCGCATGAAGATCGTCGACGCCAAGGTCGTCGTCACCTCGCCGGGCCGTAACTTCGTCACGCTCCAGATCACCACCGACGACGGCGTGACAGGGCTTGGCGACGCCACCCTCAACGGGCGGGAGCTGGCGGTCGTCAGCTATCTGCGCGACCACGTCGCGCCGCTGCTGATCGGGCGCGATCCCCACCGGATCGAGGACGCCTGGCAGTACCTCTACCGCGGCGCGTACTGGCGCCGGGGTCCCGTCACCATGGCGGCCATCGCCGCCGTCGACGTCGCCCTGTGGGACATCAAGGCGAAGGTCGCCGGCCTGCCGCTGTACCAGCTGCTCGGCGGCGCCAGCCGGGACCGGATCATGGCCTACGGGCACGCGAGCGGCGCGAGCCTGCCCGAGATCTTCGACTCCGTGCGGGCGATGCAGGAGCGCGGCTACCGCAGCATCCGGGTCCAGAGCGGGGTGCCGGGTCTGCAGTCGGTCTACGGGGTCCACGCGACGACGACGGCCGACGGGTCGGCCCCGGACGTGCTCGCCCGGCCCGTGGTCGAGGACTGGGACACCGCCGCGTACCTGCGGTACATCCCGCGGGTCTTCGAGGCGGTCCGCAACGAGTTCGGCCCGGACCTGCCGCTGCTGCACGACGCGCACCACCGGCTCTCGCCGGTCGAGGCGGCTCGGCTCGGCAAGGACCTGGAGCCGTTCGACCTGTTCTGGCTCGAGGACTGCACGCCCGCGGAGGACCAGGAGGCGCTGCGTCTGGTGCGGCAGCACACGACGACACCGCTGGCCATCGGCGAGGTGTTCAACACCGTCTTCGACTACCAGACGCTCGTCGACGACCGGCTCATCGACTACGTGCGCTCCGCCGTCACGCACTTCGGCGGCGTCAGCCCGCTGAAGAAGCTGTTCGACTACGCCGGCCAGCGCGGGATCAAGAGCGCGATCCACGGCCCGGAGGACATCTCGCCGGTCGGTATGGCCGCGGCGCTGCACCTCGACCTCGCGATCCACAACTTCGGCATCCAGGAGTACTCCGGTCACACCGACCTCACCAACGAGGTCTTCCGCCACGCGTACACGTTCGACGACGGCTACCTGCACCCGGGCGAGGCCTCGGGCATCGGCGTCGAGCTGGACGAGGAGCTCGCGGCCGCCCACCCGTACGAGCCGGGCTACCTCCCGGTCAACCGTCTCCAGGACGGATCCGTCCACGACTGGTGACCCGGATCACCCCATCCGAGGGGCGGTCGGCGACGAACCATGGGTACGGACGTGATCGGGGGTGGGCGTGGGGCAGACTGGGGCGGTGGCCTCACCACCAGTCCGGACCTCGTCGCGCGACGCCGTCGACGCGCTCCTCACGGCGTGCGCCGGGGGAAATCCCGCGTCGTTCACGCCCGTGTACGACGCGCTCGGGCCGGTAGCCTACGGCGCGTCGCTCGGCGTCCTGCGCGATCCCGACCACGCGGCAGAAGTGACCCAGGAGGTGATGGTGGAGGTGTGGCAGACAGCAGCACGTTTCGACGCGACCCGCGGCTCCGCCCGCACCTGGGTCGCGACGCTCGCGCGCCGTCGGGCCGTCGACCGTGTGCGGTCCGAGCAGGCACGCCGGGACCGCGACCAGCGGGACACGGACCTGGACACCGGCCGCGTGGCGCGGGACATCGTGGTCGAGGACGTCGAGCGGAACCTCGAGGGCTCCGCCGTCCGCCGCTGTATCGAAGGCCTGACCCCCACCCAGCGTGAGGCGGTGGTCGTCGCGTACTACGGCGGCCTGACCTACCGCGAGGTGGCCGAGCAGCTCGACGCCGCGCTGCCCACCGTCAAGAGCAGGATCCGCGACGGGCTCAACCGGCTCCGTGACTGCCTGGGGGTGCGACATGGCTGACGAGACGAGCACCGGCGCGCGGAGCCCGCGGTCCGACGCCTGGGACCTGCTGCCCGGCTATGCCCTCGACGCCCTCGGCGACGCGGACCGCCGCGCCGTCGAGCGCCTGCTGGAGTCGGACGCCGAAGCGCGCCGCTCGCTGGACGAGTACCGCGACGTCGTGGCGGCCTTCGCCGTCGAGACCGAACCCCCGGCCGCCCTGCGCGCGAGCGTGCTCGAGCTCGTGCAGAGCACGCCGCAGCTCCCGGTCGAGGCCGCCCCGGCACCGGAGGCGGGGGACGGCGTCGTCGTCGACCTCGCGTCCCGCCGCCGCAAGCGCTGGGGTGTCGCGGTGGCCGCCGTCGCCGCAGCGGCCGCGATCGCCGTCCCGACGACGATCGCCGTCCAGGTGACCGCCGAGCGGGACCGGCTGCGCGAGCAGTCCCAGGTGGTCGCCGAGATGCTCGCCGACCCTGACTCCGCGATCCTGCGCGGGGCCATCGAGGGTGGCGGCCAGGCCTCGGTCCTGGTGGCCGACGACGACATGTTCTTCCGGGCGGAGGACCTGCCTGACCTCGCCGCCGACCGGGCGTACCAGCTCTGGGTGGTCGCGGAGGACGGCAGCGTCTCGTCCGCGGGCGTGCTGTCGGTGCGGGACGGCGAGTCGACGTCGCTCGTCCAGGGTTCCGAGGGCGTCGGCATGGCCGTGACGGTCGAACCCGCGTCCGGCTCCGAGCAGCCGACATCCGACCCGGTGGTAGTCCTCGGCGCCTGACCGCCCACCGTCGACCGCCGAAGTAGAACCGTGGCGAGACAGAACTGCAGCGAGGTAGAACCTGAGTTGGGTTCTACCTCGCTGCAGTTCTACTTGGGCGCCAGGGTCACATCTTCGGCATGAGCACCGCGTCGACGAGGTAGACGGTCGCGTTCTGGGTCATCACGCCACCACAGATCACGTTCGCGTCGTTCACCTTGAGCTCGTCACCGCTGCCGGTCACCTCGAGCGTCTCGCCCTGGACGGTGGTCTGCTCGCCGACGACCTGGTCGGGGGTGAGCTGGCCGGGCACCACGTGGTACGTCAGGATCTGCGTCAGCAGGTCGCTGTCCTTGGACAGGGTGTCCATCGTCGCGGCGTCGATCGCCTTGAAGGCGTCGTCGACCGGCGCGAACACGGTGAACTCGTCGCCGTTCAGGGTGTCGACGAGGTTCACGTCGGGGTTCACCTCGCCGCTCACCGCGGCGACCAGCGTCTTCAGCAGCGGGTTGTTCGACGCGGCAACGGCGACCGGGTCGGTGGACATGCCGGTGACCGAGCCAGGGCCGTCCGGCACCTGCTCGGCATAGCCGGCGCAGCCGGGGCCTACGAGGTTGGCGGCCGGGTCGACCATGTCGTCGGTCATCTCGTCCGTCGGCTCCTCCTCGGGAGCCGCGGTCTCCTCGCTCGCCGTGGTCTCGCTCCCGCCGGATGCGCCGGCCTCCGAACCCGCGCAGGCCGTGAGGCCGAGCAGGGCGATAGCCGTGATGCCGACTGCTGCGTAGGACTTACGGGTACGAACGTTCATCGGTCTCTCCTCGGTGTGTCGTCGCTCTCGCGTTCTCACGGAGCGTCTTGCCCGTGGTTCGGAGCAGACCGCCAACCGGATGGGGCTGGATGCGAACGAGTTTTCCCGGCGGTCCCGAACCCCTGTCCGACCCATCCGGAACCGCCGGTGCGCCGAACCCGCCACATGGGAACCCTCATCGTCATCGGCCTCCTGGGAGGCCTCATCACCGGAATATCGCCGTGCATCCTGCCGATGCTGCCCGTGATCTTCTTCGCGGGCGGCGTGCAGGGTGCACGGACACGAGGCGCGGACGGCGCACGGCGCTCCCTGCGCCCGTACATCGTCATCGCGGGCCTGGTCCTGAGCTTCAGCGTCTTCACGCTGCTCGGCTCCCTGCTGCTCTCGGTGTTGGGACTGCCCCAGGACCTGCTGCGCTGGGCCGGCATCACCCTGCTCGTCCTGCTGGGCATCGGCATGATCGTGCCCCGGTTCGAGACGATCCTCGAACGACCCTTCCAGCGCATCGCCGTCTTCGGGGCGAAGCGTGGCGCCGCGCGGCAGGACCGGGGCGCCTTCGTCCTGGGCCTCGGCCTCGGCGTGCTCTACGTGCCCTGCGCCGGACCGGTGCTGGCCGCGATCACCGTCGCCGGGGCGACGGGCAACATCGGGGTCGAGACGGTGGCGCTCACCGTGTCGTTCGCCGTCGGCGCCGCGACCCCGCTGCTGGTCTTCGCGCTCGCGGGACGCCGGATCGCCGAGCGGGTGCAGGCCTTCCAGCGCCACACGACGGCGATCCGCACCGGCGGAGGCATCGTCGTCATCCTGCTGGCCGTCGCCCTCGCCTTCAACGTTCCTGCGGCCATCCAGCGCCTGCTCCCGGACTACACCGGCGCGCTGCAGCAGCGCATCGACTCCTCGGAGACCGTGCGCGAGGCGCTCGACCTCGGCGGCCTCGTGACCGACGAGAACCGCGAGCTGTCCAACTGCTCGAACGGAGCGCCGGTCCTGGAGGACTGCGGCACCGCGCCGGAGATCCGCGGCATCGACCAGTGGCTCAACACGCCGGACGGCACAGCGCTCCAGCTGGAGGCCCTGCGCGGGCAGGTCGTGCTGGTCGACTTCTGGACCTACTCCTGCATCAACTGCCAGCGGTCCATCCCGCACCTGAACGCCTGGTACGACAGGTACGCCGACGTCGGCGACGGCTTCGAGGTGATCGGTGTGCACACCCCCGAGTTCGCCTTCGAGCGCGAGACGCGCAACGTGATCCAGGGAGCCAAGGACCTCGACGTGACCTACCCGATCGCGCAGGACAACTCCTACGCGACCTGGACCGCCTACCGGAACCGCTACTGGCCGGCGCAGTACCTGATCGACGCGGACGGTACCGTGCGGCACATCCGGCTGGGCGAGGGCGGGTACGAAAACACGGAGAAGCTGATCCGCGAGCTCCTGACGGACGCCGACCCCGGCGTCGACCTGCCCGAACCCACGACGGTCCAGGACGCGACGCCGCTCGACGAGATCACGCCCGAGACCTACTTCTCCATCAAGCGCGTCATCAACTATGCCGGTGAGCCGCGGTACGCGGCGGGCCGCCAGGAGTTCACGCTCGCCGACGAGCAGAAACAGGACACCTTCTCGCTCGGCGGGACCTGGGAGGTCGACTTCCAGGGCGCACGTGCGCTGTCCGACGACGCACGGGTACGCCTCGCCTACCGGTCGGCCGACGTCTTCGTGGTCCTCGGCGGGGACGGGGCCGTCGAGTCGACGGTGACCACCGGCGGCCGCTCGACCACCACGAGCATCGACGTCTCGGGCAACCCGAGGCTCTACCCGGTGCTCGAGGGCGACGGGCCGACCGAGGGGCTGGTGGACCTCGAGGTGCCCGAGGGCGTGCAGGTCTACACGATGACGTTCGGCTGACGCCCGACGGCTGCAGGCGGCGTGGTCAGACGTCGTCGAGCAGCAGGACGTCCGGCGGCACCAGGGTGCGGGTCTGCAACAGCTCCGTGACGAGGTTGTGGTTCAGCATGTTGCCCACCGGCTCGCCGACCTCCTCGCGGGTCAGCCCTGGCACGCCGGCGCGCGAGAGCCGCCGTCGGACGCCGGACACGAGGTGCTCCACGCGCTTGGCGCTCCACTGCTCGTCGAGCAGCAGGGCGCCGAGGTCGGTGGCGACCTGCTGCCAGGTGCACGGCTGCGGGTAGGCCTCGTGCAGCAGGTACTTCTGCGCGAGCGAGACGAGGGCCAGTCGCTCGTCGGCGCGGAGCTTCCACGGCTTGTCGCGCAGCGTCGCCGCGTCGGGCGCCGGCCGCGGCAGGCGCCCGTCCTGGTCCGCTACGTACAGCTCGAGCAGGTGCCGGCGCCTCGCCGTGCCGTTGACGAACACCGGGGTGTACCCGGCCTCGACCGGATAGGGGTCGTCCTCGGGGAACAGCGTCATCGAACGGGGCAGCTGGAGCGCGCGGTGCCCGGTGTTGCTGAGCCACCACCGGCCGCCCCGGAACGTCACGGAACCCTGGCTGCGGCTGATCCGCAGGTCGTCCTCGCCGACGCAGACGTGCACCTCCGGGCGGTTGCGCCCGAACACCACGGTCCGCTCCTCCCGGGCACCGAGCCGGACGCCGCCCGACACGGAGAGGGCGTAGATGGTGTTCGGCTCGGACGTCGGCACGCCGAACGCCAGGCTCGCGTGGTTGGGGGAGAGCGGTTCGGTGCCCTCCATCTGCGGTATGTCCGTCAAGGCGACCTCCATGTGTTTCCCGTCGCCAGCGTGGCACGCCAACCCCGGGACCCCTCCCGACGACGGATCAGGACACGGCGGGGAGCGCCGCCGCGACCGGCTCGGCGATGTCCAGGGCGAGGGCGCAGAGCTCGTCGACCGACTCGTCCCCGCCCGCCTCGAGGTGGATGCGGACCAGCTCCGCGACGATGTCACCGTCACCGTCCCGGCTGACCGCCACCCGGTTGACGATGGAGACCAGGCACGAGTCCTCCGCCCACGAGTCGCCCTCGTTGAACGCCTCGTGCCCGCTGAGGACGAAGCGCTCGCCGGTGTCCTCCGAGAGCGGGTCGCTGTGCTGGAACAGCACCCGCAGCTCCTTGCCGTCGTCGACCTCCCACTGGCAGTCCCACTCGGCGAACCCGACGACGGGGCGGTCGGCTTCCACGCCGGGCAGGCGTTCGAGCGGCTCCCCGGCGAGCAGGTCGCACGCGCTCTGCGTGTAGAGCGAGCCCGCGGCGGGCGCCTGTGCGCGGCGAGGGATCTGACCCTCGTTGAGCAGGGTCGTCGCGTGGTCCAGGGTCGCGTCGGCGATCTCGCAGAGATTGTCGACCTCGCCCGCCCCCGCCGGCTCGTTCCACGTCTCCTGCCACACGTCCAGCGAGATGTTGTAGTCGCCGCCGGGAAGGTAGAGCTCGCGGCTGCACTCGTCGGGCAGCTCGTACTCGTCGTTCACCACGGTGATCCTGCCGACCTGCCGGTTCGGCTCGGCGGGTTCCTCGCTGTTGTGCCAGATCGTGAGGCTGACCACGATCAGTGCCCCGTCGTCCCTGGTCACGACGACGTCGCAGCTGTTGAGGTCACCGTTGTCGGTACGGATCCGGGTCTGGCCGAACGCGCCGAGCGCCTCGACGTCGAGGAGGGCGCACGGGTCCGCGGTCGCCGGGTCGCCGACGATGCCGGTGTTCTCCGCGGCCACGCTCTCGGGGTCAGGGCCGGCCGCGCCGTCACGGCTGCCCGTGCCGGCTCCCGCGACGGGCGTGTCGCCCCGGT
Source organism: Promicromonospora sp. NPDC050249 (assembly GCF_040656015.1). Lineage (NCBI taxonomy): Bacteria > Bacillati > Actinomycetota > Actinomycetes > Micrococcales > Promicromonosporaceae > Promicromonospora > Promicromonospora sp. NPDC050249. The sequence continues at coordinate 129,590 of NZ_JBFAKY010000013.1, read as the reverse complement.
CCACGGCGACCCAGACCGCGGTCGAGATCGCGGCGACCAGCACGACAGCGGCGGCGACCGCCGCGAGGAGCCACCGCGGGCGTCGTCGCGCTCCGCTCGTCTCCGGTCCGACGCCCGTCGTCGGGTCGCCGGCCAGGGCCGCCAGCTCCTTCCGTGCCTGCTGGAGGTGCGGCCGGTCGCCGGGCTTCCTGGCCAGCATCCGCAGCATGACGGGCGCCATCCTTCCGGCCCTCGTCGGCGGCCGCACCTCCTCGGAGACCGTCTTCCACAGCAGGGCGTGCGCGTTGTCGTCGCCGAACGGTGTGGTGCCCTCGAGCGTGTAGTACAGGGTCGCGCCGAGCGACCAGACGTCGGAGGCCTCGGTGAACCGCCCGCCCTTGGCCACCTCCGGCGCCAGGTAGCCCGGGGTCCCCGTGAGGGCGCCCGTGGCGGTGACCGTCTCGTCGTTGTGCAGCGCGCGGGAGATGCCGAAGTCGGCGAGCTTCGCGAACCCGTCGTCGGTCACCAGGACGTTCGCGGGCTTGATGTCGCGGTGCATGATCCGGTGGGCGTGGACCGCCTCCAGGCCGCCGGCGAGCTGGGCGCCGTAGCGGGCGGCCTCCTCGACGGTCACCCGCCCGACCTTGGAGAGCGGCCGGCCGGCCACGTACTCCATGACCACCCAGACCTCGCCGCCGTCGTCGACCACGTCGTGGACGGCGACCACGTGCGGGTGGTTGATCCGGGAGAGGGTCCGGGCCTCACGGCGGACCCGGTCGGCGCCGTCGTCGTCGCCCTCGTACCGCGTGCGCTTGAGCGCCACCGGCCGCTCGTGCAGCCGGAGGTCGGCGGCCCGCCATACCTCACCGTGGCCGCCCGAGCCGAGGCGTTCCTCGAGCCGGTAGCGGTCGCCGACGATCTGCCCGCTCTGCACCTGTCGTCTCTCCCCCTGAAGGACATGCCGGTCCATGTGCTGTGCGGGAAACGCTAGTGCACGGTGATCGGGGAGGACAGGGTTCGGACATGGCTCGGATCGCCCGGACGCGGCTCGGCTACGTTCCCGCGTGGACCAGGCGCACGGTCTGGAGCACGTGCACGCACAGTGCGCCGGACTCGTCGGTCACCCGGACCTCGACGAGCACCTGGCGGCCGCTCGACCTGATCGGGGAGGCGGTGGCGATGGCCTGGCCCACCACGGGGCGCAGGAAGTGGGTGGTGGAGTCCACGGTCGCGGGCAGTGCTCCGGCCTCGCCGTTGGCAGCGGCGCAGACGGCGGCGGTGCCGTCGGCCAGCCCCATCAGCGCCCCGCCGTGCAGCCCGCCCCCTACCGTCGACAGGTCGTGCGTGAACGGCAACCGCCCGACGACGGCCTCCGGCGTGATCTGGTCGAGCTCGACACCGAGCGTCTTGACGAACGGCGCCGCCGCGTAGACCTCGTCAGCGGTCAGTGGCATGGTCTCCTCCGTGGGGTTGTAGAGGGAAGTCTCTAGAGACGGGACTCTAACGGGGTGCTGGAGTACGGTCAACGCATGCCTCGCGCGACCCATGACACCTCGGCGATCCTCGACGCGGCAGGCCGGATCCTCGGTGCGGACGGGCCGGCGAACGTCACGATGGCGGCGGTCATCCGTGAGGCCGGTGTGCCGAGCGGCTCTCTCTACTACCGGTTCCCCGACCGGCCGGCGCTCCTCGCCGCCCTCTGGAGCCGTGCGATAGCGAGCTACCACGGCGACGCATACCCCCTGTTCGAAGGGGACCCGGTCGAGGCGGCCGCCGCGCTCGCCGCCTACACCGTGCGGTGGTGCGAGGCCGAGCCGGCGCATGCGCACGTGCTGCTCGCGGGCCGCTCACGATTCGACCCGGAAGCTTGGCCCGAGGCGGCTCGTGAGACCGAGGCGGCGGAGAGCGCGCGCTGGAACGAGGCGATCCGAGGCTTGACGCGGCGGGTCCGCGCCACGACGTCGGTGACGACCACCGAGCTCCTGCTCGTCGTCGTCGACCTGCCCTACGCCGCCGTGCGGCGGTATCTGAGCGGTGGCAGGCCGATCCCGCCGGATCTCGCCGACGTGGTCACGGGGATCGTCCGGACCTCGTTGAGCTGACGCCCGCCACTGACCCCCGCGCTGCGGGTCAGACGCCGGCCGGCTGGTCCAGCTCGAACGGGGCCGGATCGGTGGCGACGCCGTTGACCTGGAGCGCGACGGCGTGCGGCCCCGGGTAGTAGCGGCGGGTCGTGATCGGCCGGAACGAGTGCTCACGGCTGAGCCGCACCTGCTCGCCCGGCGCGAGGGTGCGGGTGGTCAGCTTGAAGGTCTTGGCGGTCTGGGAGCCGTTGGCCTTCTGATGGTGGACGACGTAGTCGATGGACAGCCGGGCCTCCTCGGCGCCGACGTTGCGAACCTCCGCCGTGAACCGGAGCGTGCCGCCGAACGGCACGCGGTCGCCGTCGAGCACCGGACCGTCGATCTCGAGCGCGGCGGGGGCGAACCCGAGCAGCCCGAGGGCGCCCGGATCTCCGCGCTTGACCAGCGTGCGGAGCGCATGCCGGACGAGGCCCTGGGTCGTCGCGACGGGTTCGGCGAGCCAGCGCCCGGCCGTGGTGACGACCAGCTCGGGATGGTCACGGCTGAGGTCGTTGAGGTGGTTGGCGACGGAGCGGCGCACGTAGCCGCTCTCGTCCCGGTAGAGGGCGTCGAGGACGGGGACCGTCGCCCCGGGGCGCGCCAGCAGCTCCGGCACGCGCACCGCCCAGGGCAGGTACGGTCGCGTGCCCTCGCTAGCCAGCCTGCGCACGTCGACGTCGTCCGACCGGGCCCAGTCCGCGGCGATGCCGAGGGCGCGGTCCAGGTCGTGGCGCAGGAGGGTGCGGACCGCGAACTCCGCGGTGAGGCGCCCGGTGAGCTCGGCCAGCAGAGCCATCGCGTCGTCGAAGGCGGCGTCCGTCTCCTCCTCGACGGCCCTGACCGCCACGGCGCTCGTGACGGGCCAGATCAGCCAGCCGGTGAACGGCGTCGCGCCGTCGCGCGCCGCGCGGACCGTGCGGGCGAGGTCCGCGTATCCGCCCGGTAGGTCGGCCAGCAGCGCGTCGCGCAGGACGTCGGCCCGCTCGCGGAGCGAGAGCTCACCGAGCCGGCCGACCGTCGCGGGCAGTGCGTGCAGGGCGACGCCCGGTGCCGCCGCGGCCACGGCCTCGGTGAGGGTGGTGGCCGTGCGGTCACTGATGAGCTGGTCGGCGAACGGCATGCGGATCCTTCTCGACGAGGGCGGACGGGTCAGAGGCTCAGGCCACCATGGTGACCTGAGCCTCTGACACCGGCGCTCAAGCTCTACCTTCTGTCGCCTGAGCCTGCGGTTCCGCTTCGGGCGCGTGCCTCGTTCCTCGGCCCGCACCCTCCGCTGCACCTCCGACTCAAGCTCTACCTTCTGTCGCCTGAGCCTGCGGTTCCGCTTCGGGCGCGTGCCTCGTTCCTCGGCCCGCACCCTCCGCTGCACCTCCGGCTCAAGCTCTACCTTCTGTCGCCTGAGCCTGCGGTTCCGCTCCGGGCGCGTGCCTCGTTCCTCGGCCCGCACCCTCCGCTGCACCTCCGGCTCAGGCGACGGTCGTGTCGACCGTCACCGGGATGTTGCCGCGCGTGGCGTTCGAGTACGGGCACATGGCGTGCGCGCCCTCGACCAGCTTGTCGGCGGTCTCCTGGTCCACCCCGGAGACCTCGACGTGCAGCGCGGCGCTGAGGCCGTAGCCGCCACCGTCCAGGGGAGCGATACCAACCTCGGCGATCACCGCGGAGTCGTTGATCTTCACCTTGTGCGCGGCGGCCACGGACTTCAGCGCGCTGTGGAAGCACGCCGCCCAGCCGGCGGCGAACATCTGCTCCGGGTTGGTACCCCCGCCCGGGCCGCCCATCTCGGTCGGGATGGCCAGGTTGAGGTCCAGCACGCCGTCGTCGGACACGACCTGGCCTCCGCGGCGGCCGTCGCCGGTGGACGTCGCGACCGCTGTGTAGATGCTGTCAGCCATGTTGTGCTCCTTCTCGAGGCCGGTGCGCGTGCGGCGCCAACCATGTAGACGAACTAGTACGTCTACCGTAAGGGGTGAATGTGGCTCGGCACAAGTGGCGGCCCGAACGGGTTGGGGGGAGGGACGGCGCGAGCCCGCCGCCACGTGCGGTGGCGGCGGGCTCGCGCAGGTCGGAGCGGCGTGCGGTCTACGCGGGCGAACCGGCCCGGGCGGCGTCGACCACGGCGAAGATCGCGCGCTCCAGGGCGCTGCCCACCCGGGACGGGTCGTCGAGGTAGCCGGTGAGCATGGCGCCGTCGCGCAGCATCATCAGCTCGTCGGCCGCCTGCTCGGCGTCGGGCACGCCCAGCCGACCCGCCATCGTGGCGAAGGTCTCCCGGTACCAGGCGCGGTGCTCCGCGACGGTCTTCCGGACCGGGCTGTCCGGGTCGGCGTACTCGGCAGCCGCGTTGATGAACGAGCAGCCGCGGAAACCCGGGCGGCACGACTCGGTGCCGACGGCGTGGGCGAACCGGCGGAGGACCTCGGCGTCGTCGCCGACGGACGAGCGCATGCCGTCCAGCGCCTGGCGCTCCCAGGCCGCCTGCCGTTCGAGGTAAGCCACCACCAGCGTGTCCTTGGTACGAAAGTGGCGGTAGAACGTGACCTTCGTGATCCCGGCGCGCTCGATGATCTTGTCCGCGCTCACGGCACGGATCCCCTGCGAGTAGAACAGCTCGGTCGCCGCGTCGAGGATGCGGTCCCGGGTGGTCGGGCCGCCCGATGTGGTGGTGCTCATCGCGCCATCTGCTTCCGTGTTCGATTCCGGATGATCGGAAGGAACAGTCTACGCGGACGTGTACTGACCGGTTCGTCTACCTCACCCGTTCGTGTCTGACCTGTTCACCCGGCGGTCGGCGTGCGTTGGGTTCGCCGCCACCCCGGGGTTTCCACATCCCGCCGTCGTGGGGGAGAATGTGACCCGTGGTCATCCGGAACGCCCGATTCGTCCCGCACCACCGATCTGCGTCCGCTGCGGCTCTGCTCGCGGCAGCCGCCCTCGTCCTCGCCGGCTGCTCGGTGCCGACGGCCGAGGGCGTCGACGGCAGGACGGGGGAGAACTTTCAGGTCCGTGAACCGTCCGGGCCGGCACTCGTGCTCGACTCGACCGACCCCGCAGAGCTCGCGCTCACCGCGAGCCAGGCCTTCTTCCACGCGTCTCCCGTAGCCGTGTTCGCCTCGGCCGACGACGACGACGCGCGCTCGACCGCCGCGGCCACCGGAGCCGCCGTCACTGCCCCCGTGCTCCTCACCGACGGTGGTGTCTCGGACGACAACCTCGTCACGGAGCTCGAACGGCTCGGCGCGGGCACCGTCGTCGTCATCGGTGACGAGGCCGCGGTCGCCGCTGCCGGGGAGGCCACGGGCAAGGCGGAGGTGGTCCGGTTCGACCCGGGTGCGCTGAGCGCGGCCGCCGAGGCCGCTGCCTCCGCGGGCCGTGGCGGCGGAGGCGACAAGAAGCAGAACGTGACCAAGGTCGAGATGCCCACCGCCGACCGCCTCGACGCCGGCAAGGTGGACGGGCTCCGCTCGGAGATCCCGGACGTCTCGGACCCGGAGCTGCTGCAGGAGATCCTCGTGGCGGTGGACCCGAAGCTCGGGCAGGAGGCGGCGATCGGCACGGCACTCGCCGCAGGCGCCGTCCCGGTGGTGGTCCCTGGCGGCAGTGTCGTCGCCGGGCCGGAGACCGTCGAGACCATCCGTACCCTCCAGCCGCTCGGCGTGGTCGGGATCGGCGGCGGGTTCGGCTCGGCCGACGACCTGGGCTGGCAGGTGGCCGTGGCGACGTCCGGCGCGACGCTGCCGGACGGCGCACTCCGGCTGTTCCCCGGCCGGTACATATCGACGTCGTACACCGTGCCCGCCGGGTCCACCGACCCGGCCGCCGACGTTGCCGGCGCCGTGGCCACAGCCACTGCCAACGGCGAGTTGCTGGGCGGCTCGCCGCTGGTCACCGTCACCGCGAGCCTGCGATCCGCCGCGGCGGGGGAGGACGGCGACTACGTCGACGAGCAGCCGCTGGAGCTGCTCGCACCGACGGTCGACGCGATCCGCGCGGCAGGCCAGCTCGTGCTGCTCGACGTCGCGCCCGGCAACAAGCCGCTGGCAGCGAAGCTCAAGGAGATCGAGCCGCTGCTGACCAAGCCGGGCGTCGGCCTGTCGGTGCACCCGGAGTTCCGGGAGGCCGGCAACGGCGCGGAGGCCGGCGCGGTGCCCGTCGCGGAGCTGCAGGCGGTGGTCGACCGGCTCGCCGAGATCGCGACGGCGCGCGGCCTGCCGCAGATCATGCTGGAGGTGCACCAGTCCACGGCGGCGTCCGTGGTGGACCGGGCGGCTCTGCGGGTCCCGCCGCAGGTGGCCGTGGTCTTCACCGCCGCGGGTCCGGGCGAGGGGCAGGCCACGGCGGACGGCGTGTGGGCCGATGTCTCCGGCGGCATCCCCGCCGGCACCTTCCTGGGCTGGTCCGCTCCCAGCGCGGTCCCGGCCGACCCCACCAGCATCATGCCCACCGAACCGCTCCTGGGTCTGGTCTCCGCCGGCTGAACCTGCGAAACTGCGGGCAACCATCAGAGCGAAGGGGCCCTAACAATCGTGACCACCGTGAGCAGCGGCGCGGGCATCGTCGCCGACGCCGTCATCCCAGCACCTGTCGAGCTCGAGCCGGCCGAGGGGGTGCTGGACCTCACGACGGTCACCGTCCGCGCGGCTGACGGCACTGTCGCGGGCCTCGCGGGCGAGCTTCTCGCCGCCGCGGGCGCCCTGGTGGTGCCGGACGGCGGGGTGCCGGTCACCCTCACGCCGGATCCCGCGGCGGGCCCCGCCGGCTCCGGCAACCCCGAGCGTTACACGCTGACCGTGACCACCGACGGCGTGACCGTCGCGGCGCCCGAGCGGAGCGGCCTGCTGCACGGTGTGCGCACCCTGCGGCAGCTGGTCAACGCCGGCCGCCGGGAGGCCGGCGGGCCGCTCGAGGTGGGCGCCGTCGTCGTGCGGGACGAGCCGCGGTACGCGTGGCGCGGGCTGTCGCTGGACGTGGTGCGGCACTGGTTCGGGCCGGCGGACCTGCGCGCCGTCGTGGACCTCGTCGGGTCGTACAAGATGAACCGGCTGCACCTGCACCTGACCGACGACCAGGGCTGGCGGCTGGAGATCCCGTCCCGGCCCGCGCTGACGGAGAAGTCGTCGCAGGGTGCGGTGTCGGGCGCGACGGGCGGGTTCCTCACCGCGCAGGAGTACCGCGAGCTGCAGGAGTACGCGGCCGAGCGGGAGATCGTCGTGGTGCCGGAGATCGACGTCCCCGGGCACGTCAACGCGGCGACCCACGCCTACGGCGAGCTCATGCCCTCCGGCGAGCCGACCGACACCTACGACGGGATCGAGGTCGGCTTCTCGAAGCTGCACATCGACCTGCCGGCCACCGAGCCGTTCCTGCGGGACGTGTTCACCGACGTCGCGCGGATGACGCTGGGGCCGTGGGTGCACTTCGGCGGCGACGAGGTGCTGGTGATGCAGCCGGAGGAGTTCGGCCGGTTCGTGGTGCTGTGCCAGGACGTCATCGCGGGTGCGGGCAAGACGCCCGTCGCGTGGCAGGAGGCAGCGGGCTCCGCGCACGGTGACCAGGCGGCGGTCGCGGCGCTGGCGGGTGACGCCGCGACGTCGGGCGCTGATGCCGGGGTGGCGGACGGCGAGTCGCCCGCGCTGGTCCGGCCCGGCACGGTGCTGCAGTACTGGGACACCCGGCCGGACCCCGCGCCGTTCGTGCGCGCCGCACAGGCTGGTGCGAAGTTCGTGATGTCCCCGGCCGACCGGGCCTACCTCGACATGAAGTACACGCCGGAGCATCCGCTGGGCCAGGCCTGGGCGGCGTTCGTCGAGCTGCACGACTCCTACGACTGGGATCCGGCGGCCCTGATCGACGGCCTGCCCGAGTCGGCAATCGAGGGGGTCTCGGCCGCCGTCTGGACCGAGACCCTGGTGAGCCGCGACGACCTGTTCTCGATGCTGCTGCCCCGGCTCGCGGCGGTGGCCGAGACCGCCTGGTCGCAGCCGGAGGCGAAGGACTGGGAGTCGTTCCGTGCCCGTGTAGCGGTAGAGGCGGCCACCTGGCGCCGCGAGAACGCGGCCTACCACCCAACCCCCCAGATCGACTGGTGACGCTCTACTTCGCGGGCTTGGCGGGGCGGGCCGTCAGGGCGGCCGCGTAGAGGTCCCGCTTCGGGACGCCAGCCGTCTCCGCCACCTCGGCCACCGCCGCCTTGAGGCGTTCACCCGCTGCGACCCGCTCCAGGACCTCGCCAACGATCTCCTCCGCGCTGACCTGTACCGCGGGGGCGCCGCTGACCACCACGCAGATCTCGCCGCGGAGCTGCTCCGCCGCCGCCCGCTCGGCGAGGTCCGCCAGCGGGCCGCGCAGCACCTCCTCGTAGGTCTTGGTGAGCTCACGCGCGACGGCGGCGGGCCGGGTCTCCCCGAACGCGACGGCCATGGCGGCCAGCGTCTCCGCGATCCGGTGCGGCGCCTCGAAGAACACCATGGTGCGCGGCTCGGTGGCCAGGGCGCCGAGCGTCCGGGCGCGGTCGCCGGCCTTGCGCGGCAGGAAGCCCTCGAAGGTGAAGCGGTCGGTCGGCATGCCGGAGAGCGCAAGAGCCGTCAGCACCGCGCTCGGCCCGGGGGCCGCGGTGACGCGCAGGTCGCGCTCGATGGCGCGCTCCACGATCCGGTATCCCGGGTCCGAGACGGAGGGCATCCCGGCGTCGGTCACGACCACCACGGTGCCGCCCCCTGCGACCACGTCGAGCAGCTCGTCGGCCCGTGCGGTCTCGTTGTGCTCGTGGTAGCTGGTCACCCGGCCGCGCACCTCGACCCCGAGGCGGCCGACCAGCCCGTGCAGACGGCGGGTGTCCTCCGCTGCCACGACGTCGGCCTGGGCCAGCAGGCGGATCAGCCGCGGTGAGGCGTCTTCCGTGTTGCCGATCGGCGTGGCGGCAAGGACGAGGGAGCCGGCCTCGGGCGCGGGCCCGGGAACCAGGGACGGTTCGGTCATGAACCACAGGGTCCCACGCTCTATGCTGGCCCGGTGTCTCAGCAGCCTGACGCCACAGGAGCGCATTTCGCCGCAACGGAGCAGGCTCTGCCCGGAACGTACGGCGCGCACATGCGCCGGGAAGCCGTCGCCGGCCACATGACGCGCACCGGGTCGTTCCCCGCCGTCGGACAGCGGCCCGCGGAGCCCGAACCCCCCGTGCGCGACCGACTCCTGCGCGATCTGCTGGGCGAGCGCCGCCTCGCGCTCGGGCGGAGCGCCACCGACCGGTTCTGGGGCGTGCTCGGCGCGCTCGTCGTGACGGCGATCGCCGCCGGAGCGCGGCTGTGGGAGCTCGGGCGCCCCGGCAAGCTGGTCTTCGACGAGACCTACTACGTCAAGGAGGGCTGGTCGCTGGCCAGCCTCGGCTTCGAGGCGGCGTGGCCCGACGAGCCGAACCCGGCGTTCGAGGCGGGCGACGTCAGCTCGTACAAGACCGACGAGGCCGAGTACGTGGTCCATCCACCGGTCGGCAAGTGGATGATCGCCATCGGGATGCGCCTCATGGGCGGGGCGCAGGACCCCATGCACTGGCGCATCGCCAGCGCCGTGATCGGCATCCTGGCCGTGCTGCTGATGGTGCGGATCGCCCGGCGCATGTTCTCGTCCACCCTGCTCGGTCTGGTCGCGGGCCTGCTGCTCGCGGTCGACGGCGAGGCGATAGTGCACTCGCGCACGGGCCTGCTGGACCAGTTCCTCATGTTCTGGGTCCTCGTCGCGTTCGGCTGCCTGGTGCTGGACCGGGAGTGGGCCCGACGGCGGCTCGCCGACCGCGTGGCGCACATCGTCGACGCGGGCGGGGCGATCGGCAAGTACGGTCCGCGGCTCGGCTTCCGCGGCTGGCGGTTCGCCGCCGCGGTGTCGCTGGGCCTCGCGTGCGGCGTCAAGTGGTCGGGCCTGTACTTCGTGGCGGCGTTCTGCATCCTCACCGTCGTCTGGGACATGACGGCACGCCGCGCCGCGGGCGTCGAGCGCTGGTGGGAGGACGCGCTGGTGGTCGACGCCGTCCCGGCCGCCCTGATCATGTTGCCCACCGTGGTCGCCGTCTACATCGCGTCCTGGTCCGCGTGGTTCGCCCACCCGAAGTCGTACCTGCGCAACTGGGCCGAGGTGAACGGCGTCGTGCCGCCGACCTGGTGGCCCGACTGGGGCTGGGCGCAGGGCGCCTGGGAGGCCGGGCGGTCGCTGTGGGAGTACCACCACATGATGTGGGACTTCCACACGGGCCTGGACTCGGACCACAACTACGCGTCGCACCCGCTGGGCTGGATAGTGCAGTGGCGTCCGACGTCGTTCTACTGGGACAAGTACACGCCGGGCCAGGGTCCTTGCCCCGCCGACGCCGTGAGCGACTGCGCGACCGCTGTGACGTCGCTCGGCAACCCGCTGCTGTGGTGGCTGGGCGCGGTGGCGATCCCCATCGTGCTGGTGCTCGCCATCCGGTTCCGCGACTGGCGCGGCGCCGCCGCCCTGACGGGGATCGCCGCGGGCTGGCTGCCCTGGTTCCAGTACTCGTGGCCGCTGGCCGACCGGACCATCTTCACGTTCTACACGATCGTGTTCACGCCGTTCGTGATCCTGACCCTGGTGTCTCTGCTGGCCATAGGGATCGAACGGACCTCGCGCAGGAGCGGTGACCGGCGCATAGTGTGCTGGCTCGCGGGCGTGGTGGTGCTGCTGATCGTGGGTGTGAGCGTGCTCTACTACCCGATCTGGACGGCGATGCCGGTGCCCTACGACTACTGGCAGCGGCTCATGGTGCTACCGAGCTGGATCTGACCCTTTCGCTGGTCGAGAGCGAGGTCAGACGGCGGACGAGTCGCGCAGGTCCACGCCCGCGGCCGTCAGCTCCCTCTCCGCGACCTCGCCCTGCGCCTCGGACACGGGGATCGTCAGGTCGGTCAGCACCCGGGCCGCCAGGCCCGCGCGGCGGGCGTCGAGCGCTGTGTGCTTCACGCAGTGCGACTCCACGAGACCCACGACGTCGACGGCGGTGATACCGGCGTCCTCCAGGACCGTCGCGAGGGTGCGGCCGTGCTCGTCCGCGCCCTCGAAGCCCGAGTATCCGTGCGAGTACTGGCCCTTCTTGAGCCGGACGTCCGGGTCGAGGTCGGCCAGCGCGGGATGCAGCTCGGCGTTGGGCGTTCCGGCGATGCCGTGGGGCGGCCAGGAGTCGACGAAGTCGGGAGTGTCGCTGAAGTGTTCGCCCGGGTCGATGTGCCAGTCCTGCGTGGTCACCACGGTGGCGTACCGGTCGCGGTGGGCCGCGGTGTAGGCAGCGACGCGGTGCGCTATCTCGTTCGCACCCTCGGTGGCCAGCTCGCCACCCTCGCAGAACGTGGGCTGGACGTCGACGACAACGAGGGCCCGCCGTACGGGCTCGGACTCGGTGAGGCTCATGCTCCTACTCTGCCACCGCGGCGGGATGCCGGTTTCCGACCGTCCAGCCCAACACACTGCACGCGACACACCGATGATGGGAGGCAGTGTGGAGGGGTCGCAAAAATTCCGACCGGCCGCATCCGCTGGGTGCTTGGATGAAGCATGGATTCCATCACCTCCAGACTGCGGCGCCCGGGTACTGCCATCGCTGGGTCGGCGGGTGTGGCCCTGCTGCTCCTCGGCTGCACTGGTTCGCCGGGGCTGGGCGTCGTGTCGCCGAGCCCGACCGCCTCGGTGCCCTCTGCGGCGTCGGGCTCGGCGTCTGGCGACGACCCCTGGGACGGGCAGGTGACTGCCGACGTCGAGGTGGTCATGCAGGAGCTCCCGGTCCCGTGGGGCTTGGCCCCGCTGCCGGACGACAGCTTCCTCGTCACGATGCGGGACTCCGCCATGCTCGCGAGGGTCCACCCGAGCGGTGGTGCCGACCCGAACGGTGGTGTCGAGTACCTCGCCTGGTCGAGCGGAGCGCAGGAGCTCGCCGACCAGACCGTGGCCGACGGCGAGGGCGGGCTCCTGGGCGTGACCGTGGACCCGGAGGACGCCGGTCCCGTGATCACGATCTTCCTGTACCGCACGGGGGAGACGGACAACGCCGTGCTACGGGCCGAGCTGGACCTCGACAGCGGAGTCCTGCGCGACCTCACGACCGTCCTCGACGGCATCCCCAAGGCCTCGAACCACAACGGCGGCCGAATAGCGTTCGGGCCGGACGGCTACCTGTACGTCGCGACGGGCGACGCCGGTGACCCCGCCAACGCGCAGGACCCGGAGTCGCTGGCCGGCAAGATCCTGCGCATCACGCCCGACGGTGAGCCGGCGCCCGGCAACCCGGATGCGGGCTCGCCGGTGTGGTCGATGGGCCACCGCAACGTGCAGGGCCTCGGCTGGGATCCCAGCGGGCGGATGTTCGCCGGTGAGTTCGGCCAGGACGAGCTCGACGAGCTGAACGTCATAGAACCCGGCGGCAACTACGGCTGGCCCGAGGTCGAGGGGCCGGGCGACGAGGCCGGGTTCATCGACCCGGTGGCCTGGTGGCCCACATCGGAGGCGTCGCCGTCGGGCATCGCCGTCACCGAGGAGGCCGTGTACCTGGCTTCCCTGCGGGGCGAGCGCCTGTGGCGCGTGCCGCTGCTCGGGGAGGCGTCGGCGGTGGCGGACGGCGAGAGCCCCGGGTTCGGGGAGCCGCAGGCGCTGCTGGAGGGAGAGTTCGGCCGGCTCAGGGCGGTGCACGCGGGGCCGGACGGTGAGCTCTACGTGCTGACGAACAACACCGACGGCAGGGGCGAGCCGACGACGACGGAGGACGGCCGGCTGGTCGACGACCGGATGCTGCGGGTCACGCTGACGCCGGCCGAGTGATCCAGGAACCACAGCCACCGGCGTATTCCGCTGGGCCCGTGGCCCTAGGATTGGAGAGCAGTTTTCCCGTCCTTACGAATTGGAGCATCCAGCGATGGCTCGCCACCTTGTCACCAGTGCGCTTCCGTACATCAACGGCATCAAGCACCTGGGGAACATGGTCGGGTCGATGCTCCCGGCCGACGTCTACGCGCGGTACCTGCGGCAACGCGGCCACGAGGTGCTGTACATCTGCGCCACGGACGAGCACGGCACGCCCGCGGAGCTCGCCGCCGCGAAGGCCGGCCAGCCCGTCGCCGAGTTCTGCGCCGGGGCGCACGAGACGCAGAAGGAGATCTACGACGGCTTCGGCCTGACGTTCGACTACTTCGGCCGCAGCTCGTCGCCGCAGAACGCCGAGATCACACAGCACTTCGCCCGGCGCCTGCACGAGAACGGGTTCATCGAGGAGCGCGCCATCCGGCAGGTGTACTCGCCGGTCGACGGCCGGTTCCTGCCCGACCGCTACGTCGAGGGCACGTGCCCCCACTGCGGCTACGACAAGGCGCGCGGCGACCAGTGCGAGAACTGCACGCGCGTGCTGGACCCGACCGACCTGATCAACCCCCGCTCGGCGATCAGCGGCTCCACCGATCTCGAGGTGCGCGAGACGACGCACCTGTTCCTGCTCCAGTCGAAGCTGCAGGGCGAGGTCGAGGCGTGGATCGACGAGAACAGCAAGGAGTGGCCGCTGCTCTCGACGTCGATCGCGCGCAAGTGGCTCGCCGAGGGCCTGCACGACCGCGCGATCACGCGTGACCTGGAGTGGGGCGTCCCGGTCCCGGCCGACACCTGGCCGGACCTCGCCGCCGACGGCAAGGTCTTCTACGTCTGGTTCGACGCCCCGATCGAGTACATCGGCGCCACCAAGGAGTGGGCGGACGCCGCCGCCGACGGCGAGACCCGGGACTGGAAGTCCTGGTGGTACGAGGCCGCCGACGTCCGCTACACGCAGTTCATGGCCAAGGACAACGTCCCGTTCCACACGGTGATGTTCCCGGCGACGCAGCTCGGCGTCCGCGAGCCGTGGAAGATGGTCGACTACGTCAAGGGCTTCAGCTGGCTGACGTACTACGGCGGCAAGTTCTCGACGTCGCAGCAGCGCGGTGTGTTCACCGACGCCGCCCTGGAGATCCTGCCGGCCGACTACTGGCGGTACTTCCTGATCGCGAACGCGCCGGAGTCCGACGACTCCTCGTTCACGTGGGAGCACTTCGCCGGGACGGTGAACAAGGACCTGGCTGACACGCTCGGCAACTTCGTGAACCGGGTACTGACGTTCTCCGCCAAGCGGTTCGGGAACACCGTCCCTACCGGCGGCGAGCCGGGCGAGGCCGAGGCGAAGCTCGGGGCAGAGGTCACGCGCCTCCTGACCGAGCTCGAGGAGAACATGGAGGCCCTGCAGTACCGCAAGGCCGCCAACGCCCTGCGAGCGCTCTGGTCGGCCGGCAACGCGTACCTCGTCGAGAAGGAGCCGTGGAAGCAGGTCAAGACGGATGAGGCCGCCGCCGCCGTGACCCTGCGTACCGCGATGAACCTGATCCACCTGTACGCCGTGGTCTCCGAGCCGTTCATCCCGGCGAGTGCGGCGACGCTGCGCGGGGTCTTCGATCTCGCCGACGACACCGCGACCTGGGTGACCCCCGAGGCGGCGGCCGCGCTCTCCGCTGTGCCCGCCGGCGCGAGCTTCACGGTGCCCCCGGTGCTGTTCGCCAAGATCAGCGACGAGGACCTGGAGGGCTACCGCGAGCGGTTCGGCGCGGGGACGGTGGACTGACCCGAAGATGGCGAAGCGCACGCGGGAGCGCGGATTTCCGGCAGATCCGGAGCCGCTGCCCGTACCTGTCGTGGACAACCACACCCACCTCGACCACATCGGTGCCGTCCTCGCCCAGGCAGCACCCGACGGCGAGCCGACGGACCAGGCCTGGCCGCCGACCGTTACCGACCACCTGGCCCGCGCGGCGCGTGCCGGCGTGGACCGGGTGGTCCAGGTGGGCTGCGACCTCCCCTCGGCCCGCTGGACGGTAGACCTCCTGACCTCGTTGAGTGCCAGCACTCAACAGGCCAGGGTGGTGGGCGCGCTCGCCATTCATCCGAACGAGGCGACCCTGCACGCCGGGGTGCTCGAGGTGGGGCCGGACGGGCTGGCTCCCGAGGTCGAGGAGCACCATGCGGTGAGCCTCGACGACGCGATCGCGGAGATCGCCGACCTGGCCAAGGGCGACCGCGGCATCCGGGCCATCGGCGAGACGGGCATGGACCTGTTCCGCACGGGGCCGCGTGGCGAGCAGGCTCAGCGGGCGAGCTTCCGCGCGCACATCGCCCTGGCCAAGGAGCTGGGCCTGGCACTGCAGATCCACGACCGGGACGCGCACGCCCAGGTCATCGAGGTCCTGCTGGCAGACGGCGCCCCCGAGCGCACCGTCTTCCACTGCTTCAGCGGCGACGCGGAGATGGCCCGCGTCTGCGCCGAGAACGGCTGGTACCTCTCGTTCGCCGGACCGGTCACGTTCAAGGCGAACCAGTACCTGCGGGACGCCCTGTCGGCAGCGCCGCGGGAGCTGATCCTGCTGGAGACCGACGCTCCCTACCTCACGCCGCACCCGTTCCGGGGGCAGCCGAACGCGCCCTTCGCCGCGGCCCACACGGTCCGGGCGATGGCGGCCCACCTCGAAGAGGATCTCGGTACGTTGTGCACCGACATCACCGCGAACTCGGAACGCGTCTACGGCAATTGGTGAGAATGGCGCGTTGAGGCGAAGAATTCGGCATTTCATTTCACGGCCGCACGGCTTTTCCCGGAGAGATTGTTCCGTTACGGTCTGGTGCTCGTGGTGAGGTACGCACGGCCGTGGCTCGCGAGCAGAGCGGCCCGCTGGGTGGTCCGTGGCGCCGTCGTCGGCACGCTCGCCGCTGTGACCGGTGTCTACGTCCTCAACGCGAACGTCCTGACCATCGACTACAACGGCGAGCTCCATACCGTGGGCGTCTACGGGGACACGGTCGGTGAGGCCCTCGCGTCGCAGCACATCGAGCTCGGGCGGGACGACGTCGTGCAGCCGGCGGCCACCTCCGGCGTCGCGCAGGGCGGCACCGTGGTGGTCCGGACCAGCCGCGAGGTGACCGTCGAGCTCGACGGTCAGGTCATGACGCTCCGCACCACCGCAGGGACCGTCGGCGAGCTGCTGGCGGCGCTGGGGCCGCGCGGCGACGGTGCGCTCGCCACCGCCTCCCGTACCACGCGGCTGGACCGCGACCCGGTCCGGTTCTCCACGGTCAAGCAGGTCAACATCGCCGTGGACGGCTCGGTGCTCGAGTTCCACACCACACAGTCGACGGTGCGTGGCCTGTTCAGCGAGGCGGGTATCGCGCTGGCCGACGCCGACGTCACCTCCGTACCGCTCGACGCCGCGGCGGTGGACGGGATGGTCGTCATGGTCAGCCGCGACGCCTCGTCGTCGCGCACGGTGACCGAGGTGCTCCCGTTCGAGACCGAGACGATCGAGGATCCGAGCCTTCCCGAAGGCTACGAGTCGATCCGTACAGCGGGTGTGGCCGGCGAGGTCAAGGTGACGTATGCGGTGAAGACCGTGGGCGGGGCCGTCGTCGAACGCACCGAGGTGGGGCGCAAGGTCACCCGGAAGCCGGTGAACGAGGAGGTGGTGGTGGGGACCATGGATGTAGCCACCGCCCCCGTGGACCCTGGTTCCGCCCGGGCACTGGGTCAGGCGATGGCGGCCGAGCGCGGCTGGGGCGCCGACGAGTTCTCGTGCCTGGACCAGCTCTGGGAGAAGGAGAGCGGCTGGCGCTGGAACGCCGACAACCCGAGCAGCAGCGCGTACGGCATCGCGCAGGCGAACCCGGGCTCCAAGATGGCCACGGTCGGCAGCGACTGGCTGACGAACCCGGCGACCCAGATCGAGTGGGGCCTCGGTTACATATCCGGGCGTTACGGAACACCGTGCGGCGCGTGGGCGCACTCGGTGGAGATCGGTTGGTACTGATCCACGTTCTCCCCAAACGACATTTGGGATTTCACTTGGCTTTTCGGACCATTTGCTGAACATATTGCCGCTTTCGGCTTGCATTTGGTAACGGCGGAGTTACGGTCTCAGGGACCGCCGGATCGGTCGGCCGGGCTCGTGCCTCGCGCGGGAGCTGCGTGGGAGGCGCGCCGTCCCGTCTTCCGTGCCCGGACCGCTCGAGGACTGGACTCGCGTGACATCTCCGCATCCGGCTCAGGGCAGCCCCGGACAACAGTTCACCCCTTCTGAGGCCGACGGCGACGCCGGCGTCACCGATCTGTTCGACGCGCCTTTCTCCGACTCGCCTTTCTTCGGTTCGGCGCAATTCGGTCCGGCGCCGCCGGTGGACGAGGTCTTTCCCGCGGGGATGACCGTCGCGGACATCGCGAGCACCCGCTCCGAGGTGATGGACAGTCTTCCGCCCGGCCACCCGTCCGGCCCGATGCCGGTCGTGGCGAAGGACGGGGCAACGCTCGCGACGGCTCCACCGCCCCCACCACCACCGCCCGTTCCGGGGCCGCCCCGGCGTCGCCGCGGTGTGGTGGTCCTCGTGAGCCTCGTCGCCGTCGCCCTGGTCGGTGCCGGTGGTGCCGCGGTCTACGGGGCGGCCAACAAGACCGTCACGCTCGACGTCGACGGACGGGTCACCTCTGTCGAGACCTTCGAGGGCGACGTCGCCGACCTGCTGACCGCCCAGGGTGTCGAGGTCACCGGCCGGGACGCCGTGACGCCCGGTCCCGACGCCGCGCTGCGCGACGGCGGCACGGTGGTCGTCCGCTACGGCCACAAGGTCACCCTGTGGGCCGACGGCGGACGACGGACCGCGTGGGTCACGGCGCTCGACGCCGACCAGGCGCTGACCCAGCTCTCGGAAGGGGGCGGCAAGGTGGTCCTGGTCCCGACGCGGGTCGAAGGCCGTATGACGCTCCCGATGCGGCTCGACGTCGACGGCCCCGTGCACCTGGAGATCGGCGGGGAGGTGCGGCGGGTGGCCGACGGCTCCGTGCGGCTCGACGAGCTGCTCGCGGCCCAGAACGCTGCCGTCGACACGGACGACCGGGTATCCGTCGCGCACCGGGAGGTGCGCGGACAGAGCGAGCCGGTGCTGACCGTCGTGGTCAAGGAGGTCAAGGCGACGATCGAGGAGGTCGTCAGCACGATTCCGTTCAAGACGGTGACGGCGACCGACCCGGGCCACTACGCGGACCTGGGTCCGTACCTGGCGTCCGAAGGCGCCGACGGCAAGCGGGTGACGTCCTGGGACGTCACCCGGATCGACGGCGAAGTGGTGAGCAAGGAGAAGCTGAACAGCTGGGTCGCGCGGGCACCCGTGGACAAGGTGATCGTGTACGGCACCAAGGAGCGCCCCAAGCCCAAGCCGGAACCGAAGCCCAAGTCGAAGTCGGAGTCGAAGGCCGACTCGAAGGCCGACTCGAAGGCCGACTCGAAGGCCGACTCGAAGACGGACTCGAAGACGGACTCGAAGGCGAAGCCCGGCTCGGAGTCCGAGCCGAAGCCCGAACCCGAGCAGGATCCCGAACCGAAGCCGGATTCGAAGCCTGATTCCGACTAGCGGACGGAGAGGCTGCGGAGGCCATGGGGCGACCGCCGTGTCGGTGCCTCCCGCGGCCTCCGCGCCTGTCCTGGCCTGCGGAGATCCTTCGTCCGCCCGGCCCCGGCCCTTCCCGTAGGCCCCGATCGGGGCCTTCCAAGAGTTGGACGCTTGTCCTGGACGAGTGACTGACAACACAGTTGCAACCCACGAAGATGGTTGGCCGAGCGGTAACAAATCAGTTACTTTCGGTTGTCCTCGCTGGCGCGGGGGTGTCACGTGGTGTAGACCACGGCACTCCAGCGGTGGCAGGGCGGCACTGGACGCGGAACCTCGTGGGCAGTGTGAGACCGCCGGATCGGCCGGTCGAGACCGCGACGGCTCGCAAGAGCTGCAGGGCCTGTTCGGCCGCCTCGCGGTAGGGAGTTCCGCCCCAAACGGGATCCCCGCCTCGCCGCCCGTGCCCGGGACGTCCGACGACTGGACACGAGTGAACCCCCGTTTTGAGCAGCAGAGTTCTGGCTCCATCCCCAGCATCAACTCAGAGTCCGAGGCCGTAGCACCTCAGGACACCCTCTCGAAGCACCGCCGCCGCTGGCCGCTCGTCGCAGGCCTCTCGGCCGTCGCGATCGTCGCCTCCGGTTCGGTGGCCTTCGCCGAGGTACAGAAGACCGTCACGTTGGACGTCGACGGCACCACCAAGACCATCACCACCTACGCCGGTTCCGTCGCGGGCATGCTCGAGTCGCAAGGTGTCCGCCTGGGCGAGCGCGACGTCGTCGCCCCCGGAACCGATGCCAAGCTCTCCGACGGCGACCAGGTGGTCGTCCGCTACGCGCGTCAGGTCACCATGACCGACGGCGACACGGAGCGTGACGTGTGGGTCACCGTCACCGACGCGGGAGAGGCCCTGACGACCCTCGCCGAGCGCGGCGGCGACGTCGCACTGGTGGCGTCCCGCTCCGGCGACCGCGCCTCCCTCTCGCTCCGGCTGAACGACGACGGCCCCGTGGCGGTAGTCGCCGACGGCACGACCCGAGTGGTCGAGGACCACTCGGCGAGCGTCGACGAGGTGCTCGACGGCCTCGAGGTCAAGCTCGACGGGGACGACCGCGTGAGCATCGCCCCGGTGGCCTCCCTGGCGCAGGACAAGGCCATCGCCGCCAAGGACATGAAGTCCGCCGAGGAGTCGGGCGCCGACGTCGCCATCCAGGTGGAGCGTGTCGAGAGCAAGAAGGTCACCAGGACGTCCGACCTCGACTTCGACACCAGGACCGTCCAGGACGAAGACCGCTACGTGGACGAGGGCGACCTGGTCCGGAGCGAGGGCGAGCAGGGTGTGCGCACCCAGGTCATCCTGGTGCGTACGGTCGACGGCAAGGTCGTGTACCGCAAGGAGCTCTCTGACAAGGTCACCAGGAAGCCGGTGGACCGCGTCGTCGTCGAGGGCACCAAGGAGCGTCCCGTCGTGGAGGAGGCCTCCGCCGAGGTCGACCCGCCCAGCGAGCCGAGCACCCCGGTGCCTGCGGGCTCCGCCAGGGAGATCGGCCAGCAGATGGCCGCCGCCCGTGGCTGGACCGGCGAGGAGTGGACCTGCCTCGACCTCCTGTGGGAGCGCGAGTCCGGCTGGAACCACCTGGCGGCCAACCCGTCGTCAGGCGCTTACGGCATCGCGCAGGCGCTGCCGGGCGACAAGATGGCCTCGGCGGGTGCGGACTGGGCGACCAACCCGGCCACCCAGATCGAGTGGGGCCTCGGCTACATCGCGGACCGTTACGGCACGCCGTGCGGCGCGTGGGGCCACTCGGAGTCGGTGGGTTGGTACTGATCCGGCCATAGGTCGCTCTCGTGCTGCGCGCACTCTCCGGCGGGACTTGCTTCGCTGCGTCCCACCTCCGAGTGCGCTCCGCACGAACGGCTGCCTCATGGTCGCTCTCGTGCTGCGCGCACTCTCCGGCGGGACTTGCTTCGCTGCGTCCCACCTCCGAGTGCGCTCCGCACGAACGCTCCAGATAGGCTCCCCTGCATGAACGAAACCTCAAACGCCCTGCTCGGTCCCGCGGAGATCCGCGACCTGGC
Organism: Promicromonospora sp. NPDC050249; assembly: GCF_040656015.1. Classification (NCBI taxonomy): domain Bacteria; kingdom Bacillati; phylum Actinomycetota; class Actinomycetes; order Micrococcales; family Promicromonosporaceae; genus Promicromonospora; species Promicromonospora sp. NPDC050249. The sequence goes on along the minus strand of NZ_JBFAKY010000013.1, from coordinate 108,972 downwards.
AGGGCGTTTGGGCGTCCGGCCAACGAAGACGCTGGGCCAGAACTTCTTGCACGACGGTGGCACCGTCCGCAAGATCGTGCGGATCGCCGGGCTGAAGCCCGGTGAGCGCGTGGTCGAGGTCGGGCCCGGGCTGGGCTCCCTGACCCTCGGCCTGGTCGAGGCCGGAGCCTCTGTGGTGGCCATTGAGATCGACCGGCTCCTGGCCGGGCAGATCGCCGAGACCGTGCGTGCCCGGTTCCCGGACGCCGACTTCGAGGTGGTGCTCTCCGATGCGCTGGACGTCACCACCCTGCCCGGCGCCCCGCCGACGGCGCTCGTGGCGAACCTCCCGTACAACGTGGCGGTCCCCGTGCTGCTCACCATGCTGGAGCGGTTCGACTCGCTGGAGCGCGTGCTCGTGATGGTCCAGGCAGAGGTGGCCGACCGGATCGCCGCCGTGCCGGGTTCCAAGATCTACGGCATCCCGTCGGTGAAGGCCGCCTGGTACGCGTCGGCCCGCCGGGCCGGGACCATCGGGCGCAACGTCTTCTGGCCCGCCCCGAACGTCGACTCCGCGCTCGTGTATCTCGAGCGCCGGGAGCCGCCGTCGACCACCGCGCCGCGGGAGCGGGTCTTCACGGTCGTGGATGCCGCGTTCGCGCAGCGCCGCAAGACGCTGCGGGCCGCGCTGTCCGGACTGTTCGGCTCGGGCGTCGCCGCGGAGACGGCGCTCCGTGCCGCGGGTGTCGACCCGAGCGCGCGCGGGGAGACGCTGGTGGTCGAGCAGTTCGCGCGCATCGCGGAACAGCTGGGTACACATCGGTCAGCGGAGGGGGACGAGTGAGCGGGCGTCTGAGCGCGGCGCCGCCGCCGTCGGTCCGGGTCCGCGCGCCCGGGAAGGTCAACCTCGCCCTGCGCGTCGGACCGGTCGGGAGCGACGGTTACCACCCGCTCGCGACCATCTTCCAGGCGGTGACCCTGTTCGAGGAGGTCACGGCCACGCTGGCGCCGCCGGGAGCCGGCATCTCGCTGACCGTCTCCGGCCCTCAGGCGGACGACGTCCCCACCGACGAGACGAACCTCGCCTGGCGGGCGGCCGCGCTGCTTGCCGACCACACCGGTCTTGCGGCCGACGTCGCGCTGCACATCACCAAGGGTGTGCCGGTCGCAGGAGGCATGGCCGGTGGATCCGCCGACGCCGCTGCCGCGCTCCTGGCCTGCGACACGCTCTGGGAGGCCGGGGTGCCGCGCTCCGAGCTGGTGGAGATCGCCGCCGAGCTCGGCGCGGACGTGCCCTTCTCGCTCCTGGGTCACACCGCCGTCGGCACGGGGCGGGGCGACCTGCTGACACCGGCGATGACACGCGGGGAGTTCCACTGGTGCTTCGGCACGCAGCGCGTCGGCCTGTCGACGCCCAGCGTGTTCAGGCGGTTCGACGAGCTGGCCGGCCCGTCGACGCCCGCCGTCGCGCCCGCCGACGACACCGAGCTGATGCACGCGCTCCGGGCAGGGGACCCCGTGGCGCTCGGCAAGGCGCTGCACAACGACCTGCAGGCGCCGGCGCTCGATCTGCGACCCGAGCTCGCCGAGGTGCTGGACGTCGCCACCGAGTCGGGGGCGCTGGGCGTGATCGTCTCCGGATCCGGTCCGACGGTCGCCGCGCTGGGGCGTTCCCGGCAGCACGCGCTGGCGCTGGGCGCCGCGTGGACGGCGGCCGACGTCGTGGACGCGGTCTGGTGCGCGAGCGGGCCCGCCCCGGGCACGCAGATAGTCACCTCGATCGCCCGCTGACCCTGCGGGAGGGTCAGTAGGCGACCTGGGGGACAAAGACGTTCGTCAGGTCGGTGTGCGCCGCGATCCAGCGCGTGCGGCGCGCCACCGCGTTGCTCTCGGCGGTCAGCACGCACTCGACCACCCGCTCGACGGAGCCCGTCATCGCGGCCAGCGCCTGCGCGGCGTTGAAGCCCCACTCCTCCAGCAGCACCTGCGCGCCTGCGCCCTGCGTGAGCTGGAGCGGCGTGCTCGCCCGCCTGGCGAACGCGACGAGCGAGTCCTTGTGCGCTGCGGGGATGTCGCCCTCGACCATCGCGCAGGCCAGGTCGGGGAGCAGCCCTGCCGCCGCGACGACTGCCGCCGCCACCGGCCCGCTGCCGAGCACCGCGACGCGTGACGGGTCCACGCTCGCGAGGGTCCGCAGCGCCTGCACCGCACGCACGGCATCGGCGAAGACGACGCGGTTGTAGGGGTCGTCGAGGTCGTCCGGGGGCAGCTCGACCACGAGGTGCGCGAACCCGCCCGACGCGAGCCACTCCAGGTCGCGGCCCGCCGCACGGCCGGCGGGCCGCAGCTCGACCAGACCGGGCAACGTGCTACCGGCGCCGGTCGGGGTGATGAGCCGACCCGGCACGGGGTATCCCTCGAACCCGGCGAACGTCACTGCCTCGACCGTGAGGTCCCGGGCGCGGGCGGAGGCGGCCGACAGCACCGGCGCCACCTCGATGGCGCGGTGCGCGGCGAGCGTCTGCGACCAGAAGGCGTCGAAGTTCGCGGGCTCGTCGGTGGCCGGTGGCGCTGCCGGCGCCACCGCGACGAGCGGCAGGTCGTACTCGGGCACGGGGAAACCTCCGGGGATGAACGTGCGCTGCGGAGCCTACCGCCCGGGCGTAACAGGCAAATTTCCCGCCTACGCCCTGGGCGCCCGTCAGATGATCTTGCCCAGCCACGCGAGCTTGCGGGGGAACCGGTAGTCCCCGCCACCCTCGTGGTTGTTGTACGGGTAGACGTCCATCTCCTTGACCACCGGTTCCGCCTGGTCGGACGCCCAGTTGTTGAACGCCGCGTACACGGTGGACGGCGGGCAGATGGTGTCCATGAGAGCCACCGAGAACAGGCCGGCCGCGCGCGCCCGACGGGCGAACGACACCCCGTCCAGGTACGAGAAGGTGCGCCAGACCTGCGCCTCGACCTCCGGGTCGCGGTGCACGGACAGGTACTTCGTGATCTCGCCGTACGGGTAGGAGTCGGTGATCGACACGGCGCGGCGGTAGTGCGTCAGGAACGGCACGTCGGGCATCGCGGCGACGACGTCGGGCACAAGACCTGCCACCGCGAGGCTGATGCCGCCGCCCTGGCTGCCGCCGGCCACCGCCACCCGCGCCGGGTCCAGCCCGGGGATGGCGCGCACGGCGTCCACCGCGCGGGCCGCGTCCGTGAAGAGGCGACGGTAGTAGTGGTCCCGAGGGTCGAGGACACCGCGGGTCATGTACCCGGAGGCCGCCGGGCCGGAACCCACCGGGTCCGGCGTCGAGCCGCCCGCGCCGTGGCCCGAGGCCTGCCCGCGGCTGTCCATGCGCAGGTGCGCGTAGCCGGCGGCGGCCCAGTGGATCTTCTCGTGCGGCAGGCCACGCCCGCCGCCGTAGCCCTCGTACTCGACCACCACGGGCAGGTCGCCGTCCGCGTGCGCGGGGCGTGTGAGCCAGGCCTTGATGGGATGCCCGCCGAAGCCGGGGAACGTCACGTCGTCGACCACTACCTCGGTGAGCCCGACGTCGATGCGCTCCACCTCCGGCGCCTCGTCGAACGTGCGTGCCTCGGCCAGGGTCGTCGACCAGAACTCGTCGAAGTCGGCGGGCTCGTCCAGCTCGGGGAGATACCTCTCGAGATCGGACAGCGGCATGTCGAACTGGGCCACGTGGATGCTCCTCGGCGTAGTCGTCAGCAGGGCCGACGGCGGAGTCGGCGGGCACGATCGCCGTCGACGGTGGACAGCGTAACCGCGGCGTCCGACATCGAACAGATACCTGTCAGGGCCTCCCGGGCGAGACAGGACAACGGCCCGTGTCCGCCCGCCGCCCCGCGGCGAACTAGGCTGCCTGGGTGGCACATCTTCTCGGCGCGGACGGCATCGCGCTGACCATCGGTACTCGCACCCTCCTGTCCGAGGTCTCCCTCGGCCTCGACGACGGCGACCGCGTCGGCGTGGTCGGACCCAACGGCGCCGGCAAGTCGACCCTCCTGCGCATCCTCACCGGCACCTCGCAGCCCGACGCCGGACGGGTCACCAAGGTGGGCGGCACGGTCCTCGGCATGCTCGACCAGCGGGACGAGCTCGACGAGGACGCGACGATCCTCGACGTCGTGCACGGCGACGCGGAGACGCACGTCTGGGCGTCCGACGCCAGGGTCCGCCAGGTGCAGGAAGGCCTGCTCGCCGACCTCGCCTGGGACGCCCCGGTCGTCAAGCTCTCCGGCGGCCAGCGCCGCCGCGTGGCGCTCGCGGCCCTGCTCGTGCAGGACCCGGACGTGCTGCTGCTCGACGAGCCCACCAACCACCTCGACGTCGAGGGCGTCGCCTGGCTCGCCGCCCATCTCCGGGAGCGCTACGGCCGCCCCGGCGCGACCGGCGCGCTGGTGGTCGTGACGCACGACCGCTGGTTCCTCGACGAGGTCTGCACGCGCATGTGGGAGGTGCGCGGCGACGGCACCGGCGCCATCGACGGGTACGAGGGCGGCTACGCGGCCTACATCCTGGCGCGCGCCGAGCGGGCGCGACAGGCCGCTACCGCCGCCGAGAAGCGGGACAACCTGCTGCGCAAGGAGCTCGCCTGGCTGCGCCGCGGCGCCCCGGCGCGTACGTCCAAGCCGAAGTTCCGGCTCGACGCCGCCTCCGCCCTGATCGACGACGAGCCGCCGCCGCGCGACTCGATGGAGCTCACCCGGATGGCGACGCGCCGCCTGGGCAAGGACGTGCTGGACCTGGAGTCGGTCTCGCTCGAGCTCGGCGGCAAGGTCCTGTTCGACGACGTGACGTGGCGCCTCGGCCCCGGGGACCGGTACGGCGTGGTCGGCGTCAACGGTGCGGGCAAGACGACGCTGCTCGCGCTGCTCGCCGGCCGCCGTGAGCCCGGCTCGGGCCGCGTCAAGCGCGGCAAGACGATCCACGTCAAGGAGCTGACGCAGGACGTCTCCGAGCTGGACGAGCTCGGGAGGCTCACGGCGGTCGAGGTGATCGAGTCGGAGAAGGGCCGGGTCGTCGTCGACGGCAAGGAGCTCACGGCCTCGCAGCTCACCGAGAAGCTCGGCTTCACGCGCGAGCGGGCCTACACGCCGGTGAAGGACCTGTCCGGCGGCGAGCGGCGTCGGCTGCAGCTGCTGCGCCTGCTGGTGGCCGAGCCCAACGTCCTGCTGCTCGACGAGCCCACCAACGACCTCGACACCGACACGCTCGCGGCGGTCGAGGACCTGCTGGACGGCTGGCTCGGCACGCTGATCGTGGTCTCGCACGACCGGTACCTGCTGGAACGGGTGGCGGACCGGCAGGTCGCGCTGCTCGGCGACGGGACGATCCGCGACCTGCCCGGCGGGGTGGAGGAGTACCTCCGGCTCCGGGCGGCGGCCAAGGCCGCCGGTGCCTCTGCCTCGGGCACCCCGGCAGGGGGCGGCGCCGGTACGTCGGGCGGTTCGGCCGCCGGCGGGGCGACGTCGGGCACGGCTCCGGGGTCGGGCGGCGGCGCCGGGGGAGAGGCGGTCAACCAGCGCGACGTCCGTGCCGCAAAGAAAGAGGTCTCCCGAATCGAGCGCCGTCTTGCGAAGATTGCCCAGAAGGAGGCCGAGCTGCACGAAACAATCGCACAGCAGGCCACGGACTACCAGGCTGTCGCTCGGCTGGACGCGGAGCTCCGCGACCTGGTGAGCGAGCGCGACGAGCTCGAGGCGGCCTGGTTGGAAGCGGCGGAGGTGGCGGGATGACCGACAACGATCTGGCACCGCTCGACGGGGTGGACCGAGCGCTCGTGGACGCACTGCGCAAGGACGGGCGCACCACGCTCGCGGTGCTGTCCGAGATCTCGGGACTGTCCCTCTCGGCGGTGCAGGTGCGGGTGCGGAAGCTCGAGGCACGTGGCGTCATCACGGGCTATCGAGCGGTGGTGAACCCGGAGGCGGTAGGGCTGCCGCTCTCCGCGTTCGTGGAGATCACGCCCCTGGACCAGGCGCAGGAGGACGACGCGCCCGAACGCCTGCGGGGCATGCCTGGCATCGAGTCCTGCTACTCGGTGGCGGGCAACGCGAACTATCTGCTCACGGTGCGGGTGGCCTCGCCGAGGGCGCTGGAGGAGCTGCTCGGGCGCGTCCGCCGCACGGCGAAGGTCTCGACCCGCACCACAGTGGTGCTGCAGACCTACTTCGAGGGTCAGACGGCCGAACCGGTCTGACGGCCGGCGCCCGGACCGAGCCGGGCGAGGAGCCCGGCAAGCGTCTGGCGGTCCTCCGCCGTCAGGTTGCCCACCAGCTCTTCCTCGTGCGTGAGCAGATCGAGGACCGCGCGCTCCACGGGCCTGCCCGACGACGTCGCCGCGCTGGTCTCCTTCCTCGCCTCACCGGCTGCCCGCCACATCACCGGCGAGGCCCTGCACGTCAACGGCGGCGCCCACACGACGCGCTGAGCCCGTCCGGGCCGGCTCCTGTCGGCTCGCGCCGAACTGCAAGCTGCGTGTGGGCCTGGCCGTTGTCGGCCGCCGAACCGCAACGTGTCATCCCATCGAGGCGCCGATCCGAAAGCTGACGGTCGATCTAGGGTCAGATGGACGTCCATGTTTCGGTCCGACACGGACGGTGACCAGCAGGTTTCGGTTCGGCGCTGTCGGTGGTGAGTGAGTTGCGGTTCGGCGGACCGGGTATCGGCCGCCCGCGCCACGGTCGTGAGGTTTTGGTCCGGTGCGTCGCTTCCGTCTTTTAAGGGCGGATTGTTACGCTCGCGCTCGCCAATACATCGCCCGGCCCGGCGTCGGGCCGACGAAGGAGCGCCGAGGGAGATGCCCACCACCCGAACCTGGCTGCAGGCGGGCGGTGGCACCGTCGCAGCCGCCCTGATCATCGCCGCCGTGGTGCAGGCGATGAGCTCGAGCGCGATGTGGGTGTCCAACGACCCCGTCGGTGAGTGCGGCCAGACGTCCGGCGGCGCGGTGGTCGCGGCGCAGAACGTGCTGTCGGCGAGCACCGGTCTGGAGCCGGTCGACGGGGCGTGGGACGCCGAGTCGGAGGTCGCGGCCAAGGCGTTCCAGGCTTATAACGGCCTGCCGGTGAGCGGCTGCGTCGACACCAGCACGTGGCTCACCATGCGTGCGTACCTGATCTCCCTGTGCGACCCGGAGTTCGACTGCCGGGGACCCGACCACCGCGTGCGGTACGCCGCGCCGGGCGGCGCGCGGGAGGCCTTCTTCGCCGACAACGAGTGCGACTGGGGCTCCTACGTGCTGCCCGGCGTCGCCGCCAGCCCCGTGACGTCGAACAAGATCACCGCCCTCTCGCGGGACGCGGTAGTCGAGATCGAGTGCGAGAGCTGACGTGGTCACCACCATCGAGGAGCCGAGGATCCGGCCCGAGTGGCTGCTCGGCGGCGCGGTGACGCTGCTCGGCGCGATCATCATCATCGTCGTGACGCTGATCCTCGGGGCGCGGGAGGACGAGCCCGTCGTCACGCCGGTGGACGCCACGGAGCTCACCGCAGGGACCTGCGCCGAGGATCTGCGCCAGCCGCACTGGGTGCCGGAGACCGTCGAGCGCGCGAAGGCCGAGTGCCCGGCGGACATCTCGGCAGCGATCGGCCGTACGACGGCGGAGGACCACCTCGGCACGTGGATCATCTACCCGCTGGAGGGTGACGACAACGGTGAGACGTTCGACGGCGTGCCCGGCCTGTCCTGGCCCGAGGACGAGGTCCGCTCCGGCGCGTACCACCCGGCGTCGGCCATCACGTACGTGGCGTACCCGGGTTCCACCGAGCTGTCCGGCGAGCTGTCCGGCGACAACGTGACCGTCGAGTGGTCGGATCTCGCGGACTCGGGCCGGGAGGCGCGGGTGACCCGCGTGGACAACAACGGGTTCGGGCCGGTGCGGGTCGAATGGACCGACGACGCGGGCTCCTACCTGCTGCTCGGCACGATGGGCCGTACGCCGGAGGGCGGCTCGGGGCCGACCGTTGCCGAGCTGCTCAGGATCGCGGACAGCGTCGCGGCGGAGGACGGGTAACCCGACCGCGAGGTAGAGCGCTTGTCCGCAGTCTCCCGGGCGGCACCCAGGAGGCCGCGGACAAGCGCTCTGCTTCGCGGTCCGGCTACGGAGTCAGAGCGTCTCGGCGAGGACCTCGTCCAACGCCTTGACGCCGGCCTCCAGCGCCTCGGTGGAGACCGTCAGCGCCGGGCGGAACCGGACCGACCGCTCGCCGCAGCCAAGGAGCAGGACGCTCCGCTCGGTGAGCGCGCCCAGGACCCGGTCGCGGACCTCGCGGGAGGGCAGCGTCAGCGCGCACATCAGGCCCTTGCCGCGGACGTCGGTCACGCCGTCGTGCCGGGTGGCCAGCTCGGTGAGCGCGTCGTGCAGGCGCTTGCCCATCGTGCGGGCCCGGTCGACCAGGCCCTCGGCCTCGTACGTCTCCAGGATGCGGCGTGAGCGCACCATGTCGGTGAGGTTGCCGCCCCAGGTGGAGTTGATGCGCGACGAGACGGCGAACGCGTTGTCCGGGATCTCGTCGACGCGGCCGCCGGCCATGATGCCGCAGACCTGGGTCTTCTTGCCGAACGCGACGACGTCGGGGGTGATGCCGAGCTGCTGGTACGCCCAGGTCGTCCCGGTGATCCCTGCGCCGGTCTGGACCTCGTCCACGATGAACAGCGCGTCGAACTCGCGGCACAGGTCCTGCATGCCCGTCAGGAACGAGGTGCGGAAGTGGTGGTCGCCGCCCTCGCCCTGGATGGGCTCCATGATGAACGCCGCGATGTCGTGCGGGTTGGCCTCGAACGCCGCACGAGCGGCCCCGAGCGCCGCCGCCTCTGCCGCGTCCATGTCCTTGCCCTCGGCGATGTACGGCGAGGGGATGCGCGGCCAGTCGAACTTCGGGAACCGGGCCACCTTGCCCGGCTCCGTGTTCGTCAGCGACATCGTGTACCCCGAGCGGCCGTGGAACGCGTGCTCCAGGTGCATGATCTGGGTGCCGAGCTCGGGGGAGCGGCCGTTCGCCTCGTTGAAGCGGGACTTCCAGTCGAACGCGACCTTGAGCGCGTTCTCGACGGCGAGCGCGCCGCCGTCGATGAAGAACAGGTGCGGCAGCGCGGGGTCGCCGAGGACGCGCGCGAAGGTGTCCGCGAAGCGTGCCATCTCGACCGTGTAGATGTCGGAGTTGGACGGCTTGTTGATCGCCGCGGTGGCGAGCTCCTCGCGGAACGCCGCGTCGTCGGCAAGGGCGGGGTGGTTCATGCCGAGGGGCGAGGAGGCGAAGAAAGTGAACAGGTCGAGCCACTCGCGACCGTCACGCGCGTCGACAAGCGTGGAGCCGTGCGACCGGGTGAGGTCGAGGACGAGGTCGAACCCGTCGACCAGGAGGTGCTCGCGAAGGGTGGGGAGCACTGCGGTGGGCTCAAGATGTGTCGTCATGCTGGAAAGGTAGGCAATGATCCTGCCAAGTTTCAATGCCTATGGAAATGTTCCTGTCAGGCCCGTCTGTGCCTGGGGCGTCGCGTCGCCAGCAGCTCGGCCGTCCCGAGCGCGAGCGTGGACCCCAGCAACACCAGGAGCGCCGCGTTCCAGCCGCCTGACGCCGCGTGCACGGCGCCGATGACGGCGGGAGCGGTAGCGGCCACGGCGTAGCCGATCGCCTGCACGGCCGCCACCGTCCGCCGGGTCTGCGCCACGGTGCGGCACCGCTGCGCGACGAGGGTGAAGATCACCACGAAGTTCCCGCCCTGGGCGATCCCTGCGAGGCTCACCCACAGCAGCCACCACTGCGGCGCCAGCAGGAGGCCCACCGGGAGCGAGACCCACAGCAGGCCCATCGTCACCGCGGCACCCCGCATCGGCACCCGGGCCGCCAGCGCGAGCGGGACCAGCACACTGCCCGCTATGGCGAGACCCTGGAAGGGCGCGGCCGCGTTGCCCGCCGTGGTCACGGACAGGTCCAGCAGGTCGCGCAGCAGCTCCGGGAGCCAGCCGGTGACCGCGAAGTACGAGAACGACTGCCCGGCGAACGCGACGGCCAGCGCCCAGGTGATCGGACGGCGCACCACGCCGCCCCAGGTCTCGTCGGGCCGTTCGGTCGGCGGCGGGGCGGGCGTCCCGGTGGGGCCGTCGACCAGCCTGTCGGCGGGCGTCTCGCCGGGGGCGCCGCCGTCGTCCCCTGACGTGTCTGGCGTACGGGTCGCACGGGTGACGTGCGGGTCCGTCATCGTGCGGGTGGTGACGAGCCAGACGACCAGCGCCGCCGCCGCGACGAGCGACCAGGAGGCGATGGCGCCCCGCCAGCCGACGAGGGCCGCGAACGGCGCGGTGAGCGACGTCGCGAAGACGCTGCCGAGGTTCATCGTCGACGAGTACAGGCCGGTCGCCAGCGCCGTCCTGGTCGGGAAGTCCCGCGCGATGATGACCGGCACCACCACGTTGCCCACCGTGATCGCGCAGCCAAGGAGCACCGTGCCGGCGAAGGCCGCCACAACGCCCGGTGTGCCCGTGCCCGCCGACCGGATCAGCGTCCCGGCGATCACGCCCACCAGGGCCACCGTGACCGCCGAGTACGGCCCGGCGCGGGCAATCAGGGTCGACGCCGCCGGCGCCACGACGCTGAAGCACAGCGCGGGGATCCCCACGAGCAGTCCGGCAAGGGTCTGGTCGAGGCCCAGTCCTGCCGCGACGTCGGCCATGACCGGCGGGAGGGATGTGATGGGGGTGCGCAGGTTCAGGGCGAAGACGAGGACCGCGACCAGCAGCGCGGAGCCGCCTGCCGCTGTGCGGATGTTGCTCATGATGCTGTCATTGTGCGCGACGGGGTCTGTTGGTGCGTCGGGCGTCCGGCGTATCCGCACATGGTGTGCAGATCGTCATAACGGTTTCCCAGGAGGGAATGCGGCTTTCCCGTTAGATTGGGCGACCGGTCAGCAGGTCCGGGACAACAGGGGTGTCGAATGAAGCAGCGACAGGTCTTCCGAGGTGTGGGAGCACTCGTCGGCGTACTCATGCTCTCGGGGTGCGCGTTCGATCTGGGGAAGCTCGACTACACCGAGCCGGAGTTCGTCGGCTCGTACGTGGGCGACGGCGCCACGACCGTCGTCGCGCTCGGTGAGGACCGCACCTTCACCGCCGTCGGGGTCCCGGACGAGGTGCTGGCCGCCGCTGCGGGTGGCAAGGTCGACGAGCTCCCCGCCGAGATCGAGGGCACCTGGAAGTACGACTCGAAGAGCTCGGCCGACCACGTCGAGCTCACGGTCACCGACGCCGACGGCATGCCGGCGAAGCTGGGTGAGCTGCCCCTGTACGTCGCGGACGCCGACGACCTGTTCTTCCTGCCCGACCAGCTCGGGCGCGAGAAGATCGTGGTCCGCCGGGACCGCTGAGCCCGGACCGTCCGTCACCACCTCCGGCGTACGGTCGCCTTGCCGCCGGTCACGAGGCTCGCGGCGGGGACGTCGTCGGCCACCACGGCGCCCGCGGCCACCACGGCGTCCCTGCCGATGCTGACGCCGGGCAGGATCGTGGCGCCTGCGCCGATCCAGACGTTCTCCGCCACGTCGATGGGCGCGCCGCTCAGCCAGGTTCGGCGGTCCGCCGGATCGACCGGATGGCCCATGGTGATGAACGTGGCCTTCGGCCCGACCATCACGCGCTCGCCGAGCCGGATGCCCGCGTAGTCCAGGAACGTGCAGTTCTGGTTGATGAACACGCGCTCGCCGAGGTCCAGGTTCAGGCCGTGGTCCGTGTAGAACGGCGGATAGATCGTGGCCCTCGCTGGCAGCGGTCTGCCGAGGATCTGCTCGAACAGCTCCGCCTTGCCCGCCTCGTCGTCGAAGGGCAGGACGTTCAGGCGGGAGGTGAGCTCGGTAGCCCGGCGGACCCGCTCGGCCATCGCCTGGAACTCGGGGCTGTGGATGCGCATGAGGTGGTCGTCGGTCATGGGCCGATCCTGCTACAAGTGCTCGCTGTTACAGGTGCTCGTGGCTACAGGTGCGCGTGGCTACACGTGCCCGGCCATCTCAGTCGTCGAACTGAGCGGTCACCGTGCGCAGCAGGTCCGCGAGCTGCGGGCGCTCCGCGGGCGACAGGGCGGTCAGCACCTTGGCCTCGATGTCCAGGAGGTCGCTCATCGCCGCGTCGACCCGCGCCAGCCCTTCGTCGGTGAGCTCGACCAGCACCCCGCGGCGGTCGTCGGGGGAGCGGTGCCGCTGCACGAACCCGCGCGACTCCAGGCGGTCTATCCGGTTGGTCATGGTGCCGCTGGTGACGAGGGTCTGGGTGACGAGCGTGCCGGGCGACAGCCGGAAGGGCTCACCGGCGCGGCGGAGTGCGGAGAGCACGTCGAACTCCCACGTCTCCAGGCTGTGCCGGGCGAAGGCGGTGCGGCGTGCGAGATCGAGGTGCCGCGCGAGGCGGGACACGCGGCTGAACACCGTGAGGGGTTCGAGCTCCAGGTCCGGGCGCACATGGCGCCACGCGGCGACGATGCGGTCGACCTCGTCGGCGGGACCTGTGTGCTCCATGGCGAGAGGCTACCGGATATCTCGACATCAAGAATCTCGACAGGGTGTCCGTGCTGCGTCGCTCTTGGTCAGGGGGTGTACGACGACCGTAGGCTCAGGCCTCGTGGGAACAGACATCAGGGTGCACCAGGTCTACGCCGGTCGAGTGCTGCAGGGTCCGGGCGCGCGGTCCCTCGTGCCGGACGAGCTGGAGCGGCTCGGGTCGGAGCGGGTGCTGCTGGTGACGGCGCCGTCGTCGGCCGAGGTGGGCCAGGACCTGGCCGTTGCCCTCGGGGAGCGGCATGTCGCGACCTTCGCGCGCCCGGTCCAGCACACGCCCGTCGAGGTGACCGCCGAGGCACTCGTCCTGGCCGGGGAAGCGCGCGCCGACGCGATAGTCGCCATCGGCGGCGGATCGGCCATCGGGCTGTCGAAGGCGCTGGCCATCCGGACGGGTATGCCCCAGGTGGCGGTACCGACGACGTATGCGGGTTCGGAGGCCACGCCGGTCCTCGGCGAGACGGAGAACGGCGTCAAGACGACGCGGCGAGACCCTGCCTTCGCGCCGGGCACCGTCGTGTACGACCCGGAGCTGACGCTGTCCCTGCCCCGCGGGCTGACGCTGACCTCGGCCCTCAACGCGCTCGCGCACGCCGTCGAGGCGCTGTGGGACACCGGTGCGAGCGCGGCGACCCGCGCGTACGGGGTCGAGGCTGCCGACGGCGTCCTCACGGCGCTCCCCACGGTCCTGGACCGCCCGTCCGACGTCGTCGCCCGCGGCCGGCTCCAGGAAGCCGCCTGGCTCGCGGGCGCCTGCCTGGCGCAGGCCCGGATGGGCCTGCACCACCAGCTCGCGCACGCGCTCGGCGGGACCTTCGGCCTGCCCCACGCGGAGCTGCACGCGCTGCTCCTCGCGCACGTCATGCGGTTCAACCTGACCGCTGCGCCCGACGCCGCCGCACGCCTGGCACGTGTCGCGGACGGCGACCCGGCGCTCGCGATCGCCACCCTGGCAGCCAGGCACGACGGTCCGACGTCGCTCGGCGCGCTCGGCGTGCCGCGCGCCGCCCTGCGCGAGGTGGCCGAACGGGTGGCGGCCGACCCGTATCCGAACCCCCGGCCGGTGACCGCCGATGCCGTGGAGGAGCTGCTGCTCGCCGCCTGGTGAGCTCCTTGGTGAACTGAGCGCTAAGCGGCCGACTTCCGCGCGAGGAGATGCGCCTGCGGGAAGCCGCGCGTCGGATCCTCGGCCGGCGCGATCACCAGGCGCGCCACCTCGTCCGCGCCGGACTCCGCCAGCAGCTCCATCACGTGGTCGGGCGAGTACCGCCACGCGGGCGACACCTTGTGGTCGAAGTGCTCGGCGGTGCCGCCGGCGTCGCCGAGCGCCTGGAACGCGACCAGGAGATGGCCGCGGGGCGCCACGACCCGGCTGAGCTCGGCGAGCGTCGCCGGCAGAGCGTCGGGCGGCGTGTGGATGATCGAGTAGTTAGCGAGCACCCCGGCGAGCGTCCCGGAGGCGATCTCGAGCGAGCCCATGTCGCCGACATCGAAGCGGACACCTGGGTTGGCCGCGCGTGCCGTCGCCACGAGCTGCGGCGAGAGGTCGACGCCGAACGCGTCGACGCCCCGGTCGCGCAGGTACGCGGTGATGTGCCCGGGCCCGCAGCCGACGTCGGCCACAGGGCCCCCGCCCGCCCGCCGGACCAGGTCCGCGAACGCCTGGATCAGCACGTGGTTCAGCGGGTAGGCGGCGAACGCTTCACCGATGTACGCCGTATAGGCGTCCGCCATGCCGTCGTAGTCGGTTCGAACGGTCGCGAGATGTTCGGAAGACGTCACGCCCCGCAGCGTAGACGCGGGGTCCGGGCGAGAGCGTGGGCGACGACGGCGTCGGCGTCGAACCGAAGGTTGATGGGACCAGCGGTCGCCGAACCGAAGGTTGCCCGTCGACACGGTCGCCGAACCGAAGGTCGCGCGTGCTGCGGTCGCCGAACCGAAGGTTGCGCGTCAACGCGGCCGTCGAACCGAAGGCTGTGGGTCTACTTGGGGCCCGATGGACTCACAACGTTCGGTTCGAGGGCCGTGTCGACGTGAAGCTTTCGGTTCGGCGCCGTCCTGCGCTGTGGTGGGCGCGGAACTTGCGGTTCGGCGAGGTGGCGGGATGGGCCACTGGGCTGCGGTTCCCGTCCCCGCCCGAGCATCTACCGACTCCCGGCCCCGCCCGAGCATCCGCCGTCGGCCGACAATCGCTGGCTCGCGCTCAGGAGTATGTCCACTTTGCGGCGAAGCATGGTCCGATTCCTGATCCACTATCACAGGGTGAAACCGGGCGCCTATTAGGGGTGAATATCCCTTTCCCATTGCAGAGTCCGTGTCGTGTGCTTAATGTATGGAACGCGAACACTGTTCCGCTCGCAGGTGATCATCCTGTGATTTCCCGTTTTTTGGAAGGAATAGCCCCATGACCGTTGTTGACATCCTGTCCGAGCTCCTGCACAACCTTGGCTACAGCGTCGCGCAGATTCTCTGCCTGATCGGTCTCTGACCTGCAAGTACGTCGTCAGCGGCTTTCTGCGGCGGCATAAGTAGCATCCCCAGCTGAACGAACACCCCTCGCGAGTTCTCGCGAGGGGTGTTCGTTATATAAATGCAGCACGCACACTTTTTGCCTCAGGGAAAATACGGGTGCGCCAGCGCAACCCCGTGCCCGAATGGTGGCAGTTCGGGGGAATTTTCGGCGCACGTCAGCGCCTCAGCGCGAGTGCCGAGTCAGCTCCGGCTTCTTTTCCATGTTGTGCAGGCCGTTCCACGCCAGGTTGACGAGGTGGGCCGCCACCTCGGTCTTCTTGGGGCTGCGGGCGTCCAGCCAGTACTGGCCGGTGAGCGCGATCATGCCGACGAGCATCTGCGCGTAGAGCGGGGCGGTCCTCGTCTCGAGGCCCGCGGCCCGGAACTGCGGTTCGAGGATCGACTCGACCTGGGTGGCGACGTCGCCGATCAGGCTCGAGAACGTCCCGGTCGCCTGTGCGACGGGGGAGTCGCGCACGAGGATGCGGAAACCGTCCTCGGACGACTCGATGTAGTCCAGCAGGGCGAGCGCCGTCCGCTCCAGCAGGACCTTTGGATGACCGCCCGAGCCGAGCGCACCCGTCAGTGCGGTGGTGAGCGCCTGGACCTCCCGGTCCACCACGACCGCGTAGATGCCTTCCTTGCCGCCGAAGTGCTCGTACACGACGGGCTTGGAGACCTCGGCGCGCGCCGCGATCTCCTCCACGCTCGTGCCTTCGAAGCCTTTTCCGGCGAACAGTCCGCGGCTGACCGCGAGCAGCTGCTCGCGGCGCTGACTGGCCGTCATACGAGGTCGGTGGGTACGTCGGTTGTCGGCGGCCATGGTGCTCATTGTGCCCGAGCGACAGTTCCGGACGTGTCCGGAACGTGCCGGACGGGCCGGTGTGGTCGAACGCGGATGTGGCTGACGACTCGCCGGATACGGGCGGGGGCATGGCTCTGGACCTGGCAGACTGTTCACGGACGTGCGACGGTGGCACACGCCCGCTTCGGGTCACGACGGAGCCGCGCGCGCCCGGTCCGCCTTGGTGTAATCGGCAGCACAGAGGTTTTTGGTGCCTTTAGTCCAGGTTCGAATCCTGGGGGCGGAGCCATCCGGATCTGACGAACCCACCGATCGGAGCACTCGTGACCGAGACACCTCAGCCGGCAGCAGTCATCGTTCTTGCCGCCGGCCAGGGCACCCGCATGAAGTCAGCGTTGCCGAAGATCCTGCACCCGCTCGGCGGCAAGCCGATGGTCGGGCACGCGCTGACTGCCGCTCGTGAGCTCGAGCCCTTGCAGGTCGCCGTGGTGGTCCGGCACGAGCGCGAGCTGGTCGCCGAGGCGATCGGTCAGCTAGATCCCGAGGCGATCCTCGTGGACCAGGACGACATCCCCGGCACGGGCCGAGCGGTGCAGTGCGCCCTCGCGGCGCTCGACGCCAAGGCGCAGGCCGCGGCGGCGGCCGCTGGCATCGCCGACGGCGAGATCGTGGGCGACGGCGTCGAGGGCGCCGTCGTGGTGGTGGCGGGCGACGTACCCCTGCTCGACGGCGCCACGCTCGGCCAGCTCCTGTCGGCGCACCACGCCGACGGCAACGTGGTCACCGTCCTGACCACCGAGGTCGCCGACGCCACCGGCTACGGACGGATCGTCCGGGAGGCGGACACGGGCGACGTCCTCCAGATCGTGGAGCACAAGGACGCGAGCGCCGACCAGCTCGAGATCCGCGAGATCAACTCGTCGGTCTACGTGTTCGACGCCGCCACGCTGCGCAAGGGCCTCGGCGGCCTCGACAGCCGGAACGCGCAGGGCGAGGTCTACCTGACCGACGTCATCGCGTTCGCCCGTACCGAGGGTCTTCACGTGCGGGCGCTGCTCGCCGACGACCCGATGCTGGTCGAGGGCGTCAACGACCGGGTGGCCCTCTCGGTTCTCGCCCGCGAGATGAACCGCCGCATCGTCGAGGAGTGGCAGCGCGCCGGCGTCACGGTCCAGGACCCGGCCACCACGTGGATCGACGTCGACGTCGAGCTCGCGCCCGACGTCACGCTTCTGCCGAACACGCAGCTCAAGGGCGCGACGGTGGTCGCGACCGGCGCCACGATCGGCCCCGACACCACGCTGACCGACGTCGAGGTGGGGGTCGGCGCGACGATCGTCCGCACGCACGGTTCGCTCGCCGTCATCGGCGAGGGCGCGTCCGTCGGCCCGTTCGCCTACCTGCGTCCCGGCACCAGCCTGGGCCGGAAGGGCAAGATCGGCACCTTCGTCGAGACCAAGAACGCCCAGATCGGCGAGGGCAGCAAGGTCCCGCACCTCTCCTACGTGGGCGACGCGACCATCGGCGAGCACTCCAACATCGGTGCGGCCTCGGTGACCGTGAACTACGACGGTGTGCACAAGCACCGCACGGTGATCGGCTCGCACGCCCGCACGGGCGCGGACAACATGTTCGTCGCGCCCGTCACGGTGGGCGACGGCGCCTACACCGCCGCCGGCTCCGTGATCCGCCGGGACGTGCCCGCCGGCGCGCTCGGCGTCACCGCAGGGCAGCAGCGGAACATCGAGGGCTGGGTCGCCCGTCGTCGGCCGGGGACGGCCGCCGCGGACGCCGCGGCGAACGCCCACGGTGGGGCGTCCGGTCTCGGTGATCAGGCACAGCGCCAGCTTGCCCAGCAGAATGCCACCGGGGCGCCCGCCGCCCCGCAGGCCGCGGCCGCCCAGGCCGAGCCGGCCGATCTGGCCCCCGTCCCCGGGGCCGACAAGGAAGGAAAGTCCCACTGATGTCCAGCACCATCGCTCCCGGTCCGAACCGCCATCCGCTCGTCCTCGCAGCGGGACGGGCACACCCTGAGCTGGCGAAGAACGTCGCGAAGGAGCTGGGCATCGATCTGCTCGGCGTCTCCGCGTACGACTTCGCGAACAGCGAGACCTATGTGCGGTTCAGCGAGTCGGTGCGTGGCATGGACCTGTTCCTGCTCCAGTCGCACACGATGCCGGTGAACCAGTGGATCATGGAGCAGCTGCTCATGGTCGACGCCGCCAAGCGGGCCTCGGCGCACTCGGTCACCGTCGTCGCGCCGTTCTTCGGCTACGCGCGCCAGGACAAGAAGAGCCGTGGCCGCGAGCCGATCTCGGCCCGGCTCATCGCCGACCTCTTCAAGACGGCCGGTGCCGACCGCCTGATGAGCGTGGACCTGCACACCGCGCAGATCCAGGGCTTCTTCGACGGCCCCGTGGACCACCTGTGGGCCATGCCGATCCTCGTCGACTACGTGCGCACCCGCGTGGACGTCGAGAACGTCACGGTCGTCTCGCCGGACGCCGGACGCATCCGCGTCGCCGAGATCTGGGCCTCCAAGCTGGGTGGTGGCCCGCTGGCGTTCGTGCACAAGACGCGCGACGTCACGCGCCCCAACCAGTCCGTCGCCAACCGCGTCGTCGGTGACGTGCAGGGCCGCGACTGCGTGCTGGTGGACGACCTCATCGACACCGGCGGCACGATCGCCGAGGCCGTCAAGGTCATCATGGCCGCCGGCGCCAAGTCCGTGACCGTCGCGGCGACGCACGGCGTGCTGTCCGGCCCGGCTGCGCAGCGGCTCACGGAGTGTGGCGCGCGCGAGGTCGTCGTGACCGACACCCTGCCGATCGAGGACGACCGCCGGTTCCCCAACCTCAAGGTGCTCTCGATCGCGCCGCTGCTCGCGTCGGCGATCAACGAGGTCCACTCCGACGGCTCGGTGACGTCGCTCTTCGACGGCAACTCCTGATCCTTCGAGGTTGATCCTTCGAGGTCAGCCCGGGTGTCCGTCCGGGTGCCCGTCTGGGTATACGGTCTGACCCTTGACTCGGACGCGGTCAGCGGAGGACCGTGTCTTGACATCGATCTGGGAGGGTCAGTGACCGTCACCGTCGTGGTGCCCACGTTCAACGAGGGGCCCAACGTCCGGGTGCTCACCGAGCGGCTGTGCGCCGCCTTCGGTGTGCTGCCCGACGACGGTCGGCCCTCGGGTGCCCTCCACGGGCCCGAGGGTGGCCCGGCGCCGATAGGGGTGCCGGACCTGGCGGAGATCCTCTTCGTCGACGACTCCACCGACAACACCCCTGAGCTGATCCGTGAGGTCGCGGCCACCGCACCGGTCCCGGTGCGCCTGCTGCACCGGGAAAAGGCGGAGGGCGGGCTCAGCGGCGCCGTCGTGGCCGGGCTGCGGACCGTCACCACCGAGTGGGCGGTCGTGATGGACGGCGACCTGCAGCACCCTCCGGAGCTCGTGCCCGCGCTCGTCACGCGCGGCCGCGAGGCGGGGCTCGACATCGTCGTCGCCTCCCGCTACACCGGCGACGGCGACGCAGGGGGCCTGGACGGCTGGTGGCGCCACGGTGTCTCGATCGCCTCGGCGCTCCTGGCGCGTTCGATGTTCCCGGTGCGGCTGCGCAACGTGACCGACCCGCTCACGGGCTTCTTCGCCACCCGGGTGGACCGGCTGGACCTCGACTCCCTGCACCCGCGAGGCTTCAAGATCCTGCTCGAGCTCCTCGCCCGCAACACGCTGGCCGTGGGGGAGGAGCCGTTCGTGTTCGGCGAGCGGTACGCCGGGCACTCCAAGGCCACCTTCAAGACCGGCTTGCGCTACCTGGAGCAGCTCGCCGCCCTGCGGTTCGGGCGGATGTCGCGGTTCGCGATCATCGGCGGCTTCGGGGCCGTCCTGAACATCCTCATCCTGTGGGCCCTCACTGGGCTGGGCGTGCACTACGTGGCGGGTGCGGTGATCTCCGCCGTCGTCACGATCCTGACGAACTTCCTGCTGCAGGAGCGGTTCGTGTTCCGCGACCTGCGGAACGAGGGCCGCGGTGTCTGGTCGCGGTTCGCGCACTCGTTCGCGTTCAACGGCACCGAGGCGGCGATCCGCCTGCCCGTGCTGTGGTGGCTCGTCGAGTTCACGGGCATGTGGCCGGTGCTCGTGCAGGCGGTGACCCTCGTCGTGGCGTTCCTGCTGCGCTTCGTGTTCCACGTCCAGGTCGTCTACAAGCCGCGGCGCACGCAGCCGCCGATCGGCGTCACACCGCCTCTCGGTGCGGACCGCGCCGACGAGCGGGTACAGTAGTCAGGTTGCCTCGGCGAGGGACGCTTGACGGCCGCGGCGGGACTCGATCCCGCCAGCACCAGGCCGGCGTCCGTGATCGACTGGGCGGCCGTCGGCGGCCCCTGGAGTTCCCTCCAGCACTCCGTCCCACGGCCCCGCTCCGCGCCCGTCACGTGTCCCGCGCCGACGCAGCCGCCGACAGAGTTGCACACACAGACCTTTCAGGAGTGAATTCCCATGGCCGAGATCAAGCTCGCCGCTGAGGCCCGTACCGAGTTCGGCAAGGGCGCTGCCCGCCGCATCCGCCGGGACAACAAGATCCCCGCCGTCCTCTACGGGCACGGTGGCGACCCGGTGCACGTGACCCTGCCGGGCCACGAGTCCATGCTGGCGCTGCGCCAGACCAACGTGCTGCTCAACATCGACGTGGACGGCAAGGGCCAGCTGGCCGTCGCCAAGGACGTCCAGCGCGACCCGGTCCGCAACACCATCGAGCACATCGACCTGCAGGTCGTGCGCGCCGGCGAGAAGATCACCGTCGACATCTCCGTCAACATCGTCGGCGAGTCGGCCCCGGGCACCATCCACCTCGTCGAGGAGCAGACGCTCTCGGTCGAGGCCGAGGCCACGCACCTGCCCGAGTCCGTCGAGGTCTCCATCGAGGGCCTCGAGGCCGGCGCGCAGATCCACGCCGAGGACGTCGCCCTCCCGGAGGGCTCGATCCTGCTCACCGACCCCAAGGCCGTCGTCGTGCTCGTCACCGAGCCGCGTGGCGAGGCCGGCGACGAGGACGCCGACTCCGCCGAGTCGCCCGCCGAGGCCTCCTCGGAGGGCTGAGTCTCCCGCAGCACCCAGAGCGACCCGGCATGAGCCGGACCGCACCGGGCCGAGGCAGAACCTCCTTCGCGCGCGCACGAGCAGCTTCGTGCGCAGCGCGGGTTCTGCCTCGGCCCGATCTGTTTCCGCTGGTACCCGCTGCGGAATGAGATTCTCTTTCGGGAAGGCCCCAGGAGCGGCTCTCGGGAGGGTCTCCGCCGTCGTGAAAGGAACGTGACATGAGTGACCGGCCCTGGCTCGTCGTCGGGCTCGGCAATCCTGGCCCCAAGTACGCCGGCAACCGGCACAACGTGGGCCAGATGGTGCTGGACCTGCTCGCGGAGCGCACAGGCGCGCGCTTCTCGAAGCACGCGCGGGCGCAGGCGGTCGTCGCCGAGGCGCGGCTCGGCGTGCGTCCCGGGGGAGCCCCCGGGCCCCGCGTGATCCTCGCGAAGCCGACCACCTACATGAACACGTCGGGTGGGCCGGTCAGCGCGCTCGCCAAGTACTACGACGTCGACCCCGAGCAGGTGGTCATGGTGCACGACGAGGTGGACATCCCCTTCGACACGATCAAGCTCAAGATCGGCGGGGGCGAGGGCGGCCACAACGGCCTGCGCGACACCACCAAGGCCCTCGGGACCAAGGACTACCACCGCGTGCGGGTCGGCGTCGGCCGGCCGCCGGGCCGGATGGACACGGCGGACCACGTGCTCAAGGACTTCTCCGCCACGGAGAAGAAGGACCTGCCGATCCTGGTGGACGACGCCGCCGACGCCGTCGAGCTGCTGGTCACCGAGGGTCTGCTCGCCGCCCAGGGGAAGTTCCACCCGGCCAGGGCATGACGCTCGCGGTGGCCAGGGGGGTCGAGACCCAGTTCTCGACCCGCCCGGCCACCGGAGCCGCTCAACCGGCGGCGCGCATCAGTGCGCCTCCGCCCCCGCCCAGGTCGTCAGGTAGCTCTCCGGGCCGCGCGCGAGATCGTCGATGATCTCCAGCCCGCCCACGAGCCGCAGGTCCTCGACGTAGTCGGGCACCAGCCCGTAGTGCGCGACGCCGTCGACGTTGATGTCCCACGTGCGCTCGCCGGTCGTCTGCCGGTCGAGCAGTGTCCCGCCGTCGAACGACCGGAACGGGTAGGTGACGGGGTTGGCTGCGTCGCCCCTGGGCGGCGGGGTGCCGCCGAACCCGTTCATGTCGAACCCGAAGCCGATGCCCGCGCCGTACCGGTCGCGGACGGGCGCGGTGCGCTCGTACTCCTCGACGAACTCGTGGGCTGCGTGGCCGTAGATGGTGGCGAACCCGCCGAGGGCGTAGAGCCGGTCGAGGTACCGCTCGTCCATCCAGGAGTGGGTCGACAGGACGCCGGGGTAGTCGACCTCCTCGAGGATGTCGAGCGTCTGGTCGGCGGCCTTCGCGCTCATGTGGTCGATCTCGACCATCATGTTGCGCTCGACCATGCCGCGGACGGCGTAGGCGCCCAGCCCGCTCAGGCCCTTCGTGTTGCAGAGCGTCCCCGGCGGGTACAGGGGGAGGACGGGCGGCAGGTCGTCCTCCAGCGCGGGCGGGAGCTCGCCGTTGCCCGGGTTGTGGTCGTGCGGCTGGTCGGCGGGGCACGAGCGCGCGTCCCACCAGGTTCCGGTCGAGAGGAACTGGCCGGCGTTGATGATCGTGCCCATGGACCCCTCGTCGAAGCGGACGCCGCACAGCGCGTTGTCGAACTTGTGGCACAGGTACATCGAGCGCACACCCAGGTCGTAGAGCTCGTCGAGGCCTGCGTCGATGTCGGCCCGCGAGCAGTTCGGGATGCGCAGGGTCTGCTTGCAGCCGAACGGCTCCGACGTCTCGACGCCGAGCACGACGGCGAGCTTGCCCTCCTCGATCACCTGGCGGGCCTGCTCGCTGGTGGTCACTACCCGGAACCAGCCCTTGCCCGCCCCGCCGTACTGCGCGTCGACGTAGGCCTGCAGGTCGTAGGTGTCCTGCGCCTGGAGCCGGATCGCCGTCATCTCGTCGCAGCTCTGGTACGTGCCCGGGTTGATGGAGCACAGCAGGCCGTTGGTGACCAGGTCGTTGACCATGATGCGTTGCCCGCCGCGCCAGGCCCGCTCCACCCAGCGGTAGTACATCTGCTGGTGGGTGAGGGAGTCGTGCGCGGGCCAGTCGGCGAAGGTGGGCCAGCCCGTGGTGTCGTGCGTGCCGATGGGGGAGCCGTTCCGGGTCAGGTTCTCCAGCAGGGCGCCGAGCCCGTGCGGCTCGTGCGACGGACAGTCCCGCAGGGCCGTCGCGATCCCCTGCTCCGAGAAGACCTTGCCGCAGACGGCGGAGCCGCCCATGCCGTCCTGCATGAACAGGTGGGTGTGCGCGTCGATGAGGCCGTAAACGGTCCCGTCGGGCCGGGTGCCGGTGAACGGCGTGCCGGTGACGTTGACCTCCGACTCCGGGCTGGGCAGCGTGGGTTCGGCGAGCGCTGTCGCGGCTTGTTCCTTCGTGGCCCGTTCGGGTGCTGCCTGGGCCGGTGCCAGCAGCGCCGTCGCGCTGAGGCAGGCCGCGGTGACCGCGGCTGCGAGAACCGCCGTTCGTCTGATGCGTCGCACAAGACCTCCCGCTGGCCGGGGCGAGGCCAGGGCTCCGCCGGGTCGCGACGGCGCCGTTGCCGCTGCTGAGTTCGACACAATAACAGGACTTGACACATACGGGGTAGATCTTGGCAAAAAGGAACAAGCCACTTCTTGCCGAGGTTCAGCGGGCGGCGCCGGTCAGCCGCCGGGGCGGCGCGAAGAGCCAGCGCGCCCCGATCCGGGGCGCCAAGGCACCGAGCCCCAGTCCGACGGCGATCGCCGCGGCCCAGAGCGCCACCGGCAGCCACTGCGACTGCGGGGCGGGGATCCAGATGGCGTTGCGGTACAGCAGGCACAGCAGCCCGAGCACCACCGACGTGTGCGTGACGAACACCGGCAGCGTCCGCGCTCCGATCCACTGCAACCCGAGTGACCTGGGTAGATACCGGGTGCCGGGCACGCGGGAGGCGAGCACGCTCACAGCCACACCCGCCGGAACGCCCGCGATGTTCGCCAGCAGGTAGAGGCCGGGCACGTCGGCGACGCCCAGCTCCCGCACGGCCACCTGGATCCCGAGCCAGGCGGCGACGGCGCCAACGGCCCACAGCCAGGTGACCCGCTGGGCGAACCGTTCGAGCAGCGACCGCAGGTGCAGTCCACCCAGGAAGAAGAGCAGGAACTGTGCGGTACCCCGCCAGGCGATGCTCTCCGGTTCCCAGCCCGCCAGCGCCCACCCGCTCACGCACGCGGCCAGCACGAGCTGCACGGGTGCGGGCACCCGGCGCAGCGCTCGCGCGATCACGAAGAACGCCGCGAGCGTCCAGAGGAACCAGAGCTCGGAGCGGGGGACCAGGAGCGACCAGGCCAGGTGGCCCCACAGGGTGCCCCAGTCGGCGTCGGCCACCTGGTAGTAGCCGGTGAGCAGGCGGACCGCCAGCGAGATCGGCTCCCACAGCACGAACACCCAGGCGAAGAACAGCAGCTTGCCGCGCGCCAGGCGGGACCACGGCACCGCCGTCCACTTCGCGGCGAACATGCCGGCCACCGCGAAGAAGAGGGGCATGCGCAGGCTGCGCAGCGTCTCGTTCACCTCGCGCAGCACGCTCACCTCGTACCCCGTCGACCACGTCCAGTTGGTCGCGTGGTAGAGCACCACGAGACCGATGGCGAGGCCGCGGGCGGCGTCGGGCCAGGCGAGACGGGCGGGGGTGCGCGGGCCGACGGCGGGGTCGTGCCCCGGCACGTCCGCGTGCCCCGGGGGTCCGTAAGGGGTGAACATCGCGGGTCATCGTACGTGGAGTGCTCCGCTCAAGGGCAGTGGCGTCAAGGGCGGTGGCACGGCGTGCACCGTGGGAGGCACTGTCAGTGTCCGGGAGTAGCCTGGGATCAGCCCCTCACGCCGTCGACCGCACCCGGTCGTGCTCGTGATGGGCCCGTCGTCGTGCGCCCTCGAAGGACAGAACCCATGAACCTCACCGGCCTGCTTCCCACTCTTCTGCGTGATCCCGGCGCCGCCGCTGCCGTGGAGCACGTACGCGCCCGCGGCTTCGCGGACGTGGTGGGTCCGGCGGGCGTGCGCCCGCCCCTGCTCGTCGCCGCGTCCGGGCGGCGCCCGCTCGTTGTGGTCACCGCGACGGGCCGCGAGGCCGACGACCTGGCCGCGAGCCTGCGCAGCTATCTCCCGGAGAACGAGGCCGACGACGTCGCGGTGCTGCCCGCCTGGGAGACGCTGCCGCACGAGCGGCTCAGCCCGCGTGCGGACACCGTCGCCAAGCGCCTCGCCGTGTTCCGCCGCCTGGCGCACCCGGCCGAGGGGCACGGGCAGGCGGGCGCGATCCGGATCCTGGTGATGCCGGTCCGCGCGCTGCTGCAGCCCGTCGTCGAGGGCCTCGGTGAGCTCGAGCCGGTGCAGCTGGACATCGGTGCCACGGCCGACCTGACCGACGTCGCCGAGCGGCTCACCGCAGCCGCCTACACCCGTGTCGACATGGTGGAGCGGCGCGGCGAGTACGCGGTGCGCGGCGGCATCCTCGACATCTTCCCGCCCACGGAGGACCACCCGCTGCGGTGCGAGTTCTGGGGCGACGAGGTCACGGAGATCCGCTGGTTCGCCGTGGCCGACCAGCGCAGCCTGGAGATCGCGGAGCGCGGGCTCTGGGCGCCGCCCTGCCGCGAGATCCTGCTGGACGACGCCGTCCGGGCGCGTGCCGCCGAGCTCGTCGAGACCCTGCCTGGCGCGGTCGAGATGCTCGACAAGCTGGCCGCCGGTGTCGCGGTCGAGGGTATGGAGTCGCTGGCGCCTGTGCTGGTGGACCACATGATCTCCGTCCTGGAGCTCGTGCCCGACGACGCGCTGCTCGTGGTCAACGAGCCCGAGCGCGTGCGCCGCAGGGCCCACGACCTCGTGGCGACCACCGAGGAGTTCCTCGCCGCGGCCTGGACCGGGGCGGTGGCCGGCGGTGCTGCGCCCATCGACCTGTCCGCCGCGTCCTTCGCGACGTTCGCCGAGGTGCGCGAGGTGGCGGCCCGGCGGGGGCTGGGCTGGTGGACGCTGTCGTCGTTCACGCAGGACACGGAGCTGGAGACGGTCGGTGACGACGACCAGCCTGGCGGCACCGGGGAGAACGTGTTCACCGTCAGCGCCCGGGACGTCGAGTCCTACCGCGGGGACCTCGCACGCGCCCTCGACGACGTGCACGGCCTGCAGGTCGCGAGCTGGCGGCTCGTGCTGACCACCGAGGGGCACGGCCCGGCGAAGCGCATGACCGAGCAGCTGTCGGCGGCCGGCACCGCGGCCCGGCTGGCGATCTCGCTCGAGGACGAGCCCGAGCCGGGGGTCGTGCACGTGGTCGCTGGCGGCGTCGGCAAGGGCTTCGTCGCGCCCGACCTGAAGCTCGCCGTCTTCTCCGAGCAGGACCTGACCGGGCGGGCGGGCTCCGGCACGCGCGACATGCGCAAGATGCCCAGCCGACGGCGCAACGTGGTGGACCCCCTCCAGCTCAAGGCCGGCGACTTCGTCGTGCACGAGCAGCACGGCGTCGGCCGGTTCGTCGAGATGGCGCAGCGCACCATGGGCACCGGCGGCAACCGCGCCACGCGCGAGTACCTCGTGATCGAGTACGCGAGCAGCAAGCGCGGCCAGCCGGGTGACCGGCTGTTCGTGCCCACCGACCAGCTCGACCAGGTCACCAAGTACACCGGCGGTGAGTCGCCGTCGCTGTCCAAGATGGGCGGCGCGGACTGGAAGAACACCAAGGCCAAGGCGCGCAAGCACGTCAAGGAGATCGCGAGCGAGCTGATCCGGCTCTACAGCGCCCGGATGGCGACGCAGGGCCACGCCTACGGTCCCGACACCCCGTGGCAGCGTGAGCTCGAGGACGCCTTCGCCTACGTCGAGACCCCGGACCAGCTCGCCACGATCGACGAGGTCAAGGCCGACATGGAGAAGTCCGTGCCGATGGACCGCCTGGTCTGCGGCGACGTCGGGTACGGCAAGACGGAGATCGCCATCCGGGCCGCGTTCAAGGCGGTGCAGGACGGCAAGCAGGTCGCCATCCTGGTCCCCACGACGCTCCTGGTGCAGCAGCACTTCGAGACGTTCTCCGAGCGGTACACCGGGTTCCCCGTCAACGTGCGGGCGCTGAGCCGCTTCCAGTCCGCCAAGGAGTCCGAGGAGACGCTCGCCGGCCTCAAGGAGGGCACCGTCGACGTCGTCATCGGCACGCACCGCCTCATCACCGGGTCCGTCCAGTTCAAGGACCTGGGCCTGGTGGTCATCGACGAGGAGCAGCGCTTCGGCGTCGAGCACAAGGAGACGCTCAAGCAGCTGCGCACCAACGTGGACGTGCTGGCCATGTCCGCGACACCGATCCCGCGCACGCTCGAGATGGCGGTGACCGGCATCCGCGAGATGTCGACGCTGGCCACGCCCCCGGAGGAGCGGCACCCGGTGCTCACCTACGTGGGCGCCTTCGAGGAGAAGCAGATCGCCGCCGCGCTGCGGCGCGAGCTGCTGCGCGAGGGCCAGGTCTTCTACGTGCACAACAAGGTGGAGACCATCCAGCGCACCGCCTCCCGGCTCAACGAGCTGGTGCCGGAGGCCCGTATCGGCGTGGCCCACGGCAAGATGGGCGAGCACGAGCTCGACCGGGTCATCCGCGCCTTCTGGGAGAAGGAGCTCGACGTCCTGGTGTGCACGACGATCATCGAGACCGGCCTGGACATCTCCAACGCCAACACCCTGATCCTCGAGCGCTCCGACATGCTGGGCCTGTCCCAGCTGCACCAGCTCAGGGGCCGGGTGGGCCGTGGGCGGGAGCGCGCCTACGCGTACTTCCTCTACCCGCCGGAGAAGCCGCTGACCGAGACGGCGCACGACCGGCTCGCGACCATGGCCGCCCACACCGACCTCGGCGCGGGCATGCAGATCGCCATGAAGGACCTCGAGATCCGCGGGGCGGGCAACCTGCTCGGCGGCGAGCAGTCCGGCCACATCGCAGGGGTCGGGTTCGACCTCTACGTGCGCATGGTGGGCGAGGCCGTCTCCGCGTTCCGCGGCGACGCCGAGGAGGAGGCGCCCGAGGTCACCATCGAGCTGCCCGTGGACGCGCACCTGCCCGAGTCCTACATCGCCACGGAACGGCTGCGGCTGGAGGCGTACAAGAAGATCGCCACCGCGCACGACGCCGCGGCCCTCGACGAGGTGCGCGCCGAGCTCACCGACCGGTACGGTGCGCTGCCCGACGTCGCGGACGCGCTGTTCGACGTCGCGGGCTTCCGCAACCACGCACGTCAGGCGGGGCTCACGGACATCACCGCACAGGGCAAGTTCGTCCGGTTCGCGCCGGTGAGCCTGCCCGAGTCGGCGCAGCTGCGCCTCAAGCGGCTCTACCCCGGGACCGTGCTCAAGCCCGCCATCCGGGCGATCCTCGTACCGTTCCCGACCACCGCGCGGATCGGCGGACGGCCGCTGCGTGGCACCGAGGTGCTGGAGTGGGCCAGGGGCCTCATCGATGCCGTGATTCTGGCGGACGTCGGGGCGGCGGCTAAGGTCGGCACCAGCGCCTGAGCCCTGGTGTCGCGGCATATGGGCGTAGGTGAAACTCGGATTCACGGCAACTGGCCGGGAACGTATAGGCTCCACCCGCGTAACTCGCTCATCATGTCTTTTTTGTGTGGAGGACCCCGCATGGCTCTCGGACACCGCACGCGTGCGGTCATCGGCTCGATCGCGGCAGCAGCCGCGTTCGGAGCGCTGCTGACCGGTTGCTCGGCCAGCTCGGACGAGACGGCAGGAGCCGCGGAGCAGGTCGAGGTGGATCCGGAGCTGCGCGCGCTGCTGCCCGGTGAGCTGCTGGCCGAGTCCACGCGCATCACCGTCGGTACGGAGTCGGGCTACCCGCCCTTCGAGTACACGAACGAGGCAGGGCGCATCGTCGGGTTCGAGATCGACCTGTTCGACGCCGCCTCGGACCGGCTGGGCCTGAAGTACACGTTCCACGACATGCCGTGGGACTCGCTCGTCGACGAGTTGTACGCGAGCAACGTCGACGTCGTCGCCGCGGCGATGTCGGATACGCCCGAGCGCCAGGTCGACTCCGACTTCGTCAACTACTACAACGACAGCGACGCGATCATGGTCCCGGCCGGGAACCCCGGCAAGATCAAGACACTCGCGGACCTGTGCGGCCGCAGGGTCGCCGTTCTCGGTGGCACGGCGGTCGAGGACTACACGTCGCAGCAGACTGCACTGATCGCCCTCAACGACAACGAGTGCAAGACCAAGCCGGTCACGATCATTCCGTTCGGCACGGACGCCGATGCACTCGCTCAGGTCCAGGCGGGCAAGGCGGACGCCGAGCTGACGCAGTGGTCCACCGGCGTGTACAACGCGAAGCAGATCGGCTCCGGTGACGTCTTCGAGGTCGCGAACACCGAGATCCTCAACCCGACGCCCCTGGGCTTCCGGTTCCTGAAGGGCGACGTCGAGCTGGTCCGCGCCTACCAGGCGGCGGTGCAGAGCATCATCGACGACGGCACGTACGCCAAGATCCTCGCGAAGCACGACCTCTCGGTCGGCGCGCTGGAGACGGCCACCGTCAACAACCAGGCGGCGTCGCAGTGACGCATCGCTGAACGTCGCGCGAGACGGGCCGTCCCACACCGTGGGGCGGCCCGTCGTGCTTTGTCGGGACCGTCCCGACGCTGCTCAACGGCGTCCGCTGCGGCGTTCGCCACGTCATCCCCAGGAATAGTGGTCACCCTAGTGACCATTACGTCGCTCGTCGGTTAGCCTGGTAACCGAAAGGAGCAGTCATGGCCAGAACTTCCCTCCGGACCCGGCGCGATCTCGCCTCACTCGGCGACCACGTCCGGGCCTGGCGCAAGATCCACGGCCTCACGGCCCAGCTCGTCGCCGATCGTGCAGGTATCACGCGCACCACGCTCCGCGCGCTCGAGACGGGCACCGGAACGGTGAGCCTGGAGAACACGTTCGCGGTGCTCCGCGTGCTCGGGGTGGCCGACGCCGTCGTCGGCGCGACCGACCCGCTGACCACCGAGATGGGCAGGTTCCACGCAGAACGGGCCCTGCCACAGCGGGTAAGAGTTCCAAGCTGAGAAGGTGAGCCGCATTGTCGATACATGTCGAGGTCGAGCTGCCGGGCGGCGGACAGACCCGTGCCGGTGACCTCGACATGCACCTCAACCGGGGCGGCGCCCTGGTCGGCTGCACGTTCCGCTACGACGACGCCTACCTGCGTGACGCGCGGGCGTACGCCCTGTGCCCGGAGCTGCCGCTGACGCCGGGGAACATCCCGTCCGGCAGCGACCGGCCCCTGTTCGGCGTCCTCGCGGACTGCCAGCCGGACCAGTGGGGCCGCACCCTGCTGTTCAACGCGGAGCGGCGCGCCGCTCGCGCGGAGGGCCGCGGGTTCATGACCCTCACCGAGGTGGACTTCCTGCTCGGCGTGCAGGACGAGACCCGCCTGGGGGCGCTGCGCTTCTCGCTGGACGACGGCAAGACGTTCATGGGCCCCCCGCGGGCGGAGGTACCCGACCTGGTCGACCTGCCGTCGCTGACGGCCGCGGCGGACGCCGTCGCGCAGCACCGGGAGACCGACCACGACGTGCGGCTCCTGGTCGCGGCCGGGACCTCGATGGGCGGGGCGCGACCCAAGGTGACGGTGAAGGACAGCGCCGGTGACCTGTGGATGGCCAAGCTTCCGGAGAGCGGCGACCGGTGGGACGTGCAGGCCTGGGAGTACCTGACGCTGCGGCTGGCCTCGGACGCGGGCATCGAGGTCCCGGTGGCGCGGCTGCACCGCATCGGCCCGGCGCGGTCCATCCTGCTGACCCGCCGGTTCGACCGGCGGCCGGACGGCGGACGCATCGGCTTCCTGTCCGCCGACAGCCTCACGCAGAAGGCGTTCTTCGAGGTCATCGACTATCGGACGCTCGCAGAGACGCTCGCGGACCACTCGGGCAGGCCGGCCACGGACGGCCACGACCTGTTCCGCCGGGTGGCCTTCACGCTGCTCGTGCGCAACGTGGACGACCACATGAAGAACCATGGCTTCCTGCGCCGCTCCGACGGCTGGTCGCTCTCCCCGCTCTTCGACGTGAACCCGAACCCGTTCGCCGTCGCGGAGTCGACGCCGCTGCGGCCCGGTGACACGCGCATCGACCGGGATGTGCGGGTGCTGCTGGCCACTGCGGACTCGTACGGCCTGCGGCAGGAGGATGCCCGGCGGGTGCTGGCCGAGGTGGCGGGCGCGACGTCCGGCTGGTCGCGCGTGGCGCGCGACATGTCGCTGCCGTCCGAGGAGATCGCGCTGATGGCGGAGGCGTTCGAGAACCCGAACCGGGACGAGGCGCTGGCGGCCTGACCTGCGGGCATGCCTGAGCGGGGCAGCGCGGCGTTACGCTCCAGAGGTGACTGGTAATACTCGGCCCATCGAGGCCTCCATCCGCACGGACTTCCGCGACGAGATGGACTACGGCTCCTACCTGGGGCTCGACGCGCTCCTTTCGGCACAGCACCCGATGAGCGACCCTCCGCACCACGACGAGCTGCTGTTCATCATCCAGCACCAGACCACCGAGCTGTGGCTCAAGCTGGTGGTGCACGAGCTGCGCGCCGTCCGCGGATTTCTCGACAGCGACGACCTGTCACGGGCGCTCAAGGGCCTGGCCCGCGTGAAGCACATCCAGCGCACCATCACGGAGCAGTGGTCGGTGCTTGCCACCCTCACACCCAGCGAGTACGCCGAGTTCCGGGGGTCGCTGGGGCAGTCGTCGGGCTTCCAGTCGCACCAGTACCGCGCCGTGGAGTTCCTGCTGGGCAACAAGAACGCCGGGATGCTGCAGGTGTTCCGCGACAAGCCCGAGGTGCACGCGCTGCTGGCGCAGCTCCTGGCCGAGCCCACCGTGTACGACGCGTTCCTGCGGCTGCTGGCCCGGCGCGGGCATCCGGTCCCGGCCGAGATCCTGGACCGCGACGTCACCCAGGCGTGGGTCGAGCACCCGGAGCTGATCAAGGTCTTCAAGACGATCTACGAGGACCCGCACGGCAACTGGGAGCTGTACGAGGCGTGCGAGGACCTGGTCGACATCGAGGACGCGTTCCAGCTGTGGCGGTTCCGCCACCTGCGCACCGTGCAGCGGACCATCGGCTTCAAGACCGGCACCGGTGGGTCCAGCGGCGTCGGCTTCCTCAAGCGGGCCCTGGACCTGACGTTCTTCCCCGAGCTCATCTCGGTGCGTACCGAGATCGAGGGCCCGCTCGGTGGGTGACGGCGTCATCGGGAGCGTTCCCGACAGCGTGCCGGAGGTGACGCTCCCCGGCGTCGTCGACCGCCATGTGCACCTGGGCCTGGTCGATCGCGCGCTCCTCGCGGACGGCCGGGTCACCGAGGTGCACGACCTGGGCTGGGACCCGCGTGAGGTGGCCGCCTGGGCGGCCGACCCGCCGTCGGGCACCCGGGTGCGGTACGCCGGGCCGTTCCACACCGCGCCCCGCGGGTATCCCACCGGGCGGTCGTGGGCCCCGGACGCCGCGGTCCGGCACGTCGCGACGCCGCGCGAGGCCGCCGAGGCGGTGGCCGACGTCGTCGCCGCGGGCGGGTTCGCGGTCAAGGTGGCGCTGCACGCGGGTATGCCGCTGCTGCCCGACGACGTCCTGGCGGCGCTGGTCTCGGCGGCGCGGTCGGCGGGGGTGCCGGTGCTCGTGCACGCGGAGGGTGACGGCCAGGCTCAGCGCGCGATCGACGTCGGCGCGGACACACTGGTGCACGTGCCGTGGACCGAGGTGCTGCCTGACGAGGTGATCACGCGTGCGGCCCGCATGACCTGGATCTCGACCCTGGGGATCCACGACGCGCCGGGCAACTCGGCCGGCCTGGAGCGTGCGCTCGACAACGCGCGACGCTTCGTGGCGGCGGGCGGGAGGCTTGTCTATGGCACCGACATGGGCAACGGCCCGACGCCGGTCGGTGTCAACGAGCGCGAGATCGAGTTCCTCGGCGAGGCGGGCCTGGAGGGGGAGGCGCTGCGCCGGGCGGTCCTTGGACCGCCGTCGGCCCCCGCGCTGGCAGCACCCCTCCCGCTCCCGGAGACGGCAACGGACCTGATCGCCTGGCTCCGCGCCTCCCGCCGCCTCCCCCGTTCGCCGAGGTAGAGCGTGCGTCCGCGACACACGCTCTACCTCGGGGAAGGGGTTAGTTGCGGGTGATCGTGAACGTCGACGTCGGGTTCTCGATGTCGCGGAAGTTGTTCGAGAACGTCAGGCCGTTGAACGTCGCCGACCCGACGGCCGGGCCCTGCCCCTGTTCCGGCATCGGGTTGGCCCAGATGCCGTAGCCCGATCTCGCGTCGTACTGGTCACCGCTGCGCTGGGCACCGGTGATCGACACGTCGGTGAACACCGTGTCCCGGATCGGGTTGACCGGCTGCCCGCCGATGTACTGGGTCTGGAACATGATCCCGGAGTACGTCGGGTCCACGATGTCGAGGTCGTTGACCCGGATGGCGGTGAACGTCTTCGACGCCGAGAACAGCCACACCGCCGGGAACACCTGGGCGCCCCAGAAGTGCCCGCCGGAGCGCACCACGGAGATGCCCTCGAAGGTGGTCGGCGCGGGGCCGAACCCCTCCATCGGGTACCCGAAGTCCAGCGAGCTGATGGTCACGCCGGAGTAGACGAGCGTGTCCGCGATGTAGATGTTGCGGAACGTGTTGTCCTGCCCGCCGTAGACCGCGAGGCCCGCGGCGCGCCAGGTGTTGGTGGACGTCAGGTTCTCGAACACGTTGCCCCGCTGGCCGCTGCCACCGGCGTCGGTGGCGGCGAACAGCGCGAACGAGTCGTCGCCGGTGCCGCGTGCCTGGTTGTTGTGCACGTGGTTGTTCGCGCTGCCGTTGGTCATGTTCAGGGCGTCCGCGAACGTGTTCCGGATCCGGGAGTCCTTGATCTCCGAGCCGTCCATGTTGGCCGCCCAGAACATGCAGATCATGTGCTCGACCCAGATGTTGTCGATGGTCATGTCGGACACGTTCGCGAAGTCGAACACCTTGCCCGGGCCGTCGATCCGCGAGGTGTAGTTGCCAAAGTAGGCGAAGTCGCGGAACGTCGAGCCGTTCGCCGTGCCCTCGGCCCGGAACCCGATGTCCGTGTTCTCCTGCGTGGCCGGCGCGTGGAAGCGCGTGAACCACGGCCCGGCGCCCACGATGTCGACCGCCTTGCCGTAGACCTGGAACTTGCTGGCGGTCTGGTAGTCACCGGCGGGGAGGTAGACGCCGGCCAGGTTGCCGGTGGTGTCCATCCGGAACCGGTCCAGCGCGTTCTGCACGTCCTGGTGCGTGAAGCCCGTGGGCTGGATGTACCGGGCGGGGTCCGGGTTGGCCTGCGCCGTCACCTGCTCCAGGTCGACGAAGTCGACGGTGTACGTGCTGGTGTTGCTCGCGGTCTTCTGCAGGCGGATGGTGTGCCCGGCCTGGACGGTGGTGCCGAGCAGGGCGTTCGCCTCGTCGTAGATGTGCCGCGGCGCGCCCTGGCCGGGCTGGTTGCCCGGACTGGCCTCGTTGCCGTAGAGCCACGCGTACCGCGAGGTCAGGTCGATGTTCTTGAGGAACTGACCGTCCACGTACACAGCGAGCGTGGAGTTGGTGCCACCGCCGCCCGCGGCATCGGGCATGGAGAACCGCACCACCAGGGAGTTGGTGGGCGCGCGCGTGGTCCACTGGACGTAGGAGCCGGTCTGGCCGAGGGTGACGGCCCTGCGGCCGGACGCCTCGCCCGCGAGGTCGCCGACCACTCGGTTCGGCCCGACGGCGACCGCGCCGCCGCCGGTCACGCCGTCCTCCGCCTCGTAGGTGTCGAACGGCATGTTGGCACCGCGGCCGATGAACAACGACTGCGTCGCAGAGTTGTTCGCGCGACGCGCCTCGACCTCGGTCGCGTCGGGGGCAGCGGTGATCGTGACGTCGTAGGAGCCGTTGGCGGCCGGCCAGGTGCCAAGGTTCACGCTCTGGCTGGTGGCGCCGGCGGCGATGGCGCCGGAGATCGAACCCGTGAGGGTGCGCACCGTCGCTCCCGACGAGTTCTTCACGACGACGGTGAGGCCGTGCGCCCCGGAGGAGGTGGCGACCGTGCCGCGGTTCGCGACCGTCGCCGAGAAGGTGACGGTCTCGCCCGCCGCCGGGGTGCTCGGCGTCCACGACACGGTCGGGACCAGGTCGGAGCTGGCGATCTGGGCGACCACCAGCGGATCCGGGCCGACGTACTCGTTGTCGCTCTCGGACTGCTCCGGAACGGTGTTCGACGGGTCGGCCACGGCACCGATCTCGTAGGAGCCGGCGGGCAGCGCCCCGACGTTCGCGCTGACTGTTGCCGTGGCGCCGGCGGCGAGCGCGCCGACGGGGACGGTTGCCTCCGTCTCGCCGTCGACGGTGAGCGCGACGTTCGTCGCCGGCGACCCCAGCGTCCCGATGTTCCGCACGGTGGCGGACAGCGTGATGTTGCTGGACTCGGTCGGCGTCGCCGGGTTCGCCGAGACGCCCGTGACCGTGAGGTTCGGGCCGGCTGCCGGTACGCCGAACACCTGGACCTCGGCCACCTGACCGTTACCCGAACCGGTGTTGCCCGTGAACCGCAGACGCACCTCGCGCGCGGTACCCGTGACCGGGACGGTCACCGTGTTGCCCGTTGCGGGGGAGAAGGCTCGTGCGGCGGACGGCGCGAGCGTGGCCCACGCGTCACCGGACCCGGTGCGGCCCTGCACCTCGAAGGTCTGGGTCCGTGGTCCCCAGGCCGTGGCCGGCGGCAGCTTCACGACGACGTCGCTCAGTGTGGCCGCGGACTCCAGCGTCACCGCGAGCGTGCTCGGGTACTGGCCGCCCGCACCCTCCCAGTAGGTCGACGTGTTGCCGTCGTTGGCGTTGCTCGCCACGTAGTTCCACTCCGTGGACGACGCCGTGATGGGGCGGCCCGGAGCGAGGTCGGTGCCCTCTACCGGCTCCTCCGGGTCGGGAGCGTCCCGCGTGCCGCGCACCTCGAGCTCGGAGAGCTGGCCCGCGGACCAGCCGGTGTTCGCCGTGATCGCGATGCGCACGTAGCGCGCCGCCGTGTTCGGCACGTCGATGGTCACGGTGTTGCCCGAGGCCGGGTCGAAGCGCCGCTGGGCGCTCGCGGCGAGCGTGGTGAAGGACGCGCCGTCGGCGCCGGCCTGCACCGTCAGGGTCTGGGTCCGTGCCTCCCAGCCGGTGGGGAGCTTGAGGACCACCTCTTCGACGGTCGCGCCCGTACCCAGGTCCACCTGCGCCCACTGCGGGAGGGCGCCGTTCGTCGACTCCCAGTAGGTCGCCTGGTTGCCGTCGGTCAGGTTGCCGGCAAGGTAGGGCGCGTTGTTGCTGCTCGCGGCTGCGGGCGCGCCCGCGGAGAGCACTACGGGAGCGGCGGCTGCCGTCACCGGTGCGAGGCCCGCAGCGGTGAGGGCCGCGGCAGTGAGCACTGCCAGGAGCGCGGGAGCTCGTCCCGGTCTGGGCCCGAGGCCCGTTGCGTGGCGTGGCGTGGCGTTGCGGAACATCGTCGTCCCCGATCTCCCGTCGGCGTTGACGGGGTTCGTCGTCGGATAGATCATCGGTACTTGCCGTGTCACTGTTGATAAACGCGCAGTGCCTTGTAGAGTTTTTGCGCTGGAGCGGTACGGACTTTACTGACGGTGCGGTTGGGCCGTCAAGGGTCCGACGCCGCTGCCTGGATCGGCCGAGCCGGTGCAGGACGTACGCTCGGGCCGAAGCCGATCGACCTGGAGCCTTCGTGACCGTCCCCGCCGCATCCGCCGCAATGCCCGTGAACCTGCCCGCCGCGCTGCGCGAACGCGCCGCCGCACTCGACGCGGGCGACGCAGTCGCCCGCTACCGCGACCTCTTCGCCCCGAGCGAGGGCCTGATCGCCTACCTGGACGGCAACTCGCTGGGCCGGCCGCTGACCGCCACGCGCGCGCGGCTCGCCTCCTTCGTCGACGGGCCGTGGGCGGCGCGTCTGATCCGGTCCTGGGACGAGGGCTGGATGGACGCGCCGACCGAGCTCGGCGACACCCTCGGCCGCGTGGTGCTGGGTGCGGCGCCGGGGCAGACCGTCGTCGCCGACTCCACGACGGTGCTGCTCTACAAGCTCGCCCGCGCCGCGGTCGACGCGCGCCCCGGGCGCCGCGTCATCGTCGCCGACACCGAGAACTTCCCCACCGACCGGTTCGTGCTGCAGGGCATCGCCGCCGAGCGCGGCCTGGAGCTGCGCTGGATCACGCCGGACGCCGAGGCGGGCGTGACAGCTCAGGACGTGGCTGCCGCCGTCGGGCCGGACACCGCCCTGGTCCTGCTCAGCCACGTCGCCTACAAGTCTGGGTACGTCGCGGACCTCCCGGCGATCACACGGATCGTGCATGACGCCGGGGCGCTCGTCCTGTGGGACCTGTGCCACTCCGCGGGCTCGGTCCCGCTGGACCTGGACGCCGACGGCGTGGACATCGCCGTCGGCTGCACCTACAAGTACCTGAACGGCGGGCCGGGGTCGCCCGCGTTCGCCTACCTGGCCGCCGGCCTGCAGGACGAGGTGCGGCAGCCGGTCCAGGGCTGGATGGGGGCCGCCGACCCGTTCGCGATGGGTCCGGAGTACGAGCCCGCGACCGGGATCCGCCAGCTCATCAGCGGCACGCCGCCGGTGATCGGGATGCTGCCCATGCGCGACATGCTGGCGCTCGTCGAGGAGGCAGGCATGCCGGCGGTGCGCGAGAAGTCCCTGGCGCTGACCGGGTTCGCGATGGAGATCGCGGACGAGTACCTGGCCGGCGTGCGGGTGGCCTCGCCGCGCGACCCGGAACGCCGGGGGAGTCACATCATGCTCGACCACCCGGACTTCAAGCGCGTCGTCGCGGAGGCGTGGGCGCGCGGCGTCGTTCCGGACTTCCGCCCGCCGCAGGGCCTGCGCGTGGGCCTCTCCCCGCTGAGCACGAGCTTCACGGAGGTCGCTGAAGGCCTGTGGGTCATCCGGAACATCCTCAACGGGGGCGCGTAGGCAGCAGCGCCAGCGCCAGGGCGCCCACGGACTTGAGGGTCTCCTCGGCCGCCTGTTCGTCGTAGCCCCGGGTGCACACCGAGATCACCAAGGCGTCCGGACCCGGCTCGCCGACGAACGCGACGTCGTGCCGGATGCCGTCCACCCAGCCGGACTTCGAGCCGAACGGGACGCCGTGCGGTACGGCAGCGGTGAGCTGGCGGTCGGTCTGGCGGCCGAGCATCGCGCACATCCACGCGGTCCGTTCCGGACTCGCCAGCCTGCCCGTGACCAGGGCGGACATGAGGAGGCACAGGTCGGCCGCCGTCGTGCGGTGCGAGGCGCCCGCCTGTTCCGCTGCCAGGTCGGAGTACTTGCGGCCGAAGACCGAGTCGGCGGCGCCGGCGTCGGCGAGGGCCTTGTTCACGGCGGGCAGACCCACCCGCTCGGTCACGATGTTGGTCGCCTCGTTGGACGAGACCACGATCATGCGTTCGACGACGTCGCCCAGCGGCATCGGGGTGCCGTCCGGCGGCAGGCCGCTGTCGACGTCGTCGGGCTCGATCGTGTACTCGCCCGCGCCGGGCACCTGCGAGGTGAACGTGCGGGTGGCGGTGCAGGTCTCGGCCAGGCTCGCCGTCCCCGCGTCGAGCGCGCGGGCCGCCGCCACCAGCACTGCTAGCTTCACCGTCGAGGCGGCGTAGAAGTCCAGCCGGTCCTGGCGCGCGGCCAGCACCTCGCCCGACGCGCGGGCGATCCGGTAGGCCACCACCGGCACCCCGTCGCTGTGCGTCCCTTTCGACACCATCCGGTTCGGTCCCCTCGTCGATCCTCGTCCTGCACTGCTTCGTCCTGCGCTGCTCTGCCCTGGTTCTACCGCGCGGTCCGGTGGACGACGTCGGTCCACGCCCGGATCAGCGCACGCGACTGCGCCTCGTTCTCCGCCGCGTGGACCATCGCCGCCGCGGCCAGCGCCGCTCGGTCGATGCCCTGCTCCGAGAGCGCGGCCTCGTCCCAGGTCGCCACACGCTCGGGCCGTGCCTCGGGGTGGAACTGCAGTCCCCAGGCCCGTTCGCCCACGCGGAAGGCCTGGATCGGGCACTCCCCGCTGGAGACCAGGAGCGTCGCCGACGGCGGCAGGGCGGTCACCGAGTCCTCGTGGTTCTCGATCATCCACAGCGGCTCGTCGGGGATGCCCGGCAGATTGCCGAAGAGCGGGTCGTCGGCAGCTGCGGGCAGCACCGTCAGCGCGCACATCCCGCGCTCCGTCTCGCCGGACTGCGCGGTCACGCCGCCTCCCGTGACGTGCGCCAGCAGCTGGCCGCCGAGGCAGAGGCCGAGCAGCGGCAACCCCAGGTCCAGCGCCTCCGTGGTCAGCCGTCGTTCGCGGGCCAGGAACGGGTGGTGCAGGTCGTCGTCCGGCATGAAGCCGCCGCCCAGCAGGATCAGACCACCGAATCCGTCGAGATTCTCGGGAAGCTCGGCGCCGGGAGTCAGGACGGGTTCGAGGCCGGCTTCGGGAAGCGACTGTTCGAGCCGGCCCATCAGGCTGGTGGGCGAGTTCAGGACGACCAGGACACGCGTCATGCTTCGACCATAGGTGCCACCAGCTCTCGCGCGAAGTGACAGGCCGCCACGTGGGAACCGCCGGTGGGGCCCGAGCCGTCGCGGACGACGAGGGCGGGCCGCTCGGTCTCGCACACCGCCGGGATCAGCCGCAGGCCGGTCTCGGAGCGATCGGCCGACGGCGCCGTGCGCGCCTCGGGCAGCGTGGGCGCCAGCCAGCACCGCGTGTGGAACGGACAGCCGGACGGCGGGTTCACGGGGGAAGGCGGGTCGCCCTCGAGGACTATGGCGCCGCCGCCGACCTCGACCTGCGAAGGTTCGATCGACGGAGTGGGCGCGACCAGCCGGATCGACGGGTCCGGCACGGGGACCGCCGACAGCAGGGCCTGGGTGTACGGGTGCTGCGCGCCGTCGTACACCTCGGCCTCCGGACCCTGCTCGACGATGCGCCCCAGGTACATCACCGCGACGTCGTGGGCGATGTGCCGCACCACGCCGAGGTCGTGCGCCACGAACAGGTACGACAGGCCGAGCTCCGCCTGGAGGTCCTCCAGCAGGTTGATGACCTGGCCCTGCACCGACACGTCGAGCGCCGAGACCGGCTCGTCGCACACCAGGATCTTGGGCCGCAGCGCGAGCGCGCGGGCGATCCCGACCCGCTGCCGCTGGCCGCCGGAGAACTGGTGCGGGTACCGGGACGCGTGGTCGGGGTCCAGGCCGACGAGCTCCAGCAGCTCGCCCACCGCGGCCCGCCGCCCGCCCGGCGGGTCGATGCCGTGGATCGCGAACGGCTCGCCCACGATCTCGGCCACCGACATCCGCGGGTTGAGCGACGTGTACGGGTCCTGGAACACCATCTGCACGTCGCGGCGCAGCTGCTTGCGACCCGCGCGGGACAGGCCCACGACGTCCTCGCCGTCGACGAGGACCTGGCCGCTGGTCGGCGCCTCGATGCCGACGAGCACACGTGCGAGCGTCGACTTGCCCGAGCCCGACTCGCCCACCAAACCGAGGGTCCTGCCGCGCTCCAGCGTGAGGGAGACGCCGTCGACCGCCTTGACGGCACTCACGGAACGGCGCAGCAGCCCGTTGCGCACCGGATAGTGCTTGACGAGATCACGCACCTCGAGCACGGGCTCAGTCATCACTGCCTCCTTCGACGGCGGACGGCGCGGGCCGGGTCTCGACGGGCTCGACCGCCGAGGTGTCGGGCCGCGGTTCCCGGCCCGCCATGATGTCCGGGGCGAAGTGGCACGCGGATGCCCGGCCCGGGGCGGGGACGACCAGCGGTGGCACGTCCGTGCGGCAGATGTCCCGCGCCGCGTCGCAGCGCGGGTGGAACGGGCAGCCCGGCGGTCTGGCCGCGGGGCTGGGCGGGCGCCCGGGGATCACGGAGAGCCGGCCCGTGCCGGAAGCCGACGGGATCGAGCGCAGCAACGCCCGCGTGTACGGGTGGGCAGGCGCCGTGTAGGCGGGCACGACCGGTGCCTGTTCGACGGCGCGGCCCGCGTACATGACGGTGACGTCGTCGGCGACGCCTGCCACGACGCCGAGGTCGTGCGTGATCAGCACGAGGCCCATCTGCCGCTCCGCCTGGATCTCCGCGAGCAGCCGCAGCACCTGCGCCTGGACGGTGACGTCGAGGGCGGTGGTGGGCTCGTCGGCGATGAGCACGTCGGGGTCAAGGGCCAGCGCCGACGCGATCATGACGCGCTGCCGCATGCCGCCGGAGAACTCGTGCGGGTACTCCTTGACCCGTGCCTTCGCGTTCGGCACCTTGACCAGGTCGAGCAGCTCGACGGCCCGCTTGCGGGCGTCGCCCCGGGACATCCCGCGCCGCGCCCGCAGGGCCTCGGTGAGCTGGTAGCCCACGGTGTGCACGGGGTTCAGCGCGGCGAGCGCGTCCTGGAACACCATCGCCACCCGGTCGCCGCAGCGAGCGCGGTGCTCCTTGCGGCTCAGGGCGAGGAGGTCGACGCCGTCGAGGCGGGCCGTGCCCCCGGTCACGGTGGCCGTGTCCGGCAGGAGACCCATCACGGCCAGCGACGACACCGACTTGCCGGAGCCGGACTCGCCCACGATGGCGAGGGTGCGGCCGGCCTCGACCCGATAGGACAACCCGTCGACGGCCCGCACCGGACCCGAGGGGGTGCGGAACTCGACGCTGAGGTCGGTGACCTCCAGCAGCGGCGCGGCCGCTACCCCCTCTTCGTGGCTCATGGCCTGCTCCTCGACTGCGTTCCGCGCGCGGCTCATGCGCTCAACCTCGGGTCGAGGGCGTCGCGCAGGGCGTCGCCGAGCACAACGAGGGCCAGGACGGTGGCGACCAGGCAGATCAGTGGGGCGAGCAGCACGTGCGGCGCGCCGCCGAGCACCCACTGCGAGCCCTGCTCGATCTGGATGCCCCAGCTCGTCGCTGGTGGGCGCACCCCGATCCCGAGGAACGACAGCACCGCCTCGGCGCTGATCACGCCGGCCACCGAGGTCGGCAGCAGTGCGGTCACCGTGCCTATCGCGTTCGGCAGCACGTGCCGGACCATGATCCGCAGGTCGGAGGCACCGAGCGAACGCGCTGCGGTGACGTAGTCCAGGTGCTTGGCCTCCAGGGTGGCGGCCCGGACGTACCGGGCGTACGGCATCCAGCCGAACAGGATGAGCACGACGGCGGGCAGCAGGATCACGTTGAACGTCCCCGCGCCCAGGTCGACGCCCTTGAACAGTGACAGCACAAGCAGCGCCGCGAGCAGCAGGGGGATCACGAGGAAGACCTCGACGGTGCGCGACACCAGGTAGTCGACCCAGCCGAGGTAGTACCCGGCGAGCAGGCCGAGCGTGACGCCGATGACCAGCGAGACGCCGACCACGACGATCGCGAGCAGCAGCGACGGGCGCACCCCGTGCACCATCGTGGCCAGCACGTCGCACCCGAGCGCGTCGGTGCCCAGCGGATGCTCACCACCCCAGCCCTGGGGCGCCGTCCGCGCCTCCCGGATGGGGCACGCCCGCGGGCTGGTGTCCGTGAAGAGGCGCGGGAAGGCTGCCATCACCGCGAAGAACACGAGGACGGCGGCCGCGGCGATCGTGTCGGGCCTGCGCCGGAGCGTGCGCCAGGCGTCGGCCAGGGGGCTCGACGACGCACCGGCTCCCCGTGGCGCCGTCGGGATGGGGGCAGCGGCAGCGGCGTCACTCATAGCGGATCCTCGGGTCGAGCAGGGCGTAGGCGATGTCGACGACGATCATCACCACGACGGTCACGGCAGCCAGCAGGGTGACGATGCCGAGCACGAGCCCGACGTCGTCGTCGCGCACGGCGCCCCACAGGACGCCGCCCATCCCGTAGATGTTCATCAGGCCCTCGGTGATCACAGCGCCGCCAAGGGCCTCCGTGAAGGTCAGGCCGATGGCGGTCACCACGGGGACCGACGAGTTGCGCACGACGTGGTGCACGACGACGTGCCGCTCGCCCAGGCCCTTCGACCGCGC
This sequence comes from Promicromonospora sp. NPDC050249, assembly GCF_040656015.1. Taxonomy (NCBI): domain Bacteria; kingdom Bacillati; phylum Actinomycetota; class Actinomycetes; order Micrococcales; family Promicromonosporaceae; genus Promicromonospora; species Promicromonospora sp. NPDC050249. Next base: position 65,882 of record NZ_JBFAKY010000013.1, on the reverse strand, counting down.
CGTCCGCACGTGGTCGCCCTGGTAGGACTCGAGCTGGCCGGCGCGGACCAGGCGGATGAACGCGGCGGAGCCGGCCAGGCCGAGCAGGATGCCGGGCACGAGCACCGTGGCCCACGGGTGTTCGGGGTCGAACGACGGCTTGAACCAGTACGGGGGCCAGCTGTCCTCGCCGAACGTCTCCTCCGCCCACCTGCTCAGGGGGACGGCGACGACATAGCGGTAGACGATCAGCAGCACGAAGACGGGGAACGCGTCGATGAGCACCGACGTGAGGCGGATGCCGTGGTCTCCCGGCGAGCCGCGCCAGCGGGCGGCGACGGAGCCGAGCACCATGCCGAGCGCCAGCCAGGTGACCAGGACTATGCAGAACAGGCGCAGCGTGTTCGGGGCCGCGGTGGCGACGATGTCCGAGACCTCACGCCCGCGCAGGTTGGTGCCGAAGTCGCCCTGGGCGTACTGGCCGAGCCGTTCGACGAACGGGCCGAGGCACGGGTTGCCCACCTGGTCGAAGCAGGGGTCGTCGAGGTTGAAGCGCTGCTCGACGACGGCGATCTGCGCCGGGGACGCGACCTTGTCCCCGAAGAACGCCTGCGCCGGGTTGCCGTTGAGCTGGATGGCGACCGTCGTGAGCAGGTGGAGCAGGAGCATCACGAGCAGCAGCGTGCCGACGGCCTGCACCACGCGTCTGAGGATGTAGCGGCCCATGGGTTCCTTCGGTCGTTCATGACCGCGAGGTAGTGCCGTGGTGCGACGGTGGCACTACCTCGCGGCGATCACGTGCGGGTGGTCAGCTTGCCGAGACCTCGATGTCACGCAGGATCGGGGCACCCGAGAACGGGTTGAGCACGACGTTGTCGAGCCGCTCGCTGTAGTACGTGGCGCTGAAGCTCCAACGGAACGGGATGGTCGGGAACTCCTCGGCCAGGATGCCCTCCGCCTCCTGGTAGAGCGCGACGGACTCGTCCAGCGACGGCGCCGCCGCTGCCTCGTCCAGCTTGTCCTCGAACTCCTTGCTGTACCAGCCCCAGTGACCCGCGCCGGGCTCGCCCGACGCGTAGAAGCTGAGGTAGTTCTCGTTCAGCGGGTAGTCCGGGAACCAGTTGTTCCGGAACATGCCGTCGTAGCCCTGCTCCGCCCGGGTCGTGAAGTAGTCCGGGTCGATGTTGAGCTCGTAGGGGATGCCGAGCACCTCCTCGATCGAGTTGCCGATCGCGGTGAAGTACTCCACCTCCGCGTCGTCGTCGCCCAGGCTGATCTGAAGCTTCTCGCCCTCGGGCCAGCCGCCCGCCTTCTCCAGCGCCGCCTTGGCGGCCTCCGGGTCGAAGACGCACCACTCGCAGGTGCCCGCCTCGCCGCCGGGCACGCCGCCGGGGACCACCCAGGAGTCGGCAGGGGTGGCCTGACCGCTGCCCAGCGAGGAGATGATGCCCTCGCGGTCGATCGCCATCGAGATCGCCTTGCGGAACTCCTTGTCCTTCCACGGACCGTCGGTGTAGCCCGAGAAACCGAGGAAGGTCAGCGCGGCGCCGGGGCGCTCCACGTAGCGTTCGGCGAGCTCGGGGTCGTTCTTGGCCGCCTCGACCTCAGCGGTCGGCGGGAACGAGAGGTCGAGGTCGCCGGTCTTGAAGTCGGCCCACCCCGAGGTCTCGCCCGTCGCGTACTCGGTCCAGTGGATCGAGTCGTAGTCGGGGGTCTCGTCGAGCGGGTAGTCGGCCCACTTCTCAGCGGTGAGCTCCTGGCCCTGCGCCCACTCGGTGACCTGGAAAGGGCCGTTGCCGATCGGTTCGAGGGCGCACTTCTCGACGTCGTCAAGGCACTCCTGGGCGACGGGGAAGAAGCCGGTGTAGCCGAGCATCGTCGAGAAGCCGGCGAACGGAGAGTTGAGCGTGACCTCGAGGGTCAGGTCGTCGACGACCTTCAGCCCGGACAGCTCGTCCTTCGCGCCCTCCTTGACGATCTCGTCGTTCTCGTCGGTCTCCGGCTGCATCTCGTCATAGCCCTCGATGATGCTGAAGAAGTAGCCGGAGTACAGGCCGTTGTCGCCGTCGGCGGTGTAGTTCCAGGCACGGGCGAACGCGTCGGCGTCGACGGGCTCACCGTTCTGGAACGTGAGGTCCGGCTTGATCTTGATCGTCCAGACGGTGTTGTCGTCGTTCGGCTCGATCGACTCGGCCACGTAGTTGTACGGCTCTGTGGTCTCCGGGTCGTACCGGACCAGTCCGTCGTAGACGACGTCGAGGACGCTGATGTTGTCGTAGGCGCCGGCGTCACCGGGGAACAGCGTCTCCATGTCCTGGCTGATCCAGGTCTCCAGCGTGACCGGGCCCGCGTCGTCGTCGTCCGCGGTCTGGCTCGGGCTGCATCCGGCGACCGTCAACGCGACGGTGGCGAACGTGGCGACCGCGGCGAGCCGCGCACTGCTTCCTGCTCGTCCTTGCCTCACTTCTTGCCTCCCCATGTCAGCTCCCCGGTATCAGGGCGGGGAGGTTTGGACCATATCGCCGCGGGAGGCTGGCCGCTTGGAAATTCGTGTAAACCGTCTGTAACGATTCGTCAGGACCCTTTCGTGCGGCTGGCCGGACGAACCGGTGCTGTCGAGCGGTAGAGCCCGGAGTTGTTTCCGTCTCGAGGTCTAGAGGCGAAAACAACTCCGGGCACGGCTCAGCGCCGGATCGTCACTGCATCGCTCGTCGCGGACGCCGTGGTGCCGTCCTCGGTGCGCGCCGTCACCACCACGGACAGCTCGTGTCCCACGTCGTGCGGCTTCACCTTGTACGTCTGCCCGGAGCCCGACGACCTGCTTCCGCCGCGGACGGGCTCGCCGTCGCGCAGCCACTGGTAGGTGAACGTCGCCTCCTGCGACCACGTGCCGGGGTCGGCGGTGAGGATCTTCCCCTTGGCCGGCTTGCCCTTGACCACGGGCGGCGTGAGGCTGACCAGCCCGGGGTCCGCCACGAGCTGTCCCACGCCCCAGCGGGCGGTGGACTGGTAGCCGGCCCCGGTCGGGTCGGCCCAGTTGCGGACGGCGGTCCGCGCGCCGTCGGCCGCGTCGTTGACCTGGAAGTCCAGGCCGTGGAACGTGCCCGGCCCGCCGTAGGACAGCAGGTCGATCGCCGCCTCGACCCGGTACCCGCTGTCGGTCAGCGTGGTGGCGCTCGTCAGGCGGGCGCGCTGCGCCGCCTCGTCACCCGTCCCGAACGACACCGCGTTCTGCGCCGAGACGCGGATCTGCGTGTCGTCGGCCCGGTACCCGCCGTTCTTCGCGTTGCCGCCGTCCACGTAGATCTCCACGGAGTCCTGGATCCACGGGTCGGAGCCGGAGACGTCGACCACCGGGTCGGCGACGTCGGCCAGCACGTACAGCGTGTTCTCGCGCCACAGCGTGCGGACGGTCGCGACCGCCCCGCCCGAACCCTCGACCTCCTTGGTCGTGGTGACCGTGCCCGCGGTGGCCCACACGTCGTCGAGCTCGCCGTCGATCTCCGGAGCCGTCGCCGCCTCCGCGACCTCCAGGTACGACAGCTCCTCGAGCAGCGTCAGGGTGCCCAGCGCACCCGGCGTGTTCCACGTCGTGGTCTCGTCGCCGCTGGTCACGCGGGCGTCGAACGCCGCGGTGGTGCCCTCCTCGAAGGCCGCGGGCAGGTGCACGACGACGTCGTAGCCGCCCTCCCGTTCGGTCGCCACCGCGTCGGCACCCACTGCCCCGCCGGTCACGGACCCGTCCCGGGCGATCACGTACTCCGCGTCGCCGAGCGCCAGCGTGACCGCGTCGCCGGCCGCAGCGCCGGCGTCGTCCACCGAGACGAACGCCGTCAGGTGGTCGGCCGCCCAGCGCAGCTGGAAGGCGGCCTCGCCGCCGTCCGGCGCGTCGAACGTGTGGAGTGGCAGCCGGTCCCACACCGGGGACGCGGTCGCCGAGGCGTCCAGCGGCACGTCACCCGCGAACACGTTCGCCGTGCGCAGCCGGGCCGGCAGCTCGGCGCCCACCGCGCCGTAGTAGGCGGGCTTGGCCTGGTACCTGTCGTCGAAGATCAGCGGCGCGCCGCTGTCGACCCGCCACGACCGGCCGTCGGTCAGGCCCCACGCCGTCACGCAGAACAGGTCGTCCGCGTGCGCGCGGAACGCCTCGAACGCGTCCCGGAAGTAGTACCCCTGGTCGATCAGCCTGGCCTGGCTCACCGGGGTTCCCGTCGTGACGTCGAACTCCGTGACCGCCTGCGTCACCGGCAGGTCCTCGAACCGGGCCAGAGCACCCTCCAGTGCGCTGACCGGCAGGGCAAGGGATACGTGGAACTGGTGCCCCACGCCGTCCACCGGCACCCCGCGCGCCAGCAGCCGCTCCACCAGGGCGAGGTAGCGGTCCTGCTTGCCGCCCTGCTCGGTGTTGTAGTCGTTGATGAAGAGGGTCACCGGCCGCGCTGTGCCCTCGGCCGCGTACGTCTCGTTGAACGCCTCGTCCGCGTACCGGAACGCGAGGTCGATGAACTCCTCGCCCAGCACCCGGAACCACTCGCTGCGGCGCAGCCCGTCCGGGTTCTCCGCACCGTCGGACACGACCTCGTTGACCACGTCGAACGCGGCCAGCGGGTTGGTGTCCGAGCCGAAGAGCCCGTAGTCGGTGCTGAGATCCTCCGCGACGTCGAAGATGTGGGTGCGCAGGCGCTCGCGGAGGACCGCCTGGCCTTCCGCGGTGGCAGGGAGCGGCTCACCGGCGTCGTCCTGGAAGAACCACTCGGGGGTCTGGCCGTGCCACACCAGCACGTGGCCGTAGACCCGCAGGTCGTTCGCCTGGGCGAAGTCCATGAGCGCCGTCGCCTCGGGGTGACGGCGGAACGTGCGCTCGTCGTCGTACCAGGCTTCTGGCTTCATGTGGTTCTCAGGAGTGATCTGACCGAAGTGGCGGTTCAACAGCTGGGCGGCCGCGCCCGACGTCTCGCGGCTGTCGATGGCGACGCCCATCGGGAAGTCGACGGTCTCCTTGATGCCGGTCAGGTCCTCGATCAGCGGCGGCTCCGGGACGGACACCACGATGTCGTCGATCAACCAGTCGCTCGTGTTGCCGCCGTTGTAGGCGGTCTCGAAGTAGAGCAGGGCGTCGTCGTGGTCCGGCACCGTGAAGGTGGCGGTCACCTGGGTCCAGCCGGTGCTCGTGATGCCGCTGAACTGGCCGAGCGTCGAGAAGGTCTGGGCGCCGTCCGTGGTGGTCGCCAGGCTCAGCCAGACGTCGCCGGGCGTCTGGCCCTCGGCGAAGCGGACCCAGGCCGAGGCGTCGTAGGTGACGCCCGCCCGGAGCACGCCGGTGACGTCCCGGGCGATCCCGTCGCCCGTGGCGTCCCGGCCGGTCAGTGCGGCGGACCAGGTGGAGTCGTGGGCGTCCGAATCGGTGACCGCGAGCGTGAAGTCCGAGGTCTCGGTGCCCTCGCGCGGCACCCAGCCGCCGAGCGTGCCGTCCTCGAAGTCGGTGCTGATCACCGGGCCCGACGCCGGGGGAGTGCCCTGCGGGAACGTGAAGCTCCAGCCGTCGGCCAGCCGTTCGGTGACGACGGTCCGGACCGCGGCGAGCGTGCCCGACCGGTCGCCGCCGCCGTCGTGCGCCAGGACCAGCTCGCCCGCGACCATCGCGGCGCGCAGGTTGGCGGTGAGGGTCTCGACGTCCTGGGTCTCCCAGTCGGCGATCGTGTTCCGCACGGCGAGCGGCTGCATGCCCAGCTCGACGGCGACGCCGGGCGTCACGCCCCACGACCCGTTCGGCGCGCGCCAGAACGGGATCTTCTGGTTCGGGTTGCCGAGCGCGTCGCGGATGATCCCCATGTTCGCCACGAGGTCCGCGCGTACCTGCTCCTCGGTCCAGGAGCCCATGTCGGCGTAGCCCGTCGAGTGGTTGCACAGCACGTGGCCGTCGGCGACGATCCGGCGCAGGATCGCGGCCCCGCCGTCCGCCTCGATGTTCTGGCCGATGACACAGAACACCGCCTTGATCTCGTGCTCCGCGAGGAAGTCGAGCAGGGCCGGGGTGGTGCCGGGGTTCGGGCCGTCGTCGAAGGTCAGGGCGGACACGTTGCCGCTGCCCTCCGCCGCGTACGCGGGGGTCGGGACGGGGTTGACCGCCCCGCCGGGGACGACGTCGCCCGGTGGGACGGTGTCGGAGGTGGTCACCATGATGTCGTCCACGAGGATCGTGTAGGGAGCGGCTTGGTCGGTGCTGCCGAGGTAGGCCTGCAGCTCGGCCGGGTCGCCGTCGGCCGTGTACGTGCCGGTGACGGTGGTCCAGTCCGTGCTGATCGTCGTGTTGCCGATCCAGCTGTAGGACGGCTTCATGACGAACCGGACGTCGGCGCTGGTGGGGCCGGTGGGCTCGGCGGGTTCGGCCACGCGGGCGCGCATGCTGAACGTGTAGGTGACGCCGGCGTGGAAGATGCCGGTGGGGGACTGGATGCCCTCGTAGTCCGCGGCCCGGGTGATGGCGAGCACGCTGCCCGCACCGTCGGGGTCCGCGACGATCTCGAGGCCCGCGCCGCCGCTGGGGGTCCAGGTGCCGGTGGTGCCGTCCTCGAAGTCGACGGTGGTGACGACGGTGTCGGCTGCGGCGGTCGTGGCGGTCATCGTGCTGCCTGCAGTGGCGGCCGGTGCGGTGACCAGTGCTCCGGACAGTGCGATGGCGGCGAGGCCGGTGCTGGTTCCGGCTCGCGTTAAACGATTTCTGAGTGACGAGCGAGGTCCGCCCGCCGAGCCAGGTCTGCGGGTCGGTCGGGGGCTCTGGGTGAAACGATTTCGAAGAGGCATTCGGCGCTCCCTTGCGCGTGTCTTCAGGTGCGGGGCGAACGCCGGAGCGACGGTGCTGCGGCGGACGTAAGGGCAGAGTAGCCAGCGGGAGCGGTGGCGTCGAGAGGCTGGGTCACGTGCTGTTCTCGGGCCCGGCCGTGCGCGCCCGCGCCGGCCCAGCGATCTGGCCCGGAAATCGCACGTTCCGGGGCCGGATCGCTGGGCTGCGGCGGAGCGCGGAAGCCCCGGCGGGCTACGCCGCCGGGAGTTCCTTCAGGGCTCCCTTCGCGATGCGCAGCCGTCGCGGTGTGCGGCTTGCGACCACCGAGTCGTGCGTGACCAGCACGATCGTCAGCCCCTGGTCCTTCCACAGCCCCTCGATGAGGTCCACGATCTCGTCGCGGGTCTCCTCGTCGAGGTTGCCCGTTGGCTCGTCGGCCAGCAGCACCTTCGGGTTCTTCACCAGCGCCCGCGCGATCGCGACGCGCTGCTGCTGGCCGCCCGAGAGCTCACCCGGCAGGTGGTCGCCGCGGTCGCCGAGGCCGACCGACTCCAGGGCGGCCAGGGCGCGCGCCGTCCGGCTCTGCCGCGCGACCTTCGACGGCACGAGCGCCGTCTCCACGTTCTCCAGCGCGGTGAGCGTCGGGATGAGGTTGAAGTTCTGGAACACGAAGCCGATGGTCTCGGCCCGCGCCGCCGTGAGCTGTGCGTCGCTCATGCCGGCGAGGTCCTTGCCGTCCAGCTTGACCGTGCCCGACGTCGGCCGGTCCAGCCCGCCCAGCATCTGCAGCAGGGTGGACTTGCCGCCGCCCGTCGGGCCCTGGACGGCCACGAGCTCGCCGTCGCCGATGGTCACGGACACGTTCTTGAGCGCGCGCACCTGGCGCTTGCCCTGGCGGTACGTCTTGGTCAAATCGTCGATCTGGTACATGGACTGCCCTTCTGAACGCTGGGGAGAGTGGCTGGCTATGCGAGGGACCGGAGGGCCTCGGCGGGGCGCAGCTTCGCCGCGCGCTGACCGCCCACGACGCCCGCGAGCAGCCCGCCCAGCACCGCGAGCCCGACCGCGGCCAGAACTATCCACAGGCTCACGGGCGCCTGGAGCACGATGTCGACGGCGCTGGCCCCGGCTCCGGCGAAGGCGTCGGACCGTTCACCGAACGCGCCGCCCCCATCACCGTCGGGCGCGGTGCCGCCCTGGACGGCGCCGCCCGCGGGCATCAGCCCGCCCATGGTGAGGCCGCCCGACGCCCCGCTGAGCGTGATGCCCGCGAGGTTGACCGCCCACACGGCCAGCGCGCCGAGCGCGAGGCCCACAGCGCCGCCGATGAGGCCCTGCACCACTGATTCGCCGGCGACCTGGCCCACCACACGGTTCCGGCTCCAGCCGATCGCCTTGAGGGTGCCCAGCTCGCGCGTCCGGCGGTTCACGCCCGAGACGGTGAACAGGATCGCGAGGCCGAAGGCCGCCGCGAGCACGATGACGCTGAGCCAGGTGCCGAGCGTGCCGATCAGGTTGGACGCCGTCGAGAGGGATCCGGTCACGCCCTCCGCGAGGTCGGACTGGGTGCTCACCGACGCGTCGGGCAGCTCGCTCTCGATGGCGGCGGCGACGGCATCCACGTTCTCGGCCGAGTCGACCTGCACGTAGATGTCCGTGACCTGGTCGGCGAGGTCCGCGAGGGTCTGGGCCGTGGCGAGCGGGAGGTAGGCGTCGGACGCCGTAGCGACGCCGTCACCCGTCGTGGACGAGACGGTGCCCACGATCTCCAGGTCCTTGCCGCCCGCCGTGATCGTGTCGCCGACGGCGAGCTCCTGCTGCTCGGCATACGTGGCGTCCAGGACGGCCACGTTCTTGTCGCCCGCCTCCAGCGTCCGACCGTCGGCCACCTCTGCGGTGGTCAGGGGGCCGACGGCGGTGGCGTCGGGGTCCACGCCCGTGACCGTGAACTGGTCGATCTCGAACGACGAGCCGCCCGCCGAGCCCTCGCCGCTCCCGTCCGGGCCCATCTGCATCGTGACCGGGCCGTCGGCCTCGGGGTCCGGCAGCTCGCCGGAGAAGGACATGTTCTGCAGGTTGAGCGTCGCGGCGACACCGGACACGTGGTCCAGGCCGGCGACGGTCTCCAGGGCGGCGGCGTCGAACGACGTCGAACCCATGGCGGTGCTGAGGCGGTCCTCCGAGAGGTCGCGCGTGCCGTCCTCGTTCGCCTTGCCCTCTCCTTCCTTGAAGTCGAACCGGCCCGGGGCGGCGCCGGCCGCGACCGGGCCGTCGCTCGGCTGGTCGACGGTGATGTCGGTCCCGACGCCGTAGACGGACTCGAGCACCTCGGACTGGGCGTTCCTGACGCCTGTCGATACCGCGTTGACGACGATGACGAGCGCGATCGCTACTGCGAGTCCGATCGCCACCACGACGGTCTGCTTGCGTCGGTTGCGCAGCTCTCTGCGCAGATAGGTGAAGAACATGGGCTCCTGCCTGGGGTCGGGAGGGGACGTGCGGAAAAGTTGGTGTCCGCGCGGACCGTCTCGCGGGCTGTAGCGCTGCGCTCCGTGGTAGGGGGCGAGCGGGCGGAGCGGTTCGCGCCGCAGGACGGTCTGCGCCGGACGTCCGGAACGCTAGGCGGGCTCGCTGTGGTGGCCCTGTCGCGGACCTGTGGTGACCCTGTGAACCGCGGGCACCCCGCGCGGTGGCCGGTCCCGCTGGCCGGGCGCGGGCGAGCCGTGGACGGTTCCGCGCGGCGCCGCCGGACGTCCTACGCTGAGGTCGTAACCATCGAGCAACATCCTTAGAAGGAGATTCCGTGGCTAGCATCGAAGCCGTTGGAGCACGCGAGATCCTCGACTCGCGCGGCAACCCCACCGTGGAGGTGGAGCTCGTCCTGGACGACGGCACCTTCGCCCGTGCGGCGGTCCCGTCCGGCGCATCGACCGGCGCGTTCGAGGCCGTCGAGCTGCGTGACGGCGACAAGGGCCGTTACCTGGGCAAGGGCGTCGAGAAGGCCGTCGCGGCCGTCAACGACGTGATCGCCCCCGAGCTCATCGGGTACGACGCCGACGAGCAGCGCATCATCGACCAGGCTCTCCTCGACCTGGACGGCACGCCGAACAAGGGCAAGCTCGGCGCGAACGCCATCCTCGGTGTGTCGCTCGCCGTCGCCAAGGCCGCGGCCAAGAGCTCGGGCCTGGACCTGTTCCGCTACGTGGGCGGCCCGAACGCGCACGTCCTGCCCGTGCCGATGATGAACATCCTCAACGGCGGGTCGCACGCGGACTCGAACGTGGACGTCCAGGAGTTCATGGTCGCCCCGATCGGCGCTCCGACGTTCCGCGAGGCGCTGCGCACCGGCACCGAGGTGTACCACTCCCTCAAGTCCGTGCTGAAGGAGAAGGGCCTGGCCACCGGTCTGGGCGACGAGGGCGGCTTCGCGCCGAACCTCGGCAGCAACCGTGAGGCGCTCGACCTGATCCTCGTCGCCATCGAGCGTGCGGGCTTCACGCCGGGCAAGGACGTGGCGCTCGCGCTCGACGTCGCCGCAACGGAGTTCTTCTCCGACGGTGTGTACGCGTTCGAGGGCGGCAAGAAGACGTCGGACGAGATGATCGCGTACTACGAGCAGCTCGTGGCCGACTACCCGCTGGTCTCGATCGAGGACCCGCTGTCCGAGGACGAGTGGGACGCCTGGGCCGGGCTCATGGGCAAGGTCGGCGACAAGGTGCAGATCGTCGGCGACGACCTGTTCGTCACCAACCCCGAGCGCCTCGCCCGCGGCATCGCCGAGAAGTCGGCCAACTCGCTGCTGGTCAAGCTCAACCAGATCGGCTCGCTCACCGAGACGCTCGACGCCGTGACGCTGGCCCAGCGCAACGGCTTCACCACGATGACCTCGCACCGCTCCGGCGAGACCGAGGACACCACCATCGCCGACCTGTCCGTGGCGACCAACGCCGGCCAGATCAAGACCGGTGCCCCGGCACGCGGCGAGCGCATCGCCAAGTACAACCAGCTGCTGCGCATCGAAGAGGCGCTCGACGAGGCAGGCACCTACGCCGGCCGGTCGGCGTTCCCGCGCTTCCAGGGCTGACCCACCAGAAGTCGCCGAAATAGAGCGCCTGTCCCCTTCTCGCACCGGTTGGCCTGTGTGGGAGCGGGACAGGCGCTCTACTTCGGCGACTTCGCAGGGTCGACACACGGCGCGCCGGAGGTAATGCCGGTACAAAGGCCTCGCGAATCGGCACAATCGACCCATGCCTTCCTCACGTCGTCCGGCGCGACCCTCGGGCTCGGCCCGCGGTTCGGGCGCGCGCCCGTCGTCGACCCCGCGTGCCGGAGCGGGTGCATCGGGTGTGAAGAAGGCGAAGGACTCGAAGCCGACGCCGACGGGGAAGGCCGCCCCGAAGAAGCCGTCCGCTCCGACGGCGAGCGGTTCCACCGCGAGAGGTTCGGCCGCTCGCAAGCCCGTCGCGCCGCCGTCGGCGAGCCGCCGTACTCCCGCACCGCGCAGTGCGCCCGCTCGATCCGCCGCGCGCCCGGGCACTGCCGCTCCGCGGGCTGCGCGGCCCGCGTCGGGCGGCGGGGTGAAGCGACCCACGCAGCCGCGTCGCCGCAGCGCTGTCAACGGCAGCGTCCCGCCGCCGCGCGCCGACCGTAAGCGCGGCAGCTTCGGGCTCGTGCTGCCCGAGGTGCTGACGGTCCGCGCGATGGTGCTGTCCGTCGTGGTGCTCCTCGCGGTGGTGCTCCTGCTGCCGACCGTGCGCGCCGTCGTGACCCAGCAGGCCGAGCTGCGCGAGCTGCGGTCGGAGCTGAACCAGCAGCTGGTCCAGAAGGAGGAGCTCGACACCGAGCTCGCCCGCTGGGACGACCCGTCGTACGTGATCGAGCAGGCACGGTCGCGGCTGCACTTCGTCATGCCGGGGGACAAGGTGTGGCGCCCCCTGGACACCGACTCCGTACAGCAGGAGGAACCGCCGCCCGGCGTCGTCGAGCCGTCGCCCGGCGCGTCGGAGGGTGCGGACACCCCCTGGTTCACGAGCGTGTGGGACTCCGTGCGGATCGCGGGCGGCGAGGAGTAGGCGCGTTCGTCCGATCGCGTGCCGCAGCCCTCGTGCCGCAGCGCTCCTGAGGGACAGTCTCTTGAGGGACAATGGAGCGGTGAACTCCGTGATCGAGACAGTGTCCGACGACGATCTGCGCGTCCTGGCCGAGCAGCTCGGCCGCGAGCCGCGCGGCGTCGTGGGGATCGCGGCGCGCTGCGTGTGCGGCCGTCCGACCGTGGTGCGCACCGCGCCGCGCCTGCCCGACGGCACCCCCTTCCCGACCGTCTTCTACCTGACCCACCCCGGTGCGACGGCGGCCGCGTCGACGCTCGAGGCGAACGGCGTCATGAAGGAGCTGACGGCGCGGCTCGAGTCCGACGAGGAGCTCGCCGCCGCCTACCGGAAGGCGCACGAGCACTACCTCGCCCAGCGTGAGGCGATCGGGCACGTCGAGGAGATCGCCGGCATCTCGGCCGGCGGCATGCCGACGCGCGTCAAGTGCCTGCACGTCCTCTTCGCGCACGCGCTCGCCGCGGGCCCTGGCGTGAACCCGCTGGGTGACGAGGCGCTGGAGCTGGCAAGGGACAGCTGGCGCCCGGACCGCTGCACCTGCTGAGCCTTTGTCGCGAGCGCGACCGTCACGGCTTCGCGACCGCTTGAGGCGCAACGGTCGCGCTCACCACCACGTGAGGTTTCTCGCGGATCCGGCTTCTTCGACGCCTCGCGGCGGAGGGCCTGGAAGAATCTTCGCGTGACTTCCTCTCGTGTGGCCGCGATCGACTGCGGCACCAACTCGATCCGCCTGCTCCTCGCGGACGTCGACGCCGCCGGAAACCTCACCGAGCTCGACCGCCGCATGGAGGTGGTGCGGCTCGGCCAGGGTGTGGACCGTACCGGTGAGCTCGCGCCCGAGGCGCTGGATCGCACCCTCGCGGCGACGCGCCGGTACGCGGCGGCGATCGAGGCCGCCGGAGCGCAGAAGGTGCGTTTCGTGGCGACGTCGGCCACGCGCGACGCGCGAAACCGGGACGCGTTCTTCGACGGCGTGCGCTCGGCGCTCGGCGTGGAGGTCGAGGTGATCAGCGGCGACGAGGAGGCACAGCTGTCGTTCCGCGGGGCGACCGGTGCGGTCGCGGAGGCGCACGCGGGCCCGTTCCTCGTCGTCGACCTCGGTGGCGGGTCCACGGAGCTGGTTCTCGGCACCGGCTCGGTCGACGCGAGCGTCTCGATGGACGTCGGTTCGGTGCGGATGACGGAGCGGCACCTGCACAGCGATCCCCCGTCGTCGGCGGAGATCGCGGCGGCCCGCGCGGACGTGCAGGCCCACCTGGACGACGCCGCCCGCGCCGTCCCGCTCGCGAAGACGGCCACCCTGGTCGGGCTGGCCGGTTCGATCACCACGGTGACCGCACACGCACTGGGACTGACGGAGTACCGGCGCGAGCGGGTGAACCAGGCCGAGCTGCCCGTGCAGGTGGTGCTGGACTCGTGCGCGGCACTGGTCGAGGCCCCGCGCGCCGAGCGTGCGGCGATGGGCTTCCTGCACCCGGGCCGGGTCGACGTCATCGCGGCCGGGGCGCTCGTCTGGTCCGAGGTGATCACCCGCGTGGCCGCCGACGTCGCGGCCGCCGGTGGCGCGCTGACGAGCGTGGTCACGAGCGAGCACGACATCCTCGACGGGATCGCGCTGTCCATGGCGTGACTTCCGTCCGCCGGGAACTTCCAGCGACGGTGGCCCGTTGTGGCTGCCAGAGGATCGAGGACGTTCCTGCAGCGGCGACGACGGCGTGGGGTGCATCACGCACACGCCGCCCTTTGGCGTGTCAATGCGGATGCGCGGCGAGCGGTATCCTGGGAATCATGCCTCAGAACGACCTGACCTCGGTCAGCCATGCTTCCGATGCGGCGAGCACGCCGCGCCCGCGGAAGGTGCCGCGCATCGTGGTGCTCGGCGGCGGGTCCGTCGGCCTCTACGTGGCGCGCCGCCTGCGAAAGAAGCTGAAGAAGCGGGAGGCGGCGATCGTCGTCGTCGACCCGCGGCCGTACATGACGTACGCCCCCTTCCTGCCCGAGGCGGCCGCCGGGTCGATCGACGCCCGCGACGTCGTGGCACCGCACCGCAAGGCCCTCAAGGGCATCGACGTGCTGCAGGGCAAGGTCACCGCGATCGAGCACGGCCGCAAGCACGTGAAGATCCAGCCCGAGTCGGGCGACGAGTACGAGGTGTCGTACGACCAGCTGGTCGTCGGCCTCGGCTCGGTGTCGCGCACGCTGCCGATCCCCGGCCTCGCGGAGTCGGCCATCGGCTTCAAGAACGTCGAAGAGGCCATCGCGGTCCGCAACCACGTGATCAACCGGATGGACGTCGCGTCCTCCACGTGGGACGCCGACCTGCGCAAGCGCATGCTCACGTTCACCTTCGTCGGTGGCGGGTTCGCCGGCATCGAGGCCCTCGCCGAGATCGAGGACATGGCGCGTTACGCGACGCGGCAGTACCAGACGATCGAGGCGTCCGACCTGCGGTTCGTCATGATCGAGGGCGCCGGGCGCATCCTGCCCGAGGTCACGGAGCCGATGGGCGAGTACGCGCTCGCCGAGCTGAAGAAGCGCGGCATCGAGTTCCACCTCAACACCTTCCTGTCGTCCTGCGTCGACGGGCACGTGGTCACGTCGACCGGCGTCGAGTTCGACACCGAGACCATCGTGTGGACCGCGGGCGTCAAGGCGAACCCGGTCATCAAGGAGGCGTCCGACCTCCCGTTCGACAAGATGGGCCGCGTCACCGTGCTGCCCACGCTGCAGGTCGCGACCGAGGACGGCGAGATCGTCGAGGGCGCCTGGGCCGCTGGCGACTGCGCCGCCGTGCCGGACGTGAACAACCCGGGCAAGTTCTGCCCGCCGAACGCGCAGCACGCGATCCGCGAAGCCGTGCGCCTGGCCGACAACATCGTGGCGCTCTACAAGGAGAAGCCCGCCGTCGACTACGACCACAAGAACCTGGGTGTCGTCGCATCGCTGGGCCTGTACAAGGGTGTCGCCGAGCTGTTCGGCTTCATCAAGCTGCGCGGCTTCCCGGCCTGGGTGGCGCACCGTGGCTACCACGTGATGGCAATGCCGACCGGCAACCGTAAGGTCCGGATCCTGATCGGCTGGATCGGGCAGTTCCTCATGGGCCGCGAGCTGGTCTCGCTGGGCTCGCTGCACGACCCGCGTCAGGAGTTCCGCAACGCGTCGGTGCCGCCGAAGCCGGCGGGCGAGAAGGTCGAGCAGAAGGCGGAGTCGTCCGCCGAGCGCGCCGAGTCGGGCGCCAAGTCCTGACCCGCTGACACCGATCCGGCTCAGGCCGTACCGGTGTCAGGCCGTACTGCTGGTCGAGTTTGTCGAGACCCTGGTGGTCTCGACAAACTCGACCAGCGAGCGGACAAGCTCGACCGGCGATCGCTGCGTACGTACTACGACGACCGCCGCTGCCTCGGTAGTCTCTGGGGTGCGCCCCCATAGCCCAACTGGCAGAGGCAGCCGGCTTAAACCCGGCACAGTCCCGGTTCGAACCCGGGTGGGGGCACTCGGTGCTCAGGCGATCAGCTCGGCGAGGTGACGGCCGGTCAGTGACGCCTCCTCGCGGGCCAGGTCGGCGGGTGTGCCCTCGAAGACGACCTGCCCGCCGTCGTGCCCGCCGCCAGGGCCCATGTCGATCACCCAGTCGGCACGCGCGACGACCGACAGGTTGTGCTCAACGACGATGACCGACCGGCCGGAGTCCACCAGGCGGTCGAGCAGGCCGGCCAGGTTGTCGACGTCCTGCATGTGCAGGCCGGCGGTGGGCTCGTCGAGCACGAACGCCGGGGTGTCACCACCCATCTCGATAGCGAGCTTGAGCCGCTGCCGTTCGCCGCCGGACAGGGTGTTGAGGTGCTGCCCGAGCGAGATGTAGTGCAGCCCGACGTCGGACAGCCGGGAGAGCATCGGCACGATCGCCTTCTCCGTGAAGAAGCCCAGCGCCTCCTCGACGGACATGGCGAGCACGTCGGCGATGTTCTTGCCGCGCAGGGTGTAGCCGAGGACCTCGTCGGTGAACCGCTTGCCGCCGCACGCCTCGCACGGGCTCGCGACACCTGCCATGAACGCGAGGTCGGTGTAGATCAGGCCGACCCCCTTGCACGCCGGGCAGGCACCGGCCGAGTTCGCGCTGAACAGTGCGGGCTTGACGCCGTTCGCGCGGGCGTACTGCTTGCGGATGGGCTCGAGGATCCCGGTATAGGTGGCCGGGTTCGACCGCCGGGACCCGCGAATCACCGACTGGTCGACGAACGTCACGCCGTCGCGCGGCAGGCAGCCGTGGATGAGGGAGCTCTTGCCCGACCCGGCCACGCCCGTCACCGCGACGAGCACGCCGAGCGGGACGTCGACCGTGACGTCCTGCAGGTTGTGCAGGGTCGCGTGCTCGATCCGGAGGAAGCCGGTGGGAGTGCGCGGCGTCTGCTTGACCGTGACGGCCTGGTCCAGGTGCTTGCCCGTCGCGGTCCCGGAGTTGCGCAGCCCCGCGATGTCACCCTCGTAGACGACGGTGCCGCCGTGCGTCCCGGCGCCGGGGCCCATGTCGACGAGGTGGTCGGCCGCAGCCATCACCTCTGGCTTGTGCTCGACGACGAGCACCGTGTTGCCCTTGTCCCGCAGCCGCTGGAGCAGCGCGTTCATCTGCCGCACGTCGTGCGGGTGGAGGCCGATCGTCGGCTCGTCGAACACGTAGGTCATGTCCGTCAGGGCCGAACCCATGTGCCGCACCATCTTGGTGCGCTGCGCCTCCCCGCCGGACAGCGACGACGACTCCCGGTCCAGCGACAGGTACCCCAGCCCGATCTGCTCGAACGTGGCGAGCAGGTCACCGAGGCCGTCGAGGATGGGCTGGACCTGCGGGTCGGTGAGGTCGCGCACGAGCTCGGCGAGGTCGGTGAGCTGCATGGCAGCCGCTTCGCCGATGTGCTTGCCCTTGACCAGCGACGACCGAGCCCGGTCGTTGAGCCGGGTGCCGCCGCACGCCGGGCAGGCCGTGAACGTGGCGAGCCGGTCGACGGCGGCCCGCATCGCACCCTTCATCGACTCGACGTCCTTGACGAGGTAGAGGCGCGTGATCTTGGGGACCAGCGACTCGTACGTGACGTTGATGCCGCCCGCGACGATCTTCCGCTCGGCGCCATACATCAGGTCGTGCCACTCGGTCTCGCTGTAGTCCGCCAGCGGCTTGTCCACGTCGAACAGGCCGGAGTCGGCGTAGACCTTCCAGTACCAGCTGCCGACCCCGAAGTTCGGGAACGTGATGGCGCCCTCGTTCAGGGACTTGCTGCGGTCCACCAGGGCCTCGGTGTCGATGGCCGAGACGCGGCCCAGGCCCTCGCAGTTGGCGCACATGCCCTGCGGGTCGTTGAAGGAGAAGAGGTTGGACCCGCCGACGTACGGCCGGCCCAGCCGCGACCAGATGACGCGCAGCATCGTGTAGGCGTCGGTGGCCGTGCCGACCGTCGAGCGCGCGTTGGCGCCCATGGGCTCCTGGTCCACGACGATCGCGGCGGAGAGATTCGACAGGGTGTCGACGTCGGGCCGTGGCCGGGACGGCATGAAGCCCTGGAGGAACGCCGAGTACGTCTCGTCGATCAGCCGCCGCGACTCGGCGGCGACAGTGCCGAACACGAGCGAGCTCTTACCCGAGCCGGACACTCCCGTGAAGACGGTGAGCTTCCGCTTGGGGATGTCGATCGAGACTCCCCGCAGGTTGTTCTCGCGAGCTCCGCGCACCTCGATAGATCCGAACACCACTGTCCTTTCCTGGTCGGTGGTCCCATCGTGCCAGGAGGCACTGACACCCACCCTGGCTCCGCTGTCCGGCGTCGCGCCACCAGCCGTCGCGCCACCGGCGTTACGCCAGGAGCAGACGCCGGAACGACCTACGGTGTCAGTGGGGTTGGGTACCGTGACGGGTACCAACGGCGGGAGTGGGCAGATGGCAATGATCTCAATGGGTACCGCACGTACTGCTGGGCTCGGCACCACGAACGAGGGCGGGCCCGGAACCAGACCCGGCACGCTCGAGCACACCCGCGAACCGCTGTTGCGCGACCTGGTCGGCGGCATCCTGCGGCGCACCCGTCGGGAGCAACGGCGCACGCTGGCCGACGTCGCGACCGATGCCCGGGTCTCGACCGCCTACCTGTCCGAGGTCGAGCGCGGGCGCAAGGAAGCCTCCTCCGAGGTGCTCGCCGCCGTGTGCGAGGCGCTCGGCATGCGGCTCGTCGACCTGGTGGAGCGTGCGTGGGCCGAGCTCGCCCTCGCGCTGGCGGCGCAGGAGGAGAGCCGCAGGGTTCGTGTCCTGTCGTCCGCTGCTCGTCGTGCGGCGGGCTTCTCGTCGTCCCGCCATCCGCTGCAGGCGGAGCAGACGGCGGCACCGGCCGGCACCTCCGGCGCCGGCCGGCGAGGCGAGGCGGCGCTGCTCGCGGCGTGAGGCCTCAGAGCCCCGCGCGTCGCCTTCCGCCAGGGCGGACGTCGTCCACCTGGTCCACGATCTTGTCGATCATGCCGTAGGCCAGGGCCTGCTCCGCGGTGAACCAGCGGTCGCGCTCCGCGTCCGCTGCGACCGTCTCGACCGGCTGGCCGGTGTGCTCGGACTGCAACCGGGTCATGACGTCCTTGAGGTGCCGGATGTTCTCGGCCTGGATGACGACGTCGCTCGTCGTACCGCTGACCTCACCCGCCGGCTGGTGCATCATGATCCGCGCATGCGGCAGCGCGTAGCGCTTGCCCTTGGTGCCGGCGCCGAGCAGGAACTGCGCGACGCTGCCCACGAACCCGACGGCGACCGTCGAGACGGCGTTCGGCAGGAGCCTCATCGTGTCGTAGACGGCGAGGCCGGCGCTGATGGAGCCGCCGGGAGAGTTGAGGTAGAGGCTGATCTCGGCCGCGGAGTCCTCGGCGGAGAGCAGCAGGAGCTGCGAGGTGACGCGGTTGGCTACGGCGTCGTCGATCTCGGTGCCGATGAGCACCATGCGCTGGTGCAGCAGGCGCGAGCCGAGGTGGTCGTCGAAGGGCTGGGTGTGCGCTGTCTCGGTCATGTCCCCACGATCAACCCGCGCGGACCGGACGGGTAGCGGTCTCTGCCCGCCGCAGATCTGCTGACGGCAGACCGCGCGTCAGACCGCGTCCACCAGAGCTGGCGCGTCAGAGCGGGTTGCCCTCGGGGTCGACCGTCGGGAACACGTCGAAGTGGATCTCGAACGGCACGGCTCCAGGTTTGCCCTCTTGCCTGCTGAGCGGGTCGAGGTGTTCCGCGGAGAACCGCTCCCATGCCTCGACGACAGCTTTCGCCTGCTCCCGCGTGGCCCACTTGTTGACCGTGACGAACGTGGCGGAGCCCAGCCACGACTCCAGGGTCTCCTCGTCAGCCTCCTGGCCCGCACGAATGAAGGCCATCACCCGTTCGTTGCGGAGGCGGAGGAACTCGATGTTGACGGCCTCGGCGGTCTGCCGGCCCGCGGGGGACTCCTTGCCCGCGCTGGAGATGCTGAACCCACCTGGGGTGCGTTCCCACCAGCGCTCCCGCGCGGTGCCCTTGCCCTCGACCTCGCGGACCAGTCCGTGCTTGGCGAGCTGGCGGAGGTGATAGCTCGTGGAGCCGCTGGACTCGCCGACGATCTCGCCCAGCTTGCTGGCCGTGAGGGGCCCGCGGCTCGGCAGCAGGTCGAGGATGCGGATGCGCAGCGGATGGGCGAGCGCACGCAGTGCTGCGGGACCGAGCTCGGCCGGCGGGCCCGCGACGGTGGACGCGGCGCTGTCCGGCACCGCACGAGGTGATGGCGCCGAGGAGCGAGAGTCTCGTTCCGCCTGCCCGTCCGGGAGGTTCTTACGTGCTGTCGCCATAGGCAGGACGTTACCCACTCGACGTGACCGGGACCGGGCGGTGGGCACAGGGCGCGCGGCGATCAGCGCAGGGAGAGCGGGTGGCGAGCCGCCATGTTGTCGCGTACCCCCTCGGCCTGGGCACGCTGCCGCTCGGCGCGCTCGACCTCGCGACGCTGCGCCTCGGGGTCCGTCTGCCTCGGCTCAGCGGGCCGCCGGACCCTGGCGGGGGCAGCGGCAAGCGGGACTCTGAGGGGCTGCGGAACGGCGGTGCGGATGGTCGGTGCGTAGACGCTCATCGCAGTCTCCTGGCTTCGGGGCTCGTGAGGGGAGTAGCAGGTGTGCACGACTCTACGCAGGCAAACATCTCTTTGCAAGAGATTCTTTGCAACCGGTTCTTTGGAGTGGCGCTCCGGTACGGGGCTGTCCAGCCGGGCTTGCAGGCGGCGCAGGACACTGCCCTACTCTGTGACTTCCGTCGGTTTTCACCCCCTTGGTCCGAACCCGGCCACGACGGCGGCGTCGCGCCGTATGCCCGAACCTCGTCCGCACCGTGGAGTCCTCGTGTTCCATCTCGCCCGGCTGTCTCTCGCGAACCGAGCCGTCGTGGCGCTGGTGACCATCGCGATCGCGGTGTTCGGCGTGCTGAGCATGACCTCCCTGAAACAGGAGCTGATCCCGTCCCTGCAGCTCCCGACCGGCATCGTGAGCGCGCAGTACCAGGGCTCGTCACCCGAGGTCGTGGAGGAGCAGGTCACCGACGTGATCGAAGAGGCCATCACCTCGATCGACGGGATCGCGGCGGTCCGGTCCACCGCGTCCACCGGTGTCTCGCTCACTACCGTCGAGTTCACCTACGGCACCGACATGGAGGCCGCCTCCCAGCGTCTCCAGACCGCGGTGGCAGGTATCCAGCCCGTCCTGCCCGAAGGCGTCAGCCCCCAGGTCGCCACCGGCTCCGTCGACGACGTTCCGGTGGTCCAGCTGGCCGTTGCGGGCGACAAGAGCCCCGATGCCCTCGCCGACACGGTCGAGAACGTGGTCGTTCCCGCACTGGAGGACGTCGACGGCGTCCGTGCGGTCGCGGTCAGCGGCGAGCGCGAGACGGAGGTCCGCATCCTGCCCGACCAGGAGAAGCTCTCCGCTGCGGGCCTCGCTCCCGAGGACCTGGCCACGGTGCTGCAGGACAACGGCGTCGTCCTGCCGGCGGGCGAGATCACCGAGGGCGGGCGCGCCTGGTCCGTCCAGCTCGGCAAGCCCGTCGACATGGTCGACCAGATCGCCCAGCTGCCCGTCGTCCCGGGCGGTGCCGGCGGCCCGGGTGCGGCAGCAGGCGACACAGCAGCAGGCGACACAGCAGCAGGCGACACGGGCACGGACGCCGACGCGATGGCCGGCCTCCTGCCCGCCGACCCGGATGCGCCTGCCGTGCCGGACAGCCCGCCGCTGCTGGGGCAGGTCGCATCCGTGCAGCTCGAGCCGGTGGAGGCGACGTCGTACTCCCGCCTCGACGGCGAGCCCTCCCTCGGCCTGGCCATCACGAAGACGCCGGAGGCGAACACCGTCGAGGTGTCGCACGCGGTCGAGCGGGCGCTCGCCGAGCCCGAGGTGGCGGACACACTGACCGAGCGCGGCGTCGACACCGCCGTCGTGTTCGACCAGGCGCCCTTCGTCGAGGACTCGATCCACGGGCTGGCCACGGAGGGCGGGCTCGGCCTGCTGTTCGCCGTCCTCGTCATCCTGGTCTTCCTGATGTCGATGCGCTCCACGCTCGTGTCCGCGATCTCGATCCCGTTGTCGCTGGCGGTGACGTTCATCGCCATGAGCGCGGGCGGCTACACCCTCAACGTCCTGACGCTGGGTGCGCTCACGATCTCGATCGGCCGTGTGGTCGACGACGCGATCGTCGTGATCGAGAACATCAAGCGGCACATGTCGTACGGCGAGGAGAAGACCACCGCCATCCTCGCGGCCGTGCGTGAGGTCGGCGGGGCCATCGCCGCCTCCACGATCTGCACCGTCGCCGTCTTCCTGCCCATCGCGTTCGTCGGCGGCATGGTCGGCGAGCTGTTCCGGCCCTTCGCCCTGACCGTGTCGATAGCGATGCTCGCCTCGCTCGTCGTGGCGCTGACGATCGTGCCGGTGCTGGCGTACTGGTTCATCAGCCCGCCGAAGAAGGCAGGCCGCGGCGCGGCGCTCGCCCGGGCCGCGGCGGAGGTGAAGGAGAGCCGCGGCGTCTGGCAGCGGATCTACGTGCCGACGCTGAACGGCGCGCTCGGCCGGCCGGGCGTGACGATCGCGGTCGCCGTCGCGATTCTCGGCGGCACGGCCGCCCTCGTCCCGAACATGGAGACGAGCTTTCTCGGGGACAGCGGCCAGGACACGGTGACCGTCACGCAGCACTACGCGCCCGGCACGTCGCTCGCAGGGCAGGACGAGGCGGCGCAGCAGGTGGAGGCCGCTCTGGCCGACGTCGACGCGGTCGAGAGCGTGCAGGCCACCGTCGGCAGCGGCGGCGACATGTCGATGGCGGCCTTCGGCGGGGCCAGTGCGGGTCTCAAGGCGACCTTCGCGGTCACCCTCGCCGAGGACGCCGACGGCACGGACGCCGCGGCCGACATCCGTGCCGCCGTCGGAGGGCTGACCGAGGAACCGGCGACCGAGGTCTCCGTGTCCGCCGGCGACTCCGTGGGCACGTCGTCGATCGACCTCGTGGTTCGTGCGCGCGACGACGCGACCCTGACCGAGGCGACCGGTCAGCTGCAGGAAGCGACGAGCGGTCTGGACGGGGTGGCCGAGGTGGGCAACGACCTGGCGGCGGCACAGGAGATCGTCGAGGTGACCGTCGACCGCAAGGCCGCGGCCGGGTACGGGCTCACCGAGACCCAGGTGACCGCCGTCGCGTCCGCCGCGATGGCCGGTGCACGGGACATCGGCGAGCTGCACACCGCCGAGGGGCCGGTCGGGGTCACGCTCTCCGCGGGTGCGGTGCCTGGCACCATGGCCGAGATCGAGCAGATCCCGGTGCCGACGGCGGTGGGCGCCATACCGCTGAGCGATGTCGCGAACGTCGAGGTGGCCAGGACGCCGACGTCGATCAGCCGGATCGACGGCGACCGGTCGGCGACCGTGTCGGTGGCGCCCGCCGGTGACGACCTCGGCGCGGTCACCGAGACGGTGAAGGCCGAGATCGAGTCGATAGACCTGCCGGCAGGTGCGACGGTGTCGGTGGGTGGTGCGGCGGCAGACCAGGCAGAGGCCTTCAAGAACCTGGGGATGGCGCTCCTCGCCGCCATCGCCCTCGTGTTCATCGTCATGGTGGCGGCGTTCCGCAGCCTGGCGCAGCCGTTCATCCTGCTGGTGTCCATCCCGTTCGCGGCGGTCGGGGCTCTGGTCGCGCTGGTCGCCACGAACACGCCGCTGGGCGTGCCCGCGCTGATCGGCACCCTCCTGCTGGTGGGCATCGTCGTGTCGAACGCGATTGTGCTGATCGACCTGATCAACCAGTACCGGCAGGACGGCATGGGTCTCGACGAGGCCGTCCGCGAGGGCGCCCGGAAGCGGCTGCGGCCCATCGTCATGACCGCCCTCGCCACGGTCTTCGCGCTGCTGCCGATGGCGTTCGGGCTGACCGGCGGCGGGGCGTTCATCTCGCAGCCGCTGGCGCTGGTGGTGATCGGCGGGCTCGTGTCATCGACCCTGCTGACGCTGTACGTGGTGCCGGTGATCTACACGATCTTCGAACGCCGGGCCGAGCGGCGACGAGCGGCGGACCAGGCGGCCGGGCGCACCACGCGCAGGCCGCTGACCGGCGCCTTCCCCAGCGTGGCGACCGGTGCCTTCCAGGCCGTCGCACGGGAGGCCGCGGCGCAGCGTCCGGCGCGGCACAGCAGGCCGACGCCGGCTCAGGCCCCGGCCTGGCCACCCCAGGTGGCGCCGGCCCGCCAGCAGGCCCCGCAGTTCCAGCCGCCCCAGTTCCAACCGCAGAACCAGGCGCCCCAGCGGCGACCTCCGTCACCGTGGTCACCGCAGCCCGGCCCGGTCGCCGAGCCGGCCCGCCAACGGCCCACGGCCCCTCCGGCCTGGCCCCACCCGCTGGATCCGCCCGACTGACGGCCGGCTCCGACGTCCGCCTGGAGAACACGATCAGGCATGGTTCTGGGGCCAGAACCATGCCTGATCGTGTGACGGAGGCGGACTTCCGCCAGGGTCGGCTGCTACGCGTCGTCGAGCTTGAGGCGCAGGGCACCGGCGACGACGACGATCACCGTGTACGCGGCGAGCACACTGATGCCCACCCACGGGTCGAGGACCTCAGGCACCTGTGCGCCGGTCGGCGTGATCGCCGATCCCGCAACGCTCGGCAGGAACTTGTTCACGTCCAGCACCCACTCCACGCTCGACGCGAGCGCCACGGCGATGCCGAACACCATCGGGATCACCAGGAACACCGCAACGGTCGTGAAGATCGCGCCCGCCGTGTGGCGCAGGAGCGTGCCGATGCCCAGCGCGAACAGCGCCACCAGCACGGTGTAGATGACAACGCCGTAGAGCTGCCGGAGCTGGTCGCCGTCGGACCAGTCCAGCGTCATGTCGTTGGCGTTCAGGATGGGGTAGGTCACGAGCCAGCCCACCAGGAGGGACACGGCGGTCAGCACCGCCGTGACGAGGGCGAGCACGACCGCCTTCGCGGCGAACGCCCCGAGCCTGCCGGGCGCCGCGGCGAACGTGGACCGGATCATGCCCGTCGAGTACTCGCCCGTGATCAGCATGGCGCCGAGCACGGCGACCACGAGGGCGGCGAACTCGTACCCGCCCGCGATGACCGTTGGCGCGCCGAACACCGCATCCATCGAGGCCTGGTCCTCGGCAGCCATCTCGACGTCGCTCATCTGGTCGCTCAGGAACTGCGCCACGAAGGCCATCATCAGCGCGACGCCGACCATGATGACGACGGTGGCGCCGAGCGTCCACCACGTCGAGCGCAGCGACCAGAGCTTGATCCACTCCGAGCGCAGCAGCCGCCAGAAGGTGACGTTGTGGACCGGCGTGCGCTCCGCCGTCGTGCCCGGTGCAGATCCGCCCGGAGCGGTGACCGTCGCGCTCATGCCTTGCTCCCCTCGAGGTCGGACTGCGTGCCCGCGTGGCCCGCGATGGCCTCGGACTGGTACTCGACCGAATCGGCGGTCAGCGACATGTAGGCCTCCTCGAGCGTGGACGCGACGGGCGTGAGCTCGTGCAGCACGACCCGCGCGGAGGCGGCCAGCTCGCCGACGGCGGCGGCGTCCGTGCCCCGGATCTCCAGGAGACCGGGCTCGACGGCGTCCACCTCGGCCTCCGTGCCCTTCAGGAGCTCTGCGAGCACCGTGGCCTGCGGCGACCGGACCCGCACGACCTTGCGTGCGGCGCCGTCGACGATCTCGGAGACCGGTGCGTCGGCGAGGATGCGGCCCTTGCCGATGACGAGCACGTGGTCGGCGGTGAGAGCGACCTCGCTCATCAGGTGGCTGGACAGGAAGACCGTGCGGCCCTCCGACGCCAGGTACTTCGCGATGTTGCGGACCCAGAGCACACCCTCGGGGTCGAGACCGTTGACGGGCTCGTCGAGGATGAGCGTGCGCGGGTCGCCGAGCAGGGCGGCCGCGATGCCGAGTCGCTGGCCCATGCCGAGCGAGAAGCCGCCCACGCGCTTGCTCGCGACGGGCCGCAGGCCTGTGAGTTCGATCACCTCGTCGACCCGCTTCGTCGGGATGCCATGAGTGGCTGCCATGGCGAGCAGGTGGTTGCGGGCGGTCCGCCCGGTGTGCACGGCCTTCGCGTCGAGCAGCGCGCCCACCTCGGCGAGTGGGCTGCGGTGCGCGGCGTAGGGCTTGCCGTTCACGGTGACCGTGCCTGCGGTGGGCTTGTCCAAGCCCACGATCATGCGCATGGTGGTCGACTTTCCGGCGCCGTTGGGGCCAAGGAAGCCCGTCACCTGGCCCGGTTGCACGGTGAACGTGACTCCGTCGACGGCCGTCTTCGTGCCGTACCTCTTCGTCAGGCCTGTGGCCTCGATCATCACTTGCCCTTCCATCTGGCACGCCGGGTGGCCTCTGCGGCCACTGGTCGGTCACGACAAGATTGGTTACGACGAGACTAGGGAGCCGACGGGGTCCGCCGCACCCTATTCAGGCCTGGATCATCCCTCGGGCGGACCGAGTTCATCCGAAGGTATGACCCGGGAACTACTGAGACCCTCCCAGCGTTCCCTAGGATGGTCCGACAGACCAGGAGGAGCAGATGAGCAACCCCGTCTTTTCGAGAAGCGACGTCTTCGGTGAGCCCCGTCGCACCGGTGCAGCCGACGCCCGCCGTGGTGGCACCGCCACCTACCCCAACCAGACTCCCGCATATGGCACCCCGCCGCAGGCCGGCCAGTACGGCCAGTACGGTGCGGGTCAGCAGCCCGTGGACGCGTCAGATCTTGACGCGATGTACCAGTCGCCGTCCGCGACCACTGCGGACACCAGGCGCCTGACCTATGACGACGTGATCATCAAGACCGGTGGGCTGCTCGCCCTCCTGGTCGTGGTGGCTGCGGCGACATGGACGCTGGTTCCGCCGGCCATGCTGGGCATCGTCATGATCGTCGGCCTGATCGGTGGCCTGGTCCTCGGCCTGGTCAATGCCTTCAAGCGCAACCCGAGCCCTGCGCTGATCGTGGCGTACACGGTGTTCGAGGGCGCGTTCCTCGGCGCGATCTCGCTGATGTACAACCAGATCGCCGACGGTGCCGTGTGGCAGGCCGTCCTTGGTACCGCGTCGGTCTTCGCCGTGAGCCTGTTCCTGTTCAGGAGCGGCAAGGTCCGAGTGACGCCCAAGTTCACGCGCTGGCTGATGTTCGCCCTGCTGGGTTACGCCCTCTTCAGCCTGATCAACTTCGTGCTGATGATGACGGGCGTGCTGGACGGCTTCGGCATGCGTAACGGCCCGATCGGCGTGATCGTCGGTCTGGTTGCCGTCGGCCTCGCAGCGGCTTCCCTGATCGTCGACTTCGACTCCATCAAGCGTGGTGTCGAGGCCGGCGTGCCCGCCAAGATGGCCTGGTCGGCGGCCTTCGGCCTGCTGGTCACGCTGATCTGGCTGTACCTCGAGCTGCTTCGTCTCGTGACGATCATCAGCAGCTTCGGCAGCGACTGATCCACCTGCTGTACCAGCGACGGCCCGGTCACCTTCCAGCGGAAGGTGACCGGGCCGTCGTCGTGCGCGGTGGGACTACGCCCGAGCCGTCCGGGAAGGCGTGACGACGGCGACCAGCACGCATCCCGCGGCGAACAGGAACCCGTGCGTGATCCGCAGCTCCGGCCCACCGAAGAACTGGGGGAGTACGAGCACCAGGCCGATGGCCAGCAGGATGCCGGCCCACCTCAGGCGGGTACCCGCGCGCCACAGGGCGACCGTCACCAGCACCCCGGACACGGCGAGCAGGAGCAGGCCCGTGGCGAACAGGGTGACTGCCCACGGCTGCATGCGCAGCACCTCGATGTCGGCGAGCAGCCCGAGGTCGCCGTCCCGCAGTGCGGCTTCCGCGATGGTGCGGATGCCGAAGATCTCAGCGCCGAAGTAGAGCGCAGCCAGGCCGGCGCCGGTCCACGCGGTGACGAGCGCCCAGGTCGCGGCGCCGACGCCGGCTCCGGGCCGAGCATCGGCGCGATCGGCGGCGGGACCGGCCTGGGCGAGGACCGACCGCAGCCCAAGGAGCGCGGGCGCGAGGAGGGCGAGGCCGAGGATCCCGCACAGGTGCGCCACCACCCAGCGATCGGACGCGAAGGCCGTGGCGAGCTCGGCGGTGGCCACCGTCTCGTCCGGCCAGGGCCGCAGCAGGGGGAAGAGGAGGAAGGTGAGGCCCGCGGCGACGAAGGCGACGCGGGTCCGGCGGACGGTGGTCATGTGTGGCTCCCAGTGGTGGTGACGCTCTGCGGGGTGTCGGACGGCGCGAGCGCGGCGACTCCCGCCACGATCATGTCGAGCAGCACCGTGAAGCTCTGGTCGACGTCCTCCCGCATCCGGAAGCCGCCGCCGAGCTCGAGGGTGACGAAGCCGTGCACGCCCGCGCGGACCGCGCGGACGGCGTCGATCAGGCGGGCGTCCGGGAGGCCGAAGCCGCGCAGGACGGCGACCACCACCTGGACGCTCTCGGCCGCCGCGTCGCGGAGCGCGGCGTCGGCGGGCGCGTCGGGGTCGGGGCCGATCTGGGTGGCCGCGTACCGCCCGGGGTGGTCCAGGGCGTAGCCGCGCCAGGCCGTTGCCAGCGCGCGAAGGGCGTCCGCCCCGGCTCTGCCCACGGTCGCCGAGGTACCGGCTGCCGTGAGCTCCCCGACGGCGATCAGCGTGACCTCGCGGCGCAGGTCGCCCAGCGAGCCGACGTGCTTGTAGAGGCTGGGGGCAGCGACACCTGCCTTCGCGGCGACCTTCGCCAGCGTCAGGTCGGCGAACCCGCTCGTCCCGCCGGCGTCGACGACCTCGACCGCCAGGCGCACGACGGCGTCGGGGGACAGGCCCGCCCTAGGCACGTGCGCCGCCGTCCTTGGCCTGTGCGGCGGTGTCCGCCGTGGCGCGTGCGGGCAGGGGCGGGAGGCCGGCGAGGAGCTCGAGCACGGCGGGTACGACGACGTCGGCCGCCTGGTGCTGCGGGTAGTGGCCTGCGTCGGGGACCAGGATGCCGCGGGTGTCGATCGCCCCGGTGATCCAGTCGAGCTCGGCCGCGGGGTCGGAGAAGTCGGGGTCGAGCGCGCCGACCAGGGTGACGGAAGGGGCCTGGACGGCGGCCAGGCGGGCCTCGACGACCGAGTGGTCGAGTGCCACCGCGAGGTCGCGGAGGGAGCGCAGCCGGGCGGGCTGGCTCATGTTCCGCCGGATCGCGGCGACGTGCTCGGCGTGCCGCGCGGAGCGCTGGCCCTTGGTGATCGAGGAGTAGAAGGACCCCCAGAACGCGGCGCCCCACGGCCGGGCGAAGAGTACGCGGTAGGCCACGCCCATGACCTTCTGCATGCCCGGGGAGCCGGGCTGGCGCAGGTACGGGCTGAGCAGGACCAGACCGCGTACGAGGTCCGGGCGCTCCGCGGCGGCCCAGGCGGCGGCCGAGGCGCCCATCGAGTTGCCGATCAGGACCCCCGGGCCGGCGTCGAGGTGCTCGACGAGCGCGATCAGGTCGGTGCCCGTCGCGTCGTCGCCGTGCGTGCGGAACGTGGTGTCCGAGTCGCCGTGGCCGCGCAGGTCGGCGACGACCACGCGGTAGCCGGCGTCGACCAGGGCGGGGGCGACGTCGTCGTAGGTGGACCGGAGGTCACCCATGCCGGGGACGGCGACGACGAGCGGCCCGGCGCCCGTGTCGCTATACGCGATGTTGCCCTCGGGGCGGGCGAGGAAGGAGAGCGGGGCACTCTGGCTGGTCGTCATAGCCAGAAAGCTACGCCTATTAGCCAACGGGCGCAACCCCCTTTCGGCGAAGTAGAGCGCCTGTCCGTCCCGGCGAGGCGAACCTCGTGCGAGACGGACAGGCGCTCTACTTCGCGGAAAGGGTTGCGGGTCAGGACGGCCGGGGCACCACTCCGAAGTAGCCCTTCTCCGCCTCGCCGTTCTCTGCCTTGATCACGTGCATCACGGCGTTGATCAGCGCCAGGTGCGTGAACGCCTGCGGGAAGTTCCCGAGGTGGCGTCCGGTGCCCGGCTCGATCTCCTCGGCGTAGAGGTTGAGCGACGACGCGTAACCGAGCAGCCGCTCGCACAGCGACTTGGCGCGCTCCACCTCGCCGATCTCGACGAGCGCCGACACGAGCCAGAACGAGCAGATCGTGAAGGTGCCCTCCTCGCCCTGCAGGCCGTCGTCGGTCTCGTCGGTGCGGTAGCGCAGCACCAGGCCGTCCTCGGTGAGCTCGTCCGCGATCGCCAGCACGGTCGCCTTGACCCGGTCGTCGTCCGGCGGCAGGAAGCGCAGCAGCGGGACCAGCAGCAGCGACGCGTCGAGCGCCGGGTCGCCGTAGCGCTGCGTGAAGACGCCGCGCTCGTCGACACCCTTGGTGCAGATGTCGTCGAAGATCTCGTCGGCGATCTTCTGCCACGACTGCGCGTAGTCGAGCTCGTCGTACAGCCGGGCGAGCTTGGCGCCCCGGTCCATCGCGACCCAGCACATGAGCTTGGAGCTGGTGAAGTGCTGCGGCTCGCCGCGCACCTCCCAGATGCCCCGGTCGGGCTCGTGCCAGTGCTTCGCGGCCTCCTCGACCTGCCGCTTGAGGATGGGCCACAGCGACTCGGGCAGCTGGTCGCGCGACTTGGCGTGCAGCCACACGGAGTCGAGCACCGCGCCCCACACGTCGTGCTGCCGCTGGTCGTACGCGGCGTTGCCGATGCGGACCGGCTGTGCACCCTCGTAGCCCGACAGGTGCGGCAGCTCGAACTCCTCGAGGGTCTCCTCGCCACCCACGCCGTACATGATCTGGAGCTGCCGGTTGTCGCGGCAGACGTCCTGGATGAACGCGAAGAAGTCGTTCGCCTCGCGCTCCAGCCCGAGGGTGTACAGCCCCCACAGCGCGAACGTGGAGTCGCGGATCCACGCGTACCGGTAGTCCCAGTTGCGCTCGCCGCCCGGGGTCTCGGGCAGGGACGTGGTGGCTGCGGCGATCAGCGCACCCGTGGGGGAGTAGGTGAGCCCCTTCAGGGTGAGCGCCGACCGCTGGAGGTACGCGCGCCACGGGTGGTCCGGGAACTCGCCCTGCGTGATCCAGTCGCGCCAGAACCGCTCGGTGCGCCACATCGCGTCGAGGGCGCCTGCGTACGTCGTCGGCGCGCTCTGCGAGCCCCACGACATGGCGACGAAGTGCGTGGCGCCCTCCGTCATCCGCGTGCGCGCGGTGGCGCGCTTGCCCTCCAGCCCGAACCGCAGGCTGGACTGCAGGTGCAGGTCGGGGTTGGAGTCGCCGACGTGGGCCACCACCGACGAGTACCCGCTGTTCTCGTACTCCCAGTCGACCTCGGACCGGGCGTAGTCCGGGCGCGGCTCGCACACGACCTCGAGGTCCACCGTGCCCGAGACGCACTTGATGGTGCGCATCAGGATGTGCTCGGCGTCGTCGTCCGTGGGGGTGCGGCGGTGCGTGCCCGAGCGCGACTCGAGGTCGTGCCACGGGCCCATCAGCATCGCGTCGCGGACCACGAGCCAGCCGGTCGGCGTCTGCCAGGTGGTCTCGAGGATGAGCGTGCCGGGCAGGTAGCGGCGCGCGACGGGCACCCGCACGCCGTGCGGCCCGACGCGGAAGTAGCCGGCTCCCCGGTCGAGGATCTTGGCGAAGATGCTCGGGGAGTCGGGTCGGGGGACGCACATCCACTCGACGCTGCCCGACGGCGCGATCAGCGCGTTGGTCTCACAGTCGGAGAGGAACCCGTACTCGCCGATGTGCGGGAACTTGCTGCGTCCGTCCCAGGCGCGCGGGGAGGCGCCGTCGCTCGTCGTATGTCCCTTCACCGGACCCGAGCTAGTTGGCTTCGGGGTCTGGCGGCGCCGTGGGGATCTGCCGGATGCCGTGGGAACTTCGGCGTCGGCCCCCACGGGCTCAATCGATTCGAGCGTCATGAGACTCAAGGGTTCCGCACGTTCCGCGCACGTGGCAAGCCGGGCGTGTGTGACGCGTGGAACCTCCGCTCCATGCACCGTCATGAATTCCTGAAGGGAATATCCGGGTTGTGTCGATCGAGCGGTTTCCCGTTCGACCTGTGGGTGAGAAGGTCCCATCAGGGGCCCGGACACACAGGAGAAGAAACCATGCCGAAGTACATGCTGATCATGCGCTCGACCGACGAGACGATGGCCGTCTACGAGAACATGGACTTCGAGAAGATCATGAACGACATGGGCAAGTTCAACGAGGACATGGTCCAGGCGGGCGTGCTCGTCGCCGGCGAGGGCCTCACGGATGCGGCCGACTCCGTCGTCGTCGACTACTCGTCCGAGACACCCGTCGTGACCGATGGTCCGTACGGCGAGACCAAGGAGCTGTTCAACGGCTTCTGGATCGTCGACGTCGCCTCGCGGGAGGAAGCCGTCGAGTGGGCCAGGCGGGCACCGCTCGCCGGGCCGGGGAGCAAGCTGGAGATCCGTCGCGTCCAGCAGCTGGACGACTTCCCGCAGGACAACGAGCACGTCCAGAAGGAGCGCTCGTGGCGCGAGTCGACCGGTCAGCTCTGACCGGCGAGGACGCCGCCCGGCGGGCCGTCGAGGCGGTCTGGCGGATCGAGTCCGCGCGCATAGTGGGCGCGCTCACCCGCTACACCCGCGACTTCGAGCTCGCCGAGGACGTGGCCCAGGAGGCGCTCGCCGAGGCGCTCGTCTCCTGGCCGCGCGACGGCGCGCCGCGCGATCCCGCGGCGTGGCTCATCGCGACGGCGCGGCGCCGGGCGATCGACGCGTACCGGCGCCGCGCCGGGCGGGACGAGCGGTACGCCGCGCTCGCGCACGGCCTCGCCGAGGGGGAGGCGACGTCGGGCGTCGGCACGGGGCCCGCTGCGGCTCGGACGAGCATCGTCGCAGGTCAGTCGGGTTCTGATCCGGCTGAGATCGATCCGGACCGGATCGACGACGACGTGCTCGCGCTCATGTTCGTGTCCTGCCATCCCGTGCTCTCGCGGGAGGCGCAGGTCGCGCTCACCCTGCGCGTGGTGGGCGGCCTGACGAGCGACGAGATCGCCAGGGCGTTCCTGGTGCCGGTCGCGACGGTGCAGGCGCGCATCACGCGTGCCAAGAAGACCATCGCGGCGGCGCAGGTCCCGTTCGAGGTGCCGGACGGCGCGGACCGGACCGCCCGGCTCGCCTCGGTGCGCGGCGTGCTGTACGTGATCTTCACGGAGGGTTCGTCGGCGACGTCGGGCGACGACTGGATCCGGCACGACCTGGCGCGCGAGGCGGTGCGCCTGGCCCGGGTGCTCAGCCGGCTCGCGCCCGAGCCGGAGACGTTCGGCCTGCTCGCTCTGATGGAGCTCACCGCGGCCCGGTTCCCGGCCCGCGTAGGGCCGTCGGGTGAGCCGATCCTGCTGGAGGACCAGGACCGGCGGCGCTGGGACCGGGCGGCGATCATCCGGGGCAGGGCGGCGCTGCGCCGCGCCGTCGGCCCGGCGGGTATGGGGGCGTACGCCCTGCAGGCGGCGATCGCGGAGTGTCACGCGGTGGCGCGTTCGGTGGCGGGGACGGACTGGGAGCGGATAGTCGTGCTCTACGAGGCCCTCGGCCGCGTGGCGCCGTCGCCGGTCGTCGACCTGAACCGGGCGGTGGCCGTCGCGATGGCGCACGGCCCCGGCGTCGGGCTGCAGGTGGTGGACGGCCTGGTGGAACGGGGTGTGCTCGCGGGATCGCACCTGCTGCCGGGGGTGCGGGGCGAGCTGCTCGCGCGGCTGGGCCGTACGGCCGAGGCCCGTGGCGAGTACCTGCGCGCGGCCGAGATGTGCGGCAACACCGCGGAGCGCGGCGTCCTGGAGGCCAAGGCGTCGGCTCTCCCATGACCCGCCCAGCACTCAGACGGTCTAGCGGAGGCGGAGGGTGGCCACCAGGACGCCCGTCAGACACAGGGCGCCGCCGACCAGGGCGATCAGCGTGGGGACCTCGCCCAGCACTGCCCACGACATGAGCACCGCGAGCGGCGCGGCGGCGTAGGTCGCGGCACCGAGCCGGCCCGCCGTCGTGCGAGTGAGTGCGTAGCCCCAGGTGATGAACGCGACGGCGGTGGGGAAGACGCCGAGGTAGACGACGCTCAGGGTGGCCGACGTCGGGGCGGCGGCGAGCTCCTGCAGGAGCACCGGCGCGAACGGCAGGCACGCGACCGCTCCGACCAGGCAGCCCAGCCAGGTCATGGTCAGGGAGTCCACCTTCGGCAGCAGGCGCTTCTGCAGGATCGTGCTCCCGGCGTAGAGGACGGCGGCGGCCAGGCCGAGGGCGACGCTCACCGTGTCGGACGCCCCGCTCGACATGGCCAGCGCGATCCCGGCGACGCCGGCGAAGGCGATGCCGATACCGGCGAGGAGCCGCGCCGGGAACCCCTCACCGAGCGATATCCCGGCGAACACCGCGATCAGGATGGGGGCGAGCCCGACCAGGAGAGATGCGGTCCCGGCGTCGAGAGTGCGTTCCGCGGTGTTGAGGGCCAGGTTGTACAGCCCGAACCAGAGGACACCCCAGACGACGACGCCGGCCAGCGTCCGGCCGCGCGGCAGCCGGATCCTGCCGGCCAGGCCTGCGATGACCGTGAGCGCGAGGGCGCCGACGAACATCCTGCCCAGGGCGAGCGAGCCGGGGGAGTAGTCGTGACCAGCGGCCCGGATCCCGATGAACGCGGACGCCCAGAGCACCACGGTCACCACAGCGGCCGCGGGGACGAGGAAGCGGTTCGTGGCCGGCGGAGCAGCCACGGCGGTCAGGGTCATGTCCGGAACCCTGCCCGGTGTCGGAGCCAGGGTCTGGCGGCTTTCGGCCGTGGTGTTGGTCATGGTGCGATCGTCGCCCGAAGCACTGTGAAGCACCAGCGATTCTTTCTTCATCCGAATTCAGTCTCGCTGTACAGTGGCTCCATGCTCGACGTCCACCGCCTCCGCGTCTTCCGTTCCGTCGTCGCCTCCGGGTCCATCGGTGCGGCAGCGGCGAACCTCGGCTACACGCCGTCCGCCGTCAGCCAGCACGTCTCGGCGCTCCAGCGCGAGACGGGCCTCAAGCTGCTGGCCCGGCACGGCCGCGGCATCCGGCCCACCGCGGCCGGGCATGCACTGGCCGCCCAGGCCGACGGCGTGCTCGAACGGCTCGGTGAGGCCGAGGCCATGGTCGCCGACCTGCGCGCGGGCCGCACCGGGTCGCTCTCGGTGGCGTACTTCGCCTCGGTCGGCTCGGCCTGGCTGCCCGATGTCGTACGCACCGTGACCACGCAGTTCCCCGGCGTCCGCCTCGACCTCGAGCTGGCCGAGCACATCCCGGACAAGACCGAGGACCGGGCGGACCTGCAGATCGTCGTCGCGAACGCCGAGTTCGCGGCGGGGAGCGGCTTCACGGCCCACCATCTCCTCGACGACCCGTACGTCGCCGTCCTGCCGCGGAACCACCGGTTCGCCGACCGGGACGAGATCGAGCTCGCCGAGCTCGAGGACGAGTCCTGGATCGACAACGACTTCGCGCGCGGCTGGTGCCGGCGCAACCTCCTTCAGGCGTGCACGGCGGCAGGCTTCAGCCCGACGTTCCGCGTCGAGGCGCACGACTACCCGACGGCGGTCGCGTTCGTGGAGGCGGGGATCGGCATGACGGTGCTGCCGGAGCTCGGCGCCGTCAACCTGCCGCAGGCGACGGTCTCGGTGCCCGTGGTGCGGCCCGCGCCCGTGCGCTCGATCTACGCGGTGCTGCAGGACGCCGTCGCGCACACCCCGCCGGCGATCGCCGCCCTGGACGCGCTGCGGCAGGCTGCCGCCGCTTCGCGGGCAGCCGTGGTGGCCGCATAGGGTGGGTGGGGTAACGGCGCTGGGACCGCTCGGCGCCCTCCCGATCGAGAGGTACTCCTCGTGACCACGCTTCCTACCGCCTCCGGCACCTTCGGTGACAAGCCGGAGCTGACGTTCCCCGAGGGTGACGCACCCACCGGTCTGCAGGTGCAGGTCCTCTCCGAGGGCAACGGCCCGGTCGTCGAGTCCGGGCGCACCATCGTGGTGAACTACCTGGGCCAGACCTGGGGCGGCCACGTCTTCGACAACTCGTACGACCGCGGCACGACCATCGACTTCCCGATCGGCGTCGGCGCCGTCATCGGCGGTTGGGACAAGGGCATGGTGGGCCAGAACGTGGGCTCGCGTCTGCTGCTGTCGATCCCGCCGGAGCACGGTTACGGTGCGCGGGGGGTGCCGCAGGCTGGGATCGGCGGCGGGGACACGCTCGTCTTCGTGGTGGACGTCGTCGACGTGAAGTGACGCTCTTTGCGTAGGGCTCCTTGGTAGAGCCCGCGGGCGGAGAACAAGAACGCCTGCGCGGACCGGGCCGACGAGGCGCCTCCTGAGGCGACTCACCTGTTTCGTCCCTTGACGTCCGCGCAGGCGTTCTTGTTCTCCGCCCGCTCTTGTGTGGCGTCACTTTCCGGCCGGTGGGTCAGCTGGTTGAGCGGGGTCGGCCGGTTGGTCGGTTGGTGGTGGTTAGCTGGTTGGGGGGTAGGCGATCAGCTGGGGGGAGGCGAAGCTGCCTACTGCCGGGGCGCCCGTGTCGTTGATGATGTGGTTGATGCCGCCCGAGCCGTTGAGGAAGACGCTGGTCATGGAGCGGAACTTCACGTTCGGGGTGGTGGGGGCCTGGATGCCCGACTCCACGCGGATGTCCTGGCCCTGGTTGAAGAACGAGTAGACGCCGAGGCCCGTCGCCTCGTGGTGCGTCACGTCGTCCGCCACGCGGTAGGAGGCGTAGCCGAGGCGGTCGCCGTCCATGAACGCTGCCTGCGACGGCGGGTCGTACGGGATCTCGCTCTGGTAGAAGATCGTGCGGCCGTTCTCGCCGTTCCAGATCGTCTGCTCCTCCTGGTAGTGCTCGACGAACAGGCCGGTCGCCGTCACGTCGTCACCGTTGACGACCACGCCGTGCGCGCCCGTGTTGCCGCCCCAGGAGACGCCCTGGCCGTGGTCGGCACGCCACGCCCAGATGTGGTCGAGCAGGGTGTGGTCGCTGTTCACCTCGATCGAGGTGACGGCCTTGCCCTCCCAGGGGCCGCCCACGCGGACGAAGACGTCGGTGAGCGTGGTCGGGTTGGCCGGGTCCGAGACGCTCGCGCCCTCTGGGCCCACCTTGATCAGCGTCGCCGACTCCGGCACGTTCGCGTCGGCGGTGATGCCCGCGACCTTCACGCCCGCGACGTCGCCGATCTCCAGCACGCTGTTGCCCGCCGTCGGGGTGAGCGAGGCGTAGCCGAGGCCGAGCACCACCGTGTCGGCACGGTCGACCCGCAGCGCGGCGTCGAGCTCGTAGACGCCCGGCGTGAGGATGAGGTTCTTCCCGGCGGCCAGCGCGGCATTGATCGACGTCGCGGAGTCGACGTCCTCCCGCGCCACGTAGAAGTCGTCCATACCGATGGACGTGCCCGACTCTGCGGACGTCGACCAGTCGGTGCCGCGGCTGTCGGTGCGCGCGTTCGGCACGAAGACCGCGAGCTCACCGTTTCCGCTCCGGTACAGGAAGGGGGCCTCGCGGCTGATCGGGGTGCTGTCGAACGTGGTCTTGACGCCCTTCGCCCCGTTGCCGAGGTCCTGTCCGAAGTCGGTGGCAGGGGCGCCGTCGACGCCCGAGAACACCATGTTCCAGACGCCGCCGTCCCAGGTGCCCACCTCGCTGTTGCGCGTGAACCACTGCTGCTGCGAGCCGGTGGCGATGGTGCCGGCCACGCGGGAGTTCGCGAGGTAGCCGCCGGAGGCGAACTCGCCGTACCGGCCGAAGACCGTGAGGCTGCCCTGGATGTCCATGCGGCGCATCGGCGCGGCCTGCGACACCGCCCAGCGCATCTGGTGCGGCTCGGTCACGCCCGCCGGGAACGGGCGAGCGGCGTCCTCACCGACCGGGCGCTGGATCGGGTTGATCGCCATGTTCGACATCGACCGCCAGAAGTGGTTCAGCGAGCCGGGGGCGGCGCACTCCCACGGCCGGTCCGGGCAGCCGACCACGGGCTCCACGTGCAGCGCGCCGTTGATCTGCACGGCGTTCGGCTGCGCGCCCAGGCCCGAGATCGACTCGTAGTACCCGACGGTCTGGTTCACGATGTCGGTGGCCGTGGCCGGGTCGTCCTGGCCGGCGGCGCTGCCGTAGGTGCCGGGCTCGAAGAACACCTGGTGCCGGCCAAGGCTCATCTCGGCCTCGTCGTTCACCGAGTCGAGGAACGTGTTGATCCGGTCGGTCGTCCAGGTCGGGTCGATGAACGTGACGTTGGGCCCGAAGTCCGGGTCGGCCGCCGCCTTCTTCGGCTTCTTCACCTTTGGTTTCTTCCCCTTGTGCTCCTTGGCCTCCGACGTCGCGCCCCCCTTGGCCAGGGCGGTCTTCGCCATGGCCCGGCCTTCTTCGGTGGCGGACGGCGCGGCGGTGGCCGGCAGCGCTGCGACCGCGGCTCCGGCGGCGAGCGATGCTGCGACCGCCGCGACGGCGGCGCCGCGCAGTGTGGTGCGGAGTGTCCTCATCGACAGATCCTTCGAGCTCGGGGCAGGCCGGCGATGACCGGGCACGCTGCCGGTGCGGGTGCGCCCGGGGCGAGCGCCCCGCAAGGCTAGCGGCATGACACTGACTAGTCTGTAAGTGCTTCCCGCAGGCTCCGGGTCACCGTGAACTTCGGGTCCTGGGCCACGTGCTCCGTCGGCCCGACGGCACGCTGCAGTGCGCCGCGGTAGTGCAGCCCCGTGTTGAAGACGGTCCACAGCTCGCCGCCGTCGCGCAGGACCTTGCCCGCCGCGGCGAACATGCGGTGCGCGGCGTCGGTGCTCAGTGCGGCACGGTCGTGGAACGGCGGGTTGAGCAGCACGAGGTCCGCCGAGCCGTCGGGGACGGGGAGCAGGTCCCCGGCGTCGCCCCGTACGACGGCGGCCCTGACGCCGTTCGCGGCGAGCGTCGCCTTCGCCGAGGCGCAGGCGGCAGCGCTCCGGTCCGTCGCGATCACATGGGCGCGGGGATAGCGCAGCGCCAGGACGGCCGCGAGGATGCCGGTGCCGCAGCCGAGATCGACCGCGATGGGGCGCCCGTCCAGGTAGTCCGGTCCGAACGGGGAGGCCGCCGGGGTGTCCTGAGTGCCCGGTGCGTCCGCCAGCTCGGGCCAGCGGTCGGCCTGCGCCAGGAGGAAGCGCGTGCCCAGGTCGAGCGTGGCCCCGGCAAAGGCGGCTCCGTGCGCGACGACGGTCAGTCCGGCGTCCGATCTCCCAGCTTCTCCCGGGGCGCCGGTGGCCGCCAGGATCTCGCGGTCGGTCAGCCGGGCGGTGACGGGGTAGGTGAGCGGCCCGACGTCGGACCGTGGCTCCCGCGCGATCAGCAGCCGCGACTTCTGCCGGGCGAGCGACGCGCTGACCTGCCCGAACGACGCGCCGAGCACGTCGTTCATCGCGTGCGTCATGTGCTTGACCCGGCCGCCCGCCAGGAGCGTGACCGCCGGGTCGGCGTACCGCGCCACGTGCTCGGCGATCTCGGTCAGCTCCGCCAGCGACGTGGGTAGCTGGAGCAGCACGAGCCGTGCGCCTGCGAGCAGGTGGGGCTCGATCCTGTCGTGCCCGGCCAGCCCCAGCGGGGCCGGTTCGTGCGGTACCGGCGCGTTGGTGGCGGCCCGTGCGTGCCCGGTCCACAGCACGTCAGACACGCGCGAGGAGTTGGCGCTGAGCGCTGCCTCCGCCGTGATCGCGTCCTGGTGCACCCGGACGTTGTGGGCGCCGAGCGCCAGAGCGCCCAGGCTCAGCGCCCCGAAGCGGTCGCCGATCACCACCACGCCGTCGGGGTCCTGCGCGATCAGCGGTGCGGCCTCGTCGAGCAGGAGCCGGTCGGTCGCATCGACGGCGACCGGGCCGTCGGCACGTGAACCGTCCTCGGGCCAGGGGAGGAGCTCGGCCAGGACGGCGTCCGCCTCTGGACTCACCGGGCGGAGCGGGCCTTCTTCTCCGCAGCCTTGCGGGCCTCCTCGAGCCGCTCCTCCTCGGCGCGCACCTGAGCAGCGATCTCGCGCTCCTGGGCCAGCCAGGCGGGCGGGTTGTCGCGCATCTCGTTGATCTGCTCGGTGGTCAGCGGTTCGGTGATGCCACCACGGGCCAGGCCGGCGATCGAGATCCCGAGGCGCCCCGCCACGACGGGCCGCGGGTGCGGTCCGTTGCGGCGCAGCTCGGCGAGCCACTCGGGCGGGTTGGTCTCCAGCTCCTCGAGCTCTGCGCGCGTTATCGGGTTGTCCTGGAACTCCTGCGGGGTGGCAGGCAGGTAGACGCCGAGTCGCTTGGCGGCATTGGACGGCTTGAACCGCTGCGAGGCGAAGGAGGAACTCATGTTCCCAGGGTATCGGCGCCTGCCCTTCCCGCTCTCCATGGCGGGCGTGATCCTCACCGCTCATCCAGGTTCGCGGGGATCCAGGCGGAACGGGGACGGGGCGCGGGCCGTAGCCTTGGCACGTGAGCCAGCCCCTGCCCGACGTCGGACCGCCTGTTCCGGGTGGCGACCCCACCGACCCCTCGACCACCGGGCCGGAGGTCGAGGACGGCGCGGAGCCCGTGGAGGACGCCGACGCCTACGTCGACCCGAGCCTGCCGCGTTTCCGCCTGGCGTACGTGCCCGGTGCGACTCCCGGGAAGTGGGCAGCCGTGTGGCGTGAACGGCTGCCTGACGTGCGGCTCGAACTGGTGCAGCTCGAGCCGGACGCCGTCCTCCCCGCCCTGGAGTCGGGGGAGGCCGATGCCGCGATCGGCAGGCTCCCCGTGGACAAGGAAGTGTTCGCCGCGATCCCGCTCTACGAGGAGACGTCGGTCGTGTGCTTCTCGCGGGACCACCTCCTCGCCGCCCTCGACGAGGAGGAGACGGTGTCAACCGCCGACATCGCCGGGGATCCCGTCTGGGTGCCGGCGGACGACGTCCTCTTCGCCGCACATCCGGTTCCCGGCGTCGTACCCGTGGATCCGGACGGGAACCCGCTGGGCCAGGTTCCGACCACGGCCGACGCCGTGGCGACGGTCGCCGCGAACGTAGGGGTGACGGTGCTGCCCATGTCGCTCGCACGCCTGCACCGCCGCAAGGACGTCGTCCATCGCCCCCTCGTGGACGGGCCGACGGCGCCGGTGGGACTGATCTGGCCTGACGACCGAACCACCGACCTGGTCGAGGAGCTTGTCGGGATCGTCCGCGGGCGCACGGTGAACAGCTCGCGCGGCCGAGGCCGCCCGACTGCTCAGCAGGCGGAGGATGCCGCAGCGGCCGCCGCCGGAAAAACCGCCAGGTCCGGGGTGAAGAAACCGGTGAAGGGTGGTCCGGGCGGGGCCGCTGGACGCTCCGGTGGGGGGCGCACCGGGGCGAAGACAGGTGGTCGCGGGGGTGTTCAGCGGGCTGGTGGCGGTGTCCAGCGGGGCAAGGGCGCGCGCCCGGCCTCCAAGGGGAAGAAAAAGGGCAAAGGAAAGTAGGGGCACGTTCAAGCCTTTGTAAGATATTTCAATGGAATAACGGATATTGGCGATCTGCGCCATTGTCGCTACGCTCCGGGGTCGTGCCTGAAAGTTCGGCACGCGACAGATCCCCGTCTCGAAGGAGCGCTCAGTGCGCAAGATGACCGTCTTGGGAGCTTCCGCGCTCCTCGTCGCCGGCCTCATGGGCTCGCCTGCCGCCGCGTTCGCCGCACCGATCGCCGGTGCTCCCATCGCGGCTACCCCCAGCGGTGGGGAGTCGACCTGCCCGAAGGACGGCAAGGTCGACGTCACTGGCGAGCACACCACCCTCGAGGTGACCGCAGAGCCCGGCTACCTGATCACCGGCTACTGCGTGAAGGCTGGATCGGACAAGCAGGGCAACGGTCCCGTTGACGTGGTCGTCGACCCGCCGGCCGCCACCGTGACGATCTCGCACCCGTCCGGCAAGGCGATCAGCCACTACACGCTCGTGACGGTCAAGGTCGGTTCGACGCCGACGCCGACGCCGACGCCGTCGCCGTCGGTGCCTGGCGCGACGCCGTCGCCCTCCGTGCCGGGTGCGACGCCGACGCCGACCGAGCCGGGTGCGACGCCGACGCCGACGCCGACCGGGCCTGGCGTTGAGCCCAGCGACGGTTCGGTTCCTCCGGTTGACGAGGCCGGCGACACGCCGTCTCCCTCGGCCGCCGCCGAGGAGCCCGGCGAGCTCGCCGCCACCGGCGCCAGCACCGCCATCGGCTTCACGCTGATCGCGCTGGCCCTCGTGGGCGGCGGCGTGACGCTGATCGTGCTTCGCCGCAAGGGCGTGCTGGGTAGCTGATCCAGCCGTACCGAACGACCGCTGAGCAGAGCGGGCGTCCGGCAGGTGCTTCGTCCGCGAGCTTCGGCTCTGGATGGAGGACCGGCCGGACGCCCGTTCTTTGTTGTGGGCGGGTGAAATCCTTTGAGGACCGGGTGAATTCAACGAACGCGATTCTGGGCGATTCGCACTACAAGCTCGGTGTGCATCTAGTTGCGATCGAATCCTTGTCGTGGAGGCAACTTGCGGATCCCAGTGCGGCATTGTTCTGGAGTGTTCGGCGTTGAA
Organism: Promicromonospora sp. NPDC050249; assembly: GCF_040656015.1. Taxonomy (NCBI): domain Bacteria; kingdom Bacillati; phylum Actinomycetota; class Actinomycetes; order Micrococcales; family Promicromonosporaceae; genus Promicromonospora; species Promicromonospora sp. NPDC050249. The sequence continues at coordinate 23,956 of NZ_JBFAKY010000013.1, read as the reverse complement.
TCCATGCAACGTCGCGCCCCGACGTCCGGTTGAACGTGAATGCGTGTGCATAGGCCCTGGTCCCAGGCGTTTCGGATGAAACTACTGGTCACCAGGGTTCTGCGCGGGGTCGGATGGCTGGACGCCGCGGAAGTTCACCCTTTCCTTTCACCCCTGTCGGAAAGGGGTGCTCGCGCGCCGGGAATTGCTGTGCTGGGCCACGTCACGAACCGACAGCAATGTCCGTTTTGATGCTCTTGCATGGGATCCGCTGCGGATCTAGCGTCGAAATCAACAGATGCGCCGCGAACCTTCTCTGCGGCGTCCCGCGCCGAGAAAAGGAACATCGAAATGAAGACCATCACCGCGCTGGGGGCCGCTGCGCTTCTGGCGCTGGGGCTCTATGGCTCGGCTTCGGCCGCGGCGAACGGTGCCCCGGTAGTAGCCGCAGGTGAGGAGCAGGTCTGCCCCGGCGACAAGATCGACGTCGTCGGGAACCACGCCTCCGTCACAGTCACCGCACCCGAAGGCATGGTCATCACCGGGTACTGCGTGAAGGCTGGATCCGCACAACAGGGTGACGGCCCGGAGTTCGTGGTCGTCGACCCACCGGCCACCGAGGTGACGATCGAGCACTCGACCGGCAAGGACGTCAGCCACTACTCCGTGACCTACGCGCCGGCACCGACGCCGACCCCGACCCCGACCCCGACCCCGACTCCGACTCCGACCCCGACGGAGCCGACTCCCACACCGACCCCGACCCCGACGGAGCCGACGCCGACTCCCACGCCGACGGAGCCGACACCTCAGCCGACTCCCACGGAGCCGACCGACAAGCCCACGCCGACGGAGAAGCCGACGCCCGTCAAGCCGCCGGCCCAGGCGCCCCCGTCCGAGCTCGCTTCGACAGGCCCGGCCGAGACGATCGGCTATTCGATGCTGGCCCTCGCCATGATCGGCGGAGGCGTCGCATTCATCGTGCTCGCTCGGCGACGGCTCACCTGAGCGATCCGCGCAGATCTGACCCCGCCGAAACAGGACCGGGGCGACGTAGAACCGACGGTTCGGCTCTATGTCGCCCCGGTTCCGTGGCGTCGGTCCTGCTGCCGGCGGTTCTACTCGGCCGGGGTCGTGGCCGTCACCTGGATGATCAGCGCCTGCATCGGCCACAGTGTCGGCAGCTGCAGGCCGACACCGGTCAGCACCGAACCGGGTATGTCGATCGCTTCCTTGCCGAGCCAGCCCGGCGTGACCCCGCCGAGCCACTTCGCCGTCCCGACCTCGTCGCGCACCTGCACGCTGTATCGCAGGGCGGGGTCGAGCCCGTCGAGCCGCACGCGTTCGGTGAGCGCGTCCTGGGGCGACGCCACTGTCGCGACCGTCCACATACCCGCCGTGCGGTCGGGTGACACGAAGCCGGTGACGCGCAGCGCCGGATCCACCGTGTCGGCGTGCACCACCGTGCCGGTGTGCACGAGGGACCGCAGCTCCTTGTAGATCGCCGCGTACGCCGCGACCGCGACCAGCTCGTCCTCGGTGCAGGTCAGCAGGTCCCACTCGAATCCCGCGTGTCCCTGCAGTGCGGCGGCCACCCGGTACGAGAGGTCGGTGGTCCGCCCCGACGAGTGTGTCGGCGACGGCCCTACGTGCGCCCCGATCAGCTCGGGCGGCAGCACCAGCGAGGTCCACCGCTGGATGTCCTGGCGCTCCAGGGGGTCGTTGGAGTCCGACGCCCACACCCGGTCGGTGACCTCAAGGATTCCGAGGTCGGTCCGGCCCCCGCCCGAGGAGCACGACTCGATCTCCAGCCCCGGGTGGTCCGCCTTGAGCCGAGCGATCAGCGCGTACGCGGCAAGGGTCTGCACGTGCGTGCCCGGCCGGGAGACGCCGTCGGAGCCGATGTTGACGGGCTCGGCGAGGTCTCGGTTGTGGTCCCACTTGATGAAGTCGATCCCCAGCTGCGTCACGAGGGCCGAGATCTGCGCACGCACGTGCTCCCACGCATCGGGGTTCGCGAGGTTGAGCACGTACTGCGTGCGGAACGAGAGGCCGTCCGGCGACGGGACCGCCGCCGTGTTCGAGAGGATCCAGTCCGGATGGGCACGCGCCAGGTCGGAGTCGAGGTTGACCATCTCGGGCTCGAACCACAGCCCGAACTGCATCCCCAGCTCGTGCACCAGGCCGGCGAGCGGGTCCAGGCCCTCCGGCCAGACGTCGTGGTCGACGACCCAGTCGCCCAGGCCGGTGGTGTCGTCGCGGCGGGAGTGGAACCACCCGTCGTCGAGCACGAAGCGTTCCACGCCGACCGCCGCCGCACGCCTGGCGAGCCGCTCCAGCTTGGCCGGCGAGTGGTCGAAGTACACGGCTTCCCAGGTGTTCAGCACCAGCGGCCGGGGGCTCGTCACGTGCTGCGGGCGCGCCCGCATCCACGTGTGGAACCGGTCCGAGACACCGTCCAGCCCAGCCGGGGACCACGCGAAGTACGCCACCGGCGTCCGGTAGGAGTCGCCGGGAGTCAGGTGGATCTCGCCCGGCCGCACCAGCTCGCCGGCGCCCAGCAGCGTGGTGTGCTCGGTGAGGTGGTCCACCCGGTGCGTGACGTCGGCGCTCCACCCCAGGTGGGTCGCCCACACCTCGCCGGTCCGGTTGCGCGGCGTGCCCGACGACGCCAGGGTCACCCAGGGTGCGTCATGTCCGGAACGTCCGCGCCGGGTCTGGCGGACGGTGCTGCCGGCCGGCAGGGCGGTCGTGACCGGCACCTTCTCGCGGGACCAGCGCCCGGTGAACTGCGTGAGGTGGTCCGCCGAGCGGGGTACGGGCAGCATGGCCTCGAGCCAGTGCACGTCGACCACGGCGGAACCGTCGTTGACGAGCTCGTGCCGCAGGAGCACCAGCCCACCCGGGCCGATCTCCAGGTACGACCGGAGTGTGAGCCCCAGTTCGCTGTCCCGGGCCGTGACCACCAGCTCGGCCGGCGCTTGCTCGGCCTCGGTGACGGTCCACCGGGGGTAGAGCGGGACGCCGTCCGACACGACGAGGAGGCCGGGCCGGCCCGCCCAGCCGTCGGATTCCTGCGGCAGCAGTGACGGACGCCAGGCCGCGTCGAGCGTGCCGGGTGCGGTCTGGCGGCTGGTCGCCAGGTCGAGCGCCTGCAGATCTGTGGACGAGAGCTCGCCCAGGTCCGGGCCCCAGTGGAGCACCAGTGGCAGCCCCACCCGCGGATGCGCCACGACCACTGCTACGCCGTCGCGCCGCAGCACCGACCAGCTGGTGACCTCGTCAAAATCCTTCATGGTGCTGTCCTCCGCCCCAGGACCACACAGTACGAGTGGTCACCGACATCAAGTCCGAAAAGGTTCTAGCTTGCTGTTCTCGTCACGAGGTCGTTCTCCGTGCGCAGCACCGGCCGGGTGACCAGCGCGTCCTGGTCCAGGCCACGGCTCGTCACGTGAAACACGGCAGTAGTACCTGCCGGAAGGTCGACCACCTGGTCATCCACCTGCGCGTCCGGGTCCAGGCGGTCGGCCAGCAGGGTCACACCGAGGGCGAGCGACGTCGCCGTCACGTCCACCCGGTAGCCACCGTCCTCCGCCGTCACGGTGGCCCGCACGGGCGCGGGGTCGAGGGCGAGGTCCTTGCTCTCCGCCCAGCGGTGCAGCCCACGGGCCTCGCCGAGCGTGACGACCAGCACCTCGTTCGCCGGATCGCCGACGGCGACCAGGTCACCGTCAAGCGGTACCAGGGTCACCGACCGCGGACCGACGGTCAGTGCCTCTGCGGCCACGCCTGACGTCGCCAGCACCTCACCACCGAGGGTGGTCCGGGCCGCTCTGACCTGCCCGGTCCACGGCTCGTCGGAGTCGTTCACGAGCGCCGCCACCAGATCCGCACCGCGCGGCTGCACCGTCACCAGCCGGTCGGCGAACGCGTGCTTCAGCGCGTACCAGAGCGGCTTGCGCCGGGCGTCGCCGTCGACCGCTGCCCAGGACGTCACGGGCCAGCAGTCGTTGAGCTGCCACACGATCGCCCCGGCCGTGCGCGGCCACCAGGACCGGTAGTGCTCGAGGGCGTACTGGATCGCGCGCGCCTGGTTGAGCTGCGTTGCCCAGTGCCAGTCGGTGAAGTCCCCCGGGACGTCCAGGTGTGCGGCCATGCCGCCGTCGAGCTTGAGGTTGCCGTACTCCGCCTTCTGGTGGAGCAGGAAGACCTCGGACTCCTTGAACCCGGGCGGGGCTTCGGCCGCGCCGTCGGGCAGGATGGCGCGGCGCATCGTCGCCCAGGTCGCCGGGCCCTGGAAGCCGAACTCCGACGGGAACCGCGGCACGTCGTCGCGGTAGTGCGTGTAGTCGACGCGGTTCCAGACGTCCCACTGGTGGTGCGTGCCGTGGTCAGGGTCGTTGGGGTGCATCTCCTCGGGCGTGAAGCCGGGGGAGTAGGGCGAACCGTCCGAGTAGGGACGGGTTGGATCGACCTCCGCCAGGACCTTCGGGAAGAGCTCGTAGTAGTAGCCGGCGCCCCACGTGAGGTCACCCAGCGGTTCCTTCCAGTCCCAGTCCTCGTGGCCCCAGATGTTCTCGTTGCCGCCGTTCCACAGCACGAGGGACGGGTGCGGCGCCAGGCGGGCGGCGTTCTCCCGCAGCTCCGCCTCGAACTCGGCCCGGTGCGGTGGCTCCTCCGGATAGGCGGCGCAGGCCAGCAGGATGTCCTGCCAGACCATGACGCCCTTCTCGTCGCAGACGTCGTAGAAGTCGTCGGACTCGTAGATGCCGCCGCCCCACACCCGCAGCAGGTTGAGGTTCGCGCCGAGCGCCTGGTCGACGCGCTGTTCCAGGCGTTCGCGCGTGATGCGGGTCAGCAGGTGGTCGTCGGGGATCCAGTTGGCGCCGCGCACGAACACGGGCTTGCCGTTGATGACGAACGTGAAACGTGTGCCGTGCTCGTCGGGTGTGCGGTCCACCTCGACGGTGCGGAAGGCGACCCTGCCGGACCAGGCGTCCAGCGGCTCGGAGCGGTCCTCCCCGTTGCCCTCGTAGAGGGTCACCTCGATGGGGTAGAGGGGCTGCTCGCCGTGTCCCGCCGGCCACCACAGGTCGACGCCGGGCACCTCGAGCCGGCCGGTCAGCTGCAGGGTGCGTGCGGAGCCGTCGCCGCCTTGCGACGCGATGGTCAGGCCTCGGCCCCCGACGGAGACATCGACGGTGAGCGGCCCGGCGTCGGACAGGCCGGACGTCTCGACCTCGACGCGGACGTCGACCAGCCCTGTGCCGTCGTCGGCCACCGTCACCAGCGGCGTCACCTGCGCGAGGCGCGCCACGCGCCAGCGCTGCACCCGGACGGGCTTCCACAGACCCGCCGTCTGCAGATCAGGCCCCCAGTCCCAGCCGAAGGAGCACGCCATCTTGCGGACCATGTTGAAGGGCTGGTCGTAGGCCATGGGGCGCGTGCCGAGCCGCTGCGCCTCGGCCTCGGCCGTCTCGAGCGCGGAGTCCAGGTCGACCACGAGGTTGGCGGGCGTGCCGACGAGCTCCCGTACGTCGTACCGGTAGGAGCGGTGCATGTTCGCCGTGCGGCCCAGGTTGATGCGGCCCTGGCCGACGCCGGTCCGCTCGACGTCCGTGTCGACGACGACGGTCGACACCGTGTCGATGCCCTCGAAGAGCAGGTCGACGCGCTCGTCGGGCGCCGCGGGCGGTTCGTCCAGGACCGTCGTGTACCGCCAGGTGGTGCGCTTCATCCAGGCGAGCGAGGTCTCGTTCGTGCCGAGGTACGGGTCGGGGATGAGCTCCTGCTCCAGCAGGGCGGTGTGACTCGTGCCCGGGACTGTCGCGGGGACGGGAACCCCGGCGAGGTCCGCCGGGACGGGACCTCCCGTGGCCGTCAGGGTCCAGTCGGTCAGGTCGCGGCTGATCTTCATCGATCCTCGTCCTCCCAGAGCAACGTGCTCAGTGCGTGTGCGAGCCGACCCGAGCATAGAGGGCGCGTGTCGCGCCGATCGAACCGATATCAGCTGGCGGTTCGGCCGGTGGTTCAGTCCGGCCGGACCACCAGGCCGAGCGTCTCGGCCAGCGCGATCGCCTGCGCCTCGCTGACGATCGCCCCGGTGAGACTGGCCGAGAGCGGGTCCAGCGACGACAGGTCGCTGCCCCGCAGGTCGGCGTTGCTCAGGTCGGCCTGTTCGAGGTCGGCACCCGACAGGTCGCAGCCGATCAGCACCGCCCCGGAGGCCTTGACGCCGGCCAGGTCGGCCTCGCGGAAGCGGACGCCGTCGAACTCGGCGCCGGCCAGGGCGGCGCGGTGCAGGTCCGTGAAGGACCAGTTACCGCCGGTGACCTTGAGGATGTCGAACCGGCAGTCGGCGAACTGGGAGCCGACGAGCTTGCAGCGCTCCAGCTGCGCGTCGAAGAACACGCACGCGTCGAACACGCACGACGTGAACGCGAACTCCGTGAAGTGGGCGCTGTTGAAACGCACGCCCCGGAAGACGCACGAGTCGAACGTCGCGCCCGTCCCCGTGGTCTCGGTCATGTCCACGTCGGCGAACAGCGTGGCCATGTGGTCCTCGCCGGTGAGGTCACGGCCGTACCAGTCCTCACGGGCGACGGTGAGCTCGGTGGCGGGCATTCGAATCATGGGAGCGACCCTACGGCGCGCCACCGACACGCCCAGGGTCGTGGACGTGACCGTCGTGCCTGCGACGGTCACGCCCACGACAGGTCACGCTCGCAACGACGGAGGGTGTCAGGCGGCGTCGGGGTAAGGGACGCCCGTCGTGGCGTGGCACCGGTAGCCGTTCGGGTTCTTCGCGTCGGACAGGTACTGCTGGTGGTAGTCCTCGGCGTAGTAGAACGGTCCGGCCTCGGCGGCCGGGGCGATCTCCGTCGTGATCGCGTCGTAGCCCTTGGCGCTGAGCACCTCGGCGTAACGCTTCGCCGTCTCCTGCGCCGCCTCTGCCTGCTCCGGGGACGTCCAGTAGATCGCCGAGCGGTACTGCGTCCCGACGTCGTTGCCCTGGCGGAAGCCCTGCGTCGGGTCGTGCCGCTCCCAGAAAATCTTGAGCAGCTCGGCCTCGGTGACCTTGGTCGGGTCGTACGCGACGAGCGCCGTCTCCGTGTGGCCGGTCCGAGCGGTGCAGACCTCGTCGTACGTCGGGTTGGGCGAGGTCCCGCCCATGTAGCCGACGGCCGTGCTCACCACGCCGGGGACCTGCCAGTAGATCTCCTCGGCGCCCCAGAAACAGCCCATCGCCAGGTACAGCACGCGCGTACCGGGCTCCCACGGGCCCGTGATCGACGAGCCGAGGACCGTGTGGGGGCGCGGGCTCTGCAGCACCGGCGCGGAACGGCCGGGCAGTGCGTTCTCGGGCGCGACCATCGTGGTCTTCGTGGAACCGGAGCCGGGGCCGAAGAGGGAGTTGAGGAACGTCATCCGACACACATCCTTAGGGTCTGATTCGTGCGACAGCACGTTTGACTATCCCAACACGGACGGGCGTGGCGCTGTTCCGGGCCGCCCTTCTGCCGTCGGCAGAGCCCGCTGGCGGTCCGCGGCCGTTCGCGCCAGGGTCGGGTCATGAGCAGCGAGGTCGGTGCCGTAGCGGTCCTGTCGGACGTCCACGGGGTGCTTCCCGTGCTGGAGGCGGTGCTCGCGGAACCCGATGTGGCGGCCGCCGACCGCGTGGTCGCCACGGGCGACCACGCCGCCGGGCCGCAGCCCGTCGCGGTGCTGGACCGCCTGCGATCCCTGGGGGAGCGGGCGCTCCTGGTCCGTGGGAACGCGGACCGCGAGCTGGTCACGCTCGCGCGCGGCGGCGGCACGGCCATCCCCGACCCGGTGGCCCCGTGGGCGGCGGCCCAGCTGCGGCCCGACGACGTCGCCCTGCTCGCCGGCCTGCCGCACCCCGCGGAGCTGACGGTGCGCGGGTTCGGCCGCGTCGTCTTCTGCCATGGCACGCCGCGGGACGACGACGAGGTCGTGCTCGTCGACTCGTCCCTGGAACGCTGGGCCGAGGTGCTCGGCGGGCTCGACGCCTCCGTTGGCACCGTCGTCATGGGCCACACGCACATGCCGTTCGTCCGCCTCGTCGACCGGCGGCTGTGCGTCAACCCTGGCAGCGTCGGTATGCCCTACGGCAGGGCGGGCGGATCCTGGGCGCTCCTGCGGGACGGGCAGGTCGAGCTGCGGCACACGCCCGTCGACGTCGAGACGGTGGTGGCCGCGATCGCGACGGCCAGCACGTACCCCGCCGCCGAGGAGTGGGCACGGGAGTACGTGACCTCGGCCAACAGCGACGCGGACGCGCTGCGGGCGTTCGCGCCCCGGGACGGCCGGGTATGAGGACCTGTCGGCACGGCCGTCCCGCGTAGGCCAGGAACGCCCCGACCGGGAGGGGAGCGTAGAGACAGGACGTGGCGTAGAACTGGGCCGCGATCTTCCGGCGGGTGCCGAGCTGGATCGAGCCGTCGATGTCGGTGTCCCGGCGTAGCGTGCGACCCATGGCCGACACCGATCCCGAGCTACTCATCACCGACGTCGCGGCGTGGCGCGCCTGGCTCGACGAGCACGAGGGGACGTCGGACGGCGTCTGGCTGGTCCTCGCGAGGAAGGGCAAGGACTCCGCGACGAGCCTGACCCGTGACCAGGCGCTCGAGGAGGCGCTGTGCAGCGGCTGGATCGACGCCCAGGCGCTCAGCCGGGACGACACGACGACCCTGCAGCGGTACTGTCCCCGCCGGTCCCGCAGCCGCTGGTCGGCGCGGAACGTGCGCATCGCGGACCGCCTGGTCGCCGAGGGGCGGATGCGTCCGCGCGGCCAGGAGGAGATCGACAAGGCAAGGGCCGACGGGCGTTGGGAAGCCGCCTACGAGGTCAACAGCAACTTCGAGGTGCCGCCCGACCTTGCCGAGGCGCTCGCGGCGAGCCCCCGTGCCGCGGCGATGTTCGAGATCCTCACCGCGCAGAACCGGTTCGCGATCCTGTTCCGGATCACGGGGGTCAAGAAGGCGGAGACCCGCGCCCGCAACATCACCAAGTTCGTCGAGATGCTGGAGCGCGGCGAGACGCCGCATCCGCAGAAGCGGAAGCTGGAGGCCTGACGGCGGGAGCGGCATCCGGACGACTTTCGAGACATGTCGGACCCGTGTACGGGCGGTGCACCTTTCGTGCGGCGCGTGAGCACGTCAGCGGTGTGTCGGTGTGCTCCCCTAGGGTCGTATCCGTGTCGCAGACCGAGGAGACAAGCGTGACGTCCAACCAGACCACCGCGCCGCCCATCGACGATTCGGGCGCTGTCCCACCAGCCATCCGGGCGGCCGCCTCATGGTCGTGGCGCATGCTCCTCATCGGTGCGTTCGTGGCCGCCGCGCTCTGGCTCATCACGCTCCTGAAGACGATAGTGATCCCGGTGGCGGTGGCCCTGCTGCTCACGATCATGCTGACGCCGTTCCGTCGTCTGCTGAACGAGCGGCTGCGTGTGCCGCGCGGGCTGTCGGCGGGCCTGTCGCTGATCGGCCTGGTCGTCGTGGTCGCCGGCCTGATCACGCTGGCCGGACAGTCGATCGCCAACGGGTTCGCCGACCTGCGGACCCAGGCCATCAGCGGCTTCAACGAACTATGGACACAGGTCTCGGTGACGTTCGGGCTCGAGCAGGAGCTACGGAGCTACAGCCAGGACATCCTCGACCAGCTCGAGGCGCAGCAGAGCGCGATCGTGAGCGGTGTCTTCGGCGCCGCCGCCACTGCGGGCAGCGTGCTGGTCGGGGCGCTGATCGCGCTGTTCTGCACCTTCTTCTTCCTGCACGACCCGCGGGGCATCTGGGGCTGGCTCGTCGGTCTGCTGCCGCGGTCCTCCCGGGAGCGCGTCAACCAGGCAGGCCGGCGCGGGGCCGTCACGCTCGCCGCCTACACCCGTACGCAGATCCTCGTCGCCGCGGTGGACGCCGTCGGTATCGGGATCGGCGCGGTGTTCTTCGTCCCGTCGCTCGCCCTGCCGATCAGCATCCTGGTGTTCGTCGGTTCGTTCGTGCCGGTGGTCGGTGCCATCGTGACGGGTGCCATCGCCGTGGTCGTGGTCCTCGTGTCGAACGGCTGGGTCGCCGCACTCATCATGCTCGGCGTGGTGCTGCTGGTGCAGCAGATCGAGTCGCACGCGCTGCAGCCGTTCCTCATGGGCCAGGCCGTCTCGCTGCACCCCGTCGCCGTGATCCTCGCCGTGGCCGCCGGGTCGTACGCCGCAGGCATCGTCGGTGCACTGTTCGCGGTGCCGCTCGCAGCCGTGCTGAACACCGTGATCCTCTACCTCAACGGGCACGACAAGTTCCCCGAGCTCGGTGACGAGGATGCCTTGCCCATCCGGTGGCGAGCGGCCGACGCACCGCCGATCCCGCTCCGGCTGCGGCGCAGCCCCGGCGTCGTGGCCGAGGCGGCCGTCGAGGACGTCGGCGTCGACGAGAGCCTGGACCCGTCGGGCCGAGGCGCTTCAGAGGGTGATCAGAAGCGCTGAACGTGCATCCGGCGGCGTAGTCGGGCAACATGCCCGCTGTGCCCCTGGATCCGTTCGACCTGGAGTCGTACGGCGGCCACCTCACGGTGTCCGCCGACGACGCCCGTGCCGCCGCAGCGATGCTCGACGGCGTCATCACCCGTACCCCCATCACCGAGAGTCGCGCGCTCTCCACCCTCGCCGGCACGAAGGTGCTGCTCAAGTGCGAGAACCTGCAGCGCGCCGGCTCGTTCAAGGTGCGTGGCGCGTACGTGCGCCTCGCCCGACTGTCGGCCGCCGAGCGGGAGCGCGGGGTCGTCGCCGCCTCCGCCGGGAACCACGCGCAGGGCGTGGCGGTAGCCGCAGGGATGCTCGGCATCGACACGGTCGTCTACATGCCGGTCGACGCAGCCCTGCCCAAGGTCGCCGCGACCCGGGGCTACGGGGCGGAGGTGCGGATGGTGGGCTCGTCGGTGGACGAGGCGCTCGCCGCCGCCCGCGTCGAGGCAGCCCGTTCCGGGCGGGTGCTCATCCACCCGTTCGACCACGTGGACGTCGTCGCCGGCCAGGGCACGGTCGCCCTGGAGATCCTGGAGCAGGTGCCGGACGTCGCCACCGTCGTCGTGCCGCTGGGCGGTGGCGGTCTCGTGGCCGGCATCGCCGCGGTGCTGGCCGAGATCGCACCGCACGTGAAGGTGGTGGGCGTGCAGGCGGCGTCGGCCGCCGCGTACCCGGGCTCGCTGAAGGCCGGCAAGCCGCTGGCGGGAAAGCTCGGCTCCACCATGGCCGACGGCATCGCCGTGGGGCTGCCCGGTGACGTGCCGTTCGGGATCGTGCAGAAGGAGGGCGTCGAGGTCCGGACCGTCACCGAGGACCAGCTCTCGCGCGGTCTCCTCGCGGTGCTCGAGCGCTCGAAGCTGATGGTCGAGCCGGCCGGAGCGGCGGCGGTCGCCGGCATCATGGCCGCGGGCCCCGGGGTGTTCAAGGGACCGATCGTCGCGGTGCTGTCGGGCGGGAACATCGACCCCCTCGTGCTGCTGCGTGTGGTGCAGCACGGCCTCGTGGCGGCCGGGCGGTACCTGAAGCTGCAGGTGCGGCTGATGGACAAGCCAGGTGCTCTCGCCCGGCTCGTGGAGACGATCGCCGCGGCAGGCGCCAACATCGTCGCCGTCGACCACACACGGACCGACGTCTCGCTGGCGGTGTCCGAGGTGCGGGTCAACCTGCAGCTCGAGACCAAGGGCGCCGACCACCGGACCGCCGTCGTCGAACGCCTGGAGTCCGAGGGTTACGAGGTCATCGCGAACTGATCGTCGTGCGGGTGTCGTGCGGGCGCGTTCCCGTTCGTCGTCAGGGTGAAGCGGCCGCCCGGCCGCGAGAACATCACTCGGGGGACCTCCCCGGGAGGGAGCACACCATGCGCTATCTCATGCTCGTCCTGTCGACCCCCGACGCCCCGGCCGACCCGGGGAACGTGCCCGAGATCGAGGACTGGGTGCGGGACACCTACGGCACCGGCCGCGCGATCCTCGGCGACCGGCTGCGCCCGCCCGCCGACGCCGTCGGCGTGCAGGTCCGTACCGGCGAGGTGGTCGTCACCGACGGCCCGTTCTCGGAGACCAAAGAGGTGATCGCGGGCTTCGACATCCTGGAGGCGCCCGACCTCGACGAGGCGATCAGGATCGCCGCCGCCCATCCGATGGCGCACACCGGCGCGGTCGAGCTGCGCCCCTTCTGGCCGCTGGAGCTCGACAGCGACGCCACGGCGACGGAGCCCGAGGCAGGGGCGTACTGATGCGCTACCTCATGCTCGTGATCGAGCCGGACGAACCCGACCGGGCGCCGACGGCGGAGTCCGAGACCTGGGTCGCGGAGCAGGACGCCTCGGGCGCACGTGTCCTGGGCTCGCGCCTGCGCCCGGGTGCCGACGTTCGCAGGGTGACCGTGCGAGAGGGTGAGACCGTCGTGACGGACGGGCCCTTCTCGGAGTCCAAGGAGGTCATCGGCGGCTTCGACATCATCGAGGCGGCGAACCTCCAGGAGGCGCTCGCGATAGCTGCCGCGTCGCCGGGGGCGCGGGACGCGCTGGTCGAGGTGCACCCGTTCTGGCCGACGGAGCCGTGACCGACGTCGGGCAGGCAGTCACCGCTGCCTTCCGCGACGAGTGGGGCCGCGTGCTCGCGGCAGTGGCGCGCAGCACCGGTGACCTCGACCTCGCGGAGGACTGCTCGCAGGAGGCGTTCGCGGTGGCGCTGCGCACCTGGGAGCGTGACGGCGTGCCCGCACGCCCCGGGGCCTGGCTGACCACCACCGCGCGCAACCGCGCGCTGGACCGGCTGCGACGGCGCAAGGTCGAGACGGAGAAGGTGGCGGCCGCGGCGCGGCTGACGGAACGGCTCGGCTCGGTGGCCGCCGACCCGGTCACCGAGGCGGCGGACACCCTGGACGACGGCGACGGCTGGGCCGGTGTCGAACCGGACGACCCCGACGGCGATCTGCTACGCCTTGTCTTCACGTGCTGTCACCCGGCGCTGCCGCTGGAGGGCCGCGTGGCGCTCACGCTCCGATCACTCACCGGCATGACGACGGCGCAGGTCGCGCGGGCCTTCCTGGTGCCGGAGACGACGATGGCCCAGCGCCTGACCCGGGCCAAGCGCAAGATCCGGAGCACCGGTATCGCGTTCCGCGTGCCACCGCCCGAGCTGCTGCACGAGCGGGTCACGGCGGTCCTCGCCGTGCTGTACGTGCTGTTCACGGAGGGCTACGACGCGTGGGCGGAGCCGGCCGAGGACGACGCGGTCGCCGCGGCCCGCCGTGCCCTGGCCGACGACGCGGTCCGTGTCGCCCGGCTCGTCGCGCGCCTGCTGCCCGACGAGCCGGAGGCACGCGGGCTGCTCGCCCTGCTGCTGCTCCAGCATGCGCGGCGATGGGCACGGGTGAGCGCGGACGCGGAAGCGCTGCCGCGCACGCTCGAGGAGCAGGACCGGTCGCTCTGGCGGCGCGACGAGATCGCCGAGGGGCTGGCCGTGCTCGACGACGCGCTCAGGGCACGTCGAGCCGGTCCGTACCAGGTGCAGGCGGCGATCGCCGCGCTGCACGCACGGGCGACCGCTGCTGACACGACGGACTGGGCGGAGATCGAGGCCCTCTACGGCGTCCTGGTGGACATGACGCGCTCGCCGGTCGTCGAGCTCAACCGGGCGGTCGCCGTGGGGATGTCGCGGGGGCCAGAGGCCGGTCTGGCCGCGCTCGACGACGTCGCGTCAGCCCCTGAGCTGAGCGCGTATCACCTGCTCCCCGCGATGCGGGCGGACCTGTTGCGGCGCGCGGGCCGGTCCGTAGAGGCAGCGGCGGAGTACCGGCGGGCACTCGACCAGGTCGACCGGGAGGGTGACCGGAAGCTCCTCGAGCGCCGGCTCGCGGACCTCACACACGCCGACGGGCCTGCCGGACGTCCAGATCACCAGGGTGATCCGGCCGTCTGACAGGCCCGGTCTCGCTCAGCCTTGTCAGCCTTGGAAAGGCTTGGCGCCCGTGATCTCCACGGGGATGTCGCGTCCGTTCGGCGCGTGGTAGCTCGTCTTCGCGCCGATCGACTTTCCGTCGATCGCTGCGCCCAGCGGCGACGTCGGCGAGTAGACGTCGAGGTCCGTGGACCCCGCCATCTCGCGCGAGCCGAAGAGGAAGTTCATCTCGTCGCCCGCGACGATCGCGGTCACGACCATGCCCGGCTCGACCTTGCCGTCGTCCGCGGGAGTGCCGACCTGGACGTTACGGAGCTTTTCGGTGAGCTCGAGAATGCGCAGCTCGTTCTTTCCCTGCTCCTCGCGCGCGGCGTGGTACCCGCCGTTCTCCTTGAGGTCGCCCTCGTCGCGGGCAGCGGCGATGCGCTCGGTGATCTCCGCCCGGTAAGGGCCGGAGAGGTGCTCCAGCTCAGCCTTGAGCTTGTCGTGCGCCTCCTGGGTGAGCCAGGTGACAGAAGCGTCGGCCACGGGGGCTCTCCTTTCGTCGTTGCTCGATCGAGCCACAGTTGCGGCAGCGCGCCGGGCCCGGCCGACGGAGCGGATCGGGCACGCGCGTCAGCCGGTCTACACAGCGTGTGAAACGACGAGAATACCAATTTCCGGGAAAGACTTGCCAAGACAATCCCTGTTTCCGCTCTGAGCGGACGGGTTATCTATTCCGGACCACGGGTTTCAGCGCAGGTCACAGTGGTCGACGATGCCGGTGGTCGCAAGCTCGGTCGTGGCTACGGTCACCGTGTGTCGCGTCGTGCGCGCCTCGTCCGGGCCCACCTCGACGTCCACCGCGCCGACCTCCGCGTAGTTCCTGCTCAGCGCGGTCACCGTGCACACGGCCTCGGTGCCCGGGGGCATGCTGACCTCGAACGCGACGTCCACCGCTTCGGCGCTCGTCACCGAGAACCCGACGTCGGCGAAGGTCACGGGGTCGCGCTGGGTGTCGACGATCGTGAACCACGCGGCGATCGCGACACCGGCGGCCAGGGCAAGGGCCACCGCGATCCGGGCGCCCACCGAGAGCTTCGGGCGGGGCCGGATGTCGTCGTCCTCGTCCCACGGGTCGTCCTCGCCGCGCTGCTCGGTCGTCCGCCGTGCTGCGGGCCTCGCACGGCCGTAGCGCTCGGCGAGGCTCGGTGCCTGCGGGTGCGCGGTACCGGTCGGGGCGGCGGGGTCAGGGTCGGTCATCACGGCTCGCTCGGTTCGAGGTGTCAGTGGTTCGTAGCAAGATTGTCCCTGGACCATCATGGTTCATGTGCATGGTCCATGTGAGTGATTGTCCCAGTAGTCATCCCACACAGCCTCATCCCACACAGGAGGACCCAGTGTCCGTACCCGAGCGCGAGCCGCTCCGTCTGATGGCGGTGCACGCGCACCCGGACGACGAGTCGAGCAAGGGCGCCGCTACGACGGCCCGCTACGCCGCAGAGGGGGTCGAGGTCCTCGTGGTGACGTGCACCGGGGGCGAACGGGGCGACATCCTGAACCCGTCCTTCGAGGTTCCCGAGGGCCACGAGTTCGAGTCGATAGAGGGCCGCCGCGCGGTCCGCCGGCTGGAGATGGCCCGGGCGGCCGAGGCCATGGGTGTGCGTCAGCAGTGGCTCGGCTTCGTGGACTCGGGCCTGCCAGAGGGCGACCCGCTGCCCCCGCTGCCCGAGGGCTGCTTCGCGCTCGTTCCCCTGGAGGAGGCCGCCGCACCGCTGGTGCAGGCAGTCCGGGAGTTCCGCCCGCACGTCATCACGACCTACGACCCCTCGGGCGGCTACCCGCACCCCGACCACATCAAGTGCCACGAGGTGTCGTTCGAGGCGTTCCACGCGGCGGGGGACCCGGAGCGGTACCCGGGCACGGGTGAGCCGTGGGAGCCGCTCAAGCTCTACTACAACCACGGCTTCTCGATGAAGCGCATCCGCGCGGTGCACGAGGCGATGGAAGGTGCCGGGCTCGAGTCGCCCTTCGGCGACTGGGTCGAGTCCCGCGATGCCCGGGAGATCCCGGAGCGTCAGGTCACCACGCTGGTCCCCGTCGCGGACTTCTTCCCGCACCGGGACGCCGCTCTGACCGCGCACGCCTCGCAGATCGACCCCAAGGGCTTCTTCTTCGCGGTGCCGCGCGACCTCGAGGTCGACGTGTGGCCCTGGGACGAGTACGAGCTCGCGGAGTCCCGCGTGCCGCTGCCCGAGCACGCCGATGGTGAGTACGAGCAGGACCTGTTCGAGGGTGTCCGGTCGGAGGTCCCCGCATGAGCCCGCTGGTCACCGGCGCGATAGCCCTCGCGACCGAACCGTCGCCGAACCCCACCGAGGGCAGGCTCCGCCCGGGCCTGGAGGAGTGGCAGGTCTCGCCGGGGCTCATCGGCTTCGTCGTCACCTTCGCGCTCGCGGTCGCGTGCGTGCTGCTGTTCCTGAACATGAGCAAGCACCTGCGCCGCGCGGGCCACAACGCGCGCGAGCAGGGCCTGCCGGTCCCGGCCCCGCAGGTCGTCAGCTTCCGCCGGTCGGAGGACGACACCCGTGACACCAAGGCGGAGCAGGGCGCCGAAGGTTCCGAGGCACCCAGCACACCCGACGGGTCCGGCTCGTCGCCCGGTTCCTCGGGATCGTCGTCCGACGGCGGATCCTCCAGCGGCAGCAGCAGCGGTGGCGGGTCAGGTGACTGAAACGGCTGACACGGCCGACACCGCCGAGCCGGGCGCCCCGGCCGGCGTGGTCCGCGTGACGGTCGCGCAGGTGGCCGTCTCCGACGACCACGGCGCCAACCGCCAGACCGTGCTCGACGCGTTCAAGGTGGCGGCGCGCGCCAGGTCCAACCTCCTGGTGCTGCCGGAGTACGCGTCCGCCTACGACCCGCGCGGCGTCGGGCCGGACCATGCCGAGCAGCTCGACGGACCGTTCGTCACGCTCCTGCGTGCCAGGGCGCGCAAGCACGGGGTAGCCGTGATCGCTGGCGTCACCCTGCCGGGATCCGACGGCGTCCGCGCGGTGAACGCGCTGGTCGTGGTCGACGACGCCGGCGAGATCGCCGGTGTCTACCGCAAGGTGCACCTGTACGACGCGTTCGGGTACCAGGAGTCGGACCTGCTCGAGCCCGGCCCTGCCGACGCCGAGCCGGTCACCCTGCGCCTTGGCGGCCTCACCTTCGGTGTGCTGACCTGCTACGACCTGCGGTTCCCCGAGTCGGCCCGCCGCCTCGTCGACGCGGGGGCGGACGTGCTCGTGTACCCGGCCGCCTGGGTCGCGGGGCCGCTCAAGGCGGACCACTGGCGCACGCTGCTGCAGGCGCGGGCGATCGAGAACACCGCCGTGACGATCGGCGTCGGCATGACCGGCAAGGGCGTCACGGGGCGCACGCTCCTGGTGGGGCCGGACGGCGTCGTGGGGCTGGAGATGGGCGAGGAGCAGGCGTACCGCACGGTCGATCTCGACCCCGCTCCGCTCGCCGCGATCCGCAGGACCAACCCGTCCCTGGTGAACCGTCGCTACACGGTGGTGCCCACCGGTCAGACCGCGAGGTTCGCCAGGTAGATCGCGACCAGGTGGCAGGCGAAGCCGACGACGGTGAGCACGTGGAAGATCTCGTGGAAGCCGAACCAGGCGGGGCTGGGATCGGGCTTCTTGGTGCCGTAGACGATCGCGCCGACCGTGTAGGCGAGCCCGCCCGCCAGGATGAGCCAGACGACGGCGGGGCCACCGATGGCCCAGAACTGGCCCATGTACGCGACTGCGACCCAGCCGAGCGCGAGGTAGACCGGTACGTAGACCCAGCGCGGCGCGTTGAGCCAGAAGACCCGGGCCAGCAGTCCGAGCAGCGCGCCGCTCCACACCAGCCAGAGCAGCACGGTGCCCTGGTCGCGGGGCAGGAGCAGGACCGCGAGCGGTGTATAGGTGCCCGCGATGATGAGGAAGATGTTGGTGTGGTCGAGGCGGCGGAGCACGGCGTCGGTCCGGGGGGACCAGTTGCCGCGGTGGTACACCGCGGATACCCCGAACAGCAGGCAGGCGCTCAGGCCGAATATCGACGCGGAGATCTTGCCAGGCACCGTCGGGGCGAGCGCGATCAGCACGATGCTTGCCGCGAGGGCGAGCGGGAACGTGCCCGCGTGGATCCAGCCGCGCAGCCGCGGCTTGATCTTCCGCTCGACCGTCTCGACGGCGGTCGAGACCGAGTCGGAGATGTCGTGCATGACGTCGGAGGCCTTGTCGCGCACGTCGTCCAACGTGTCGTTGAACGGGCCCGCCACATCGTCAGAGCGGCCCACCGAGTGGTCCGGCTCGCCGGTAGGTGCTCCCACGCTGTTCTCCTCTGCGCTCGGCAACCGGCGTCCTCGGGGTGCTGGGACGCTACCTACGGTTGCGTAACTTACTCTAGCGTAGGTTAGGTGATCGCCCGCTGGACAAGGGCCTTGTGAAGATACTGCGCCGGGTTGGCGGGAGTCGCCCGCCAGGCGTCCCAGAAGGGTCTCGGCGCGCAGGAACGCGCGCGTTCGAGAGGTACCTTTGTCCACGTCCTGCCGGGTTCTACCCAGCGCCAGAGCTTCCGCGCCGCCGCGTCCCGCGGCTCCCGCGGCCCGATCCACCGAGGTATTCGTGCGCCTGCCCAGCCCGTTGTACCGCCTCTACGAGCGACGCCTGGCGTTCGCCCTGCACGGCGCGACGCTGCCCCGGCACATCGGCGTGATGCTCGACGGCAACCGCCGTTGGGCGCGCTCCTTCGGCGAGACGGCTGCGACGGGGCACCGCCGTGGCGCCGACAAGATCACCGAGTTCCTTGGCTGGGCCGAGTCGCTGGGTATCGAGGTCGTCACGCTGTGGATGCTGTCGACGGACAACCTGAGCCGGTCGGCCGACGAGCTGAGCAACCTGCTCGACATCATCGAGGACGCCGTCTCGGACCTCGCCGAGTCGGGCCGCTGGCGCCTGCGCGTCATCGGCCGGCTCGACCTGCTGCCCGCGCGCCTGGCCTCCGCACTCCGCGCGGCCGCCGACCGGACCGCCGGCGTGAAGGGCCTTCAGGTCAACGTGGCGATCGGCTACGGCGGCCGCACGGAGATCGCGGACGCCGTCCGCAGCTACCTCACCGAGCGCGCGAAGGACGGGGCGACGCTCGCGGACCTCGCCGAGTCGATAGACGTCGAGCACATCGCGGAGCACCTGTACACCAAGGGGCAGCCGGACCCGGAGCTGGTGATCCGGACCTCGGGCGAGCAGCGCATCGGCGGGTTCCTGATGTGGCAGAGCCAGCACACCGAGTTCTACTTCTGCGAGGCGTACTGGCCCGCGTTCCGGCGGGTGGACTTCCTGCGCGCGCTGCGCGACTTCTCGCTGCGGGAACGTCGTCTCGGACGCTGACCGAGGCCGGTCCGGACGCCTGTCGGGAAGGGCCTTGCAGGTCCTCTGGACAGTTATTCGTATGGTGAAATTCGCCACCACAAGCGCGGGTAGGTAACTGAAAGTTCAGTCGGGTAGCGTGCCCTGGATGACGAGGAGGGTGCGCTGATGACCGAGCGACGTGTGCCGTCGGCTCGCGAGGCCGCCGAGGCGTGGGAGTCGCTGTTCCGCGCACAGGTGACAGTGATGCGCCGGCTCCTGGCGGACGACATCTGGGGCGATCTCAGCATGCGCGAGTACGACGTGCTGTTCACGCTCGCCCTCGCCCCCGGGGAGACGCTGCGGCTGCGCGAGCTCAACGAGAACATCCTCATGGCCCAGTCGTCGCTGTCGCGCATGGTGGAGCGGCTCGAGAAGCGCGGCCTGGTCCGCAGGCACCCGTCGCCGGACGACGGGCGAGGCGTTCTGGTGAGCCTGACCCCGGAAGGTGCCGCCACCCAGAAAGAGCTCGGGCGGCGCCACGTCCGGTCGATAGCGCACTACGTGACCCCCGCGATGGACGCCGAGGACCTGACGCGGCTGCGTGAGCTGACGGAGATGCTGCGGTCGGCCCAGACGGACATCGACGACTTCTGACCAGGGGCATCTGACCAGGTCGCAGGCCAGCTCTTAGGCCGATCGCGCCTGGTGCCGGAGCGCCTCCACCACCACCCGCACCGCCGCCCGGTCCATGGTGGTGTGCCGGACCACCAGGTGGATGTCCCGGCGGGGCGGGTCCGTGAGGTCCAGCGTCCGCACCGCATACCGGTCGTGCACGGCGAGCAGCGGCAGCAGCGTGACCGAGAGGCCCGCCTCGACATGGCTGAGCAGCGTGCCGTGGCTCTCGAACCGGGCAACGGTCCGCGGTGTGAATCCCGCCCGACGGCAGAGACGTTCGGCCAGGTCGGCGAGGTGGGCCCCGGGATGCTCGAACGCCCAGGGCTCGTCCGCGAGGGTGGCCAGGTCGACCCGCCCCGAGCGTGCGCCGGTAGCGGTGTCCCGCGCCGTCACGAGTACGACGCGGTCGCCCGTCAGGGGCATGCGCGTGAGGTCGGTGTCGGGCGGCACGGGGGCGTCCGGGAAGTCCGCGCAGACGGCGACGTCAACCTCGCCGCGCTGCAGGGCGGGCCGGCTGACCAGGGGTTCCGCCTCGGTGAGCTCCACGGTGATGCGGGGGTGCTCCTCGGCGAGCGCGGCGACGGCAGGCACCACTATGCCGTGGAAGGCGCTCGTGAAGGCCGCCAGTCGCACCACGCCGGTGGGCTCGGACCGCAGGCCCGCGATATCCGCCTCCGCGGCGGCGATCCGGTCGAGGATGTCCGACGCGTGGCCCGAGAGCGTGACGCCCGCAGGCGTGAGCCGGATGCGTCGGCCGACGCGCTCGAAGAGCTGAGCCTTCGCCTCGGTCTCCAGCGTCGCGAGCTGCTGGGAGACGCTCGACGGGCTCATCCGGGCCGCCTCGGCGACGGCACGCACCGTGCCGAGCAGGTGCAGCTGATGCAGGAGGCGTAGTCGCCAGGGGTTGAGCATCCGCCCATTGTTGTGCACAAACGCCGAACAATCTATTCGGGAACGTGTCCTGGACCCGCACACCCCACAGTGATTACCGTCACCTTATGAACGTCGGCGTCCCCACGGAGATCAAGAACAACGAGAGCCGGGTCGCGCTCACGCCCGCCGGCACCCACGAGCTGGTCCGCCGCGGCCACGTCGTGCTCGTGCAGGCCGGCGCCGGGCTGGGCTCCGGCTTCGACGACGACGCGTACCGGCTCGCCGGCGCACGGATCGCCGAGACCGCCGAGGAGGTGTGGGGCAGCGTCGACCTCCTGGTCAAGGTCAAGGAGCCGATCGAGCCCGAGTACGCGCTCATGCGGCCCGACCTGACCCTCTTCACCTACCTCCACCTCGCGGCGTCGGCGCCGTGCACCGACGCACTGCTGGCAGCGGGCACCACCGCCGTCGCGTACGAGACCGTCCAGCTTCCCGACCGCTCCCTCCCGCTGCTGAGCCCCATGAGCGAGGTCGCCGGACGGCTCTCCGCACAGGTCGGGGCCTACCACCTGATGCGGCCCCAGGGTGGCACCGGGGTGCTGATGGGCGGGGTGCCCGGCACGCCGAAGGCCAAGGTCGTCGTCATCGGCGGCGGCGTGGCGGGCGAGCACGCGGCGGCCAACGCGTTGGGCATGGGCGCCGACGTCACGGTGCTGGACGTCTCCATCCCGCGGCTGCGCCGGCTCGACGTGCAGTTCGGCGGCGCGCTGGCCACCCGCGCATCGACGGCGTACGAGGTGGCCGAGCAGGTGGAGACCGCCGACCTGGTCATCGGCTCGGTCCTGATCCCAGGCGCCGCCGCGCCGAAGCTCGTCACGGACGCGATGGTCAAGGCCATGAAGCCCGGTGCCGTGCTCGTCGACATCGCCATCGACCAGGGCGGCTGCTTCGAGCACTCGCACCCCACCACGCACGACGCCCCGACCTTCGCCGTGCACGACACCCTCTACTACTGCGTCGCCAACATGCCCGGCGCCGTGCCCGTGACGGCGACGCGGGCCCTGACCAACGCGACGCTGCCGTATGTCGCGGCGCTCGCGGACAAGGGCTGGCGGGACGCGATGCGCGCCGACGCGGCGCTCGCCCACGGGCTCAGCACGCACGCCGGGCAGATCACGGCCGCTGCCGTGGCGGAGGCGTTCGGCGCCCGTGCGGTACCAGTGGCCGAAATCCTGTCCGACTGAGCGTCCGGACCGCCTACGATCGGCGCGTGGAGCCGCTGCACGTCGTTGTCTGTCCCGACTCGTTCAAGGGCAGCCTGTCCGCTGCCGAGGTCGCGTCCGCCGTCGCCGACGGGGTGCTGGACGCCGCCCCGGACGCCGTCGTGACACGCCTGCCCATGGCCGACGGCGGTGAGGGCACGCTCGACGCGCTGCTCGCGGCCTGGGGCGGTGAACCGCTGACCGTCGCGACGGTGGACGCGATAGGCCGTCCGTCGACCGCCCGGTGGGCGGTGTCGCCGGACGGCCGAACCGCCGTCGTCGAGCTCGCCGAAGCCAGCGGTCTGCCTGGTGTCTCCGACGCGCCGCTCCAGCCGCTGCACGCGAGCACCCGCGGCACCGGGGACGTCGCGCGAGCCGCGCTCGACGCAGACGTCGCGGAGATCCTCCTCTGCCTGGGTGGCTCGGCCTCGACGGACGGCGGCTCCGGCATCCTGACCGGGCTGGGTGCCCGCCTCCTCGACGCGGACGGCAGGCAGGTGCCCGACGGCGGGGAGGGGCTGGCCTCTGTCGCGTCCCTCGACCTGTCGGGGCTGCACCCCCGGGCGCGCGCCGTGCGCTGGCGCCTCGCCGTCGACGTCACCAACCCGCTGGTGGGCGAGCAGGGCGCTGCGCGAGTGTTCGGACCGCAGAAGGGCGCGCGCGACGGGGTGGCGGAGTACCTCGACGATGCGCTGCGGCACTGGTCGGAGGTCCTGGAGCGCGAGACGGGCGTCGCCGTCGCCGAGCTACCCGGCACGGGCGCAGCGGGCGGGGTGCCCGCAGGGCTGATCGCCGTGCTCGGCGCCGAGAACACCCCTGGCGCCGTGCTCGTCGCGGAGGCGGTGGGCCTGCCCGCCGCGCTCGCCTCCGCCGACCTCGTGATCACGGGGGAGGGCTCGTTCGACTCCCAGTCCGTGAACGGCAAGGTGGCGGACGGCGTCGCGCAGCTCGCGGCGGCGTCGCCCACCCGGCCGCCGGTCGTCGTCGTGGCGGGCCAGGTGCTGCTCCCTGAGGCGCTGGCCCGAGCCTCAGGTATCACCGCCGCGTTCTCGATCGCCCCCGGACCGGTCGACCTGGACGACCTCATCGCCCGCACCGCGCCGCGTCTGCGCGAGCTCGCCGCGGCCGTCACGAACCTGGTCGGCGCCGCCCGCCGCTAGCACCCGTCGCGTGCGGAGCCACAGCGCCGCCACGACGGCGGCGACCACCTGCACCAGCCCGGTGACCACCAGGACCGGACCCGCGCCGAACGCGCCGATCAGCGCGCCGCCGACGAGCAGCCCCGCCGAGGCGCCGCCGCTGTGCAGCACCGTCTCAGCGGTGAACGCCGTCCGGCGTTCCGCGCCGGTCGTCCGTTCGACGATCAGCGCGTTGAGCGCGGCTATCCCGAACGGCATGGTCACGCCCCCGACGGCGGACACCAGGGCGACCGCGAGGAGGTTCGGCGCGGCCAGCGGCAGCGCGAGGTACGCCAGCCCGAACACGACCCACGAGACCACTATCGCCGGGATGCGCGGCACCCGGTGCACCACCAGCGGCACGACGAACGACAGCCCGACCGTCGCGGCGCCGTAGCCCGCCATGCCCGCCGCGACCAGCTCGCCGGGCCGGTCGAGCTCCGCCCCGAGCAGGGTGAGGCCAAGGGTGAACGCGAACCAGGTGACACCGCCGATGCCGGCCAGCCAGACGCCCACGGCCAGGTCCGGATGCCGGCGCAGCACCGCACGGATGGACGGCACGGGCTCACCTCGTCGGGGGGGGGGGGGGGGGGGGCGGGGGGGGGGGGGGCCGCCCCCCCCCGGCGCGCGCGCCGGCCCCCCCGCCCGCCACCCAGCCACCGAGCCACGAGCCCGGGGCGCC
>NZ_JBFAKY010000012.1:0-169155 GCF_040656015.1 Promicromonospora sp. NPDC050249 | reverse complement strand
TACCCTGGACCGCCTGGTCCACCGCCTGCCCGTCACTCACTCGGACAGGCGCTCTACCTCGCGGTCCTGCTTCGGGGTCAGGCGGGGAAGAGTGCCACGAGGTCGTACCAGACGGCCATGGTGTCGAAGCCCATCTGGTCCAGCAGCGCCCAGACGATGCCGACGACCGCGTACAGCGACATCGGGATGAGCAGGATCCACTCGCGCACCGACCCGGCGCTGCCGAGGATCGGGATCGAGAGGTTGCCGCCGGTGCGCCACATCCAGTCGAGCTCGATGCCGCGCTTGTTGCGCATCCAGTACGGGGAGCGGAACTTCAGCGGCCACAGCAGCGGCACCCCGGCGGTCGTGATCAGGTCGCCCAGGATGTGCACGACGCAGCCGAGCGCCACGCTGAACGGCATCCAGTACCACTCCTCGGGCGCGAAGATCGCGATGAGGACCGCCAGCGTCACCGACATCGTCCACGGGAAGATCTTCGTGTCGCGCGTGATCTTCAGCGCCTTCAGGGCGAAGGCGACGAGCAGCACGCACATGATGCCCGGGCCGATCAGGATCGCCCCGAACTCCGCGGTGCCCGTGTCGATGCTCAGGAAGCTCAGCGCCCAGGCGATCGCCGTGAACACGGCGACGCCGAGGATCGAGTGGGTGCCCTTGCGGTGCCCGCCCGACACCGCCTCGATGCCCTTGACCACCACGTTCGACACGGGCTTCAGCGAGTTCGCGATGGTGCCGGAGTGATGGTCGGCGTCGGGCAGCAGCGCCGCGCCCGCGCAGACGAGGGCTCCGGTGAACACGCTCGCGTCCGACACGGGGTACCAGCCGAAGGCGATCGGCGTCGAGGCGGTCACAGCGATCCAGGCCGCGGCTCCCGACGCGGCGTGGTGGCCTCCCATCATGGTGGTGTGCGCTCCAGTTCCCGGGTCTCCCCGAATCGACAGATAGATGTGGCAGCGGGCCCGCCGGCACCCGGCCGGGCAGGCCGAAGTCCCTGGTGGCAGGGCCGAGCCAGGGCATTGAAGCAGGTGAGAGCGGTGGAGCGGGGGACGGCGCGCCGATCCGGCGGTCAGGCGCCCGTCACGTACGCGTAGTGGTGGAAGTGCTGGTCGCGGACGAAGCCCTCGGACTCGTACAGACCCTGTGCCGCGACGTTGTCCCACGCCGTGGCCAGGGAGACCCGGATGGCGCCGGCCTCCTTGGCCCGGCGACACGTCTCCCGCACGAGAGCACGGGCCGCGCCCGTCCCGCGGGCGTCGGGAGCGACGAACAGGTCGTTGAGGACCCAGGAGCGGCTCAGGCTCACGGACGACCAGGTGGGGTAGCTCTGGGTGAAGCCGACCACCTCTTCGGCGGCCGAGCCCTCCGGCCTCGCGCCCTCCGGCCCCGCGCCCTCCGGCCTCAGCACGGCGATCAGGAGCACGCAGTCGCCCGCGTCGCGGCGGGCGGTCAGATAGGCGCGCGCTTCGGCGTCGGGCACCTCCTGGTCGTAGAACCTGAGGTACTGACGGAATAGGTCGACCACGGCATCGACGTCGTCGTCGGTCGCGGGGCGCACATCAACAGACACCTCGCGATCATGTCAGGCCCAAGGGGGTGGGCGCCATGACCTTCGGCGATACCGCGACGATCCCGCGGGTGATAGATGCGCGCGGCGCGCGAGCCCGCCGCTGGCGAATACGGCGCCCCGCTCCGGAACACGCCGGACCCCCTGACGGTTGACAGAGGCGATGAATACCCAGCCACGCTTGTCCGTCCTTGACCTCGTGCCCGTCCGTTCGGGCCAGACCAGCGCCCAGGCCCTGTCGGCGTCCCTCGAGCTGGTGGCGCTCGCCGACCGCCTCGGTTACGAGCGCTACTGGTTCGCGGAGCACCACAACATGGCAGCCGTCGCGGCCTCGTCGCCGCCGGTCATGATCGCCGCAGCGGCCGCACGCACCTCCCGGATCAGGGTCGGGTCGGGCGGTGTGATGCTGCCGAACCACGCCCCGCTCGTGGTCGCCGAGCAGTTCGCGGCGCTGGAGGCCATCGCGCCCGGCCGGATCGACCTCGGCATCGGCCGCGCCCCGGGCAGCGACCCCGTGGTCACGTCCCTGCTGCGCGCCACGGGACCGACGGCGGACGTCGACCGGTTCCCGCAGCACGTCACCGACATCCTGAGCCTGATGGGGCCCGACGGCGCCCGCCTGCGCCTGGTCTCCGGCGACATCTACGACGTGCGGGCCACGCCCGCCGCCGGGAGCGTCCCGACCGTGTGGCTGCTGGGCTCCAGCGACTACTCCGCGCGGCTCGCCGCCGAGCTCGGCCTGCCCTACGTGTTCGCCAACCACTTCTCCGGCCAGGGCATGGACCAGATCCTCGCCCTGTACCGGGACGGCTACCGGCCGTCCGAGGAGCATCCGGAGCCGCGCACGTTCATCACGTCCAACGCGGTGGTCGCGCCGACGTCGGACGAGGCGCGCGACCGCGCCCTGCCGCAGCTGCGGCAGATGGCGAGGCTGCGGTCGGGTCAGAAGCTGGGCCCGCTGGAGACGGTCGAGGACGCGGTGCGCGCCACCGCCGACGAGCCCGCCGGCGGGCTGCTCGCCCAGTCGATCGAGGCGATGCGGGAGCGCTGGCTGATCGGCGACGCCGAGCACGTGGCCGCCGAGGTGCGCGGCCTGGCCGAACGGCACGGCGTCGAGGAGGTCATGCTCGTCCCGGTCGCCGGGTCGCGGGCCGACGAGCCACTGGACGCGACGCCCGGCCGGGCGCAGACCCTTGAGCTCCTGGCCGCCGCGCTGGCCTCCTGAGACACGACCCCCTGACACACGAGCAAAGGGTCAGGTGATCGGCACTTCGCAGTTGCCGATCACCTGACCCTTTGCCTACCTCACCGTGCCCGGGCTACGCCGCTCGGGCTGCCCGGTGCCGGATGGCGCGCGCGTACTCCGCCCGCGGGACGTGTGGCGTCACGTAGAGGACCATGCCGGCCTCGGCCGGCGTACGGTCCGCCTTGAGCGAGTTGCACTCGTAGCAGGCGGCCACGAGGTTCATCCACGTCGAGGGGCCCCCGCGCGACCGCGGCAGGATGTGGTCCACCGTCTCGGCAGGACCGCCGCAGTAGGCGCAGATGCCGTCGCGCCGCTTGACGCCCAGCTTGGTGCAGGCTGGCGCCCCGTCCGACTTGTAGAGCCACCGCATCGTGACGTACCGGACCAGCCGTAGCACGCGCGGTAAGGGGAACGGCCCGAAGGAGCGGCCGTCGACCGCCTCCTCCACTACCGCGACCTCGCGCACGAGCATGTGGATGGCGTGCCGGACCGATACCCGGTGCAGCGGCTCGTAGCCGGCATTGAGGACTAGGACGTCGGCCACGGGCCTGCTCCTTCCGGTGAGCTTGTCGTTCTCGTTCTTCTCGTTCTTCTCGTGATCGTCGGTGGTGCTGTTGTCTCGTGCCGTTCTTCCAACTGCCCCCGGGACGACAAGAGCCGCCCGGGAAAAGGCATCCCGAGGCGGCTCACGTTCGCTGGTCCGGCAGAACCGGATCAGCGGCGTATGGCGCCTCGTATGGCCTCACGGCCGTCTCGCAGGTGCGTCGCGGTGGTCGGGTAGGACGAAGCGGTGGTCGCACTGACCTTGCACAGGCCTGAGGCCTGGAGCGCGATGCTGATGCGGGCCATCGTGGGTTTCGTCCTTCCGTCTCGTTCTGATCTGACCGTATGAATTTGGCTTGAGCTGATACCCCGGCAGGTAGCAAAGGCACATGACCTGCCGCCACGGCGCGAGTCCGTGTGTGAAGAAAGGTACAACGAGGACTTGGTAGCGTCTATGGCTTTTCCGGAACTGCAACCCAAGGATGCATCAAGTCTTCGGCGTGGCGCCGCAGCACGGCGTGTCGTACCTACCAGCTCACGGGCTCCCGGATGATCGGGCACGTCATGCAGTGGCCGCCGCCTCGGCCGCGGCCCAGCTCGCCGCCCGCGATCTCGATGACCTCGACGCCCGCCTTGCGCAGGAGGTCGTTGGTGGTGGTGTTGCGGTCGTAGGTGAACACAACGCCCGGCTCGACGGCGACGGAGTTGTTGCCGCTGTCCCACTGCTGGCGCTCCGACTCGTAGACGTCGCCCCCGGTCTCGATGACCCGCAGCTCGCCCAGCCCGGACGCCTGACCCACGACGTCGAGGAAGGACGACCCACCGGCGTCCGTGACGGACACGCCGAGCGGTCCGGAGTCCGGGCGCAGCACGAACGGGTGCACCCGGTCGACGATCCGCGGGTAGACGGTGACGGTGTCGACGTCGACGAACGTCATGACCGTGTCCAGGTGCATGGCCGCGCGCAGGCGCGGCATGCCGGCCACCACTATCTGCTCGGCCGCGCCCTGCTCGAACAGCGACGCCGCGACCTGCGTGATCGCCTGGCGCGAGGTGCGCTCGCTCATGCCCATGAGGACCGTGCCGTTGCCGATCGGCATGATGTCGCCGCCCTCGAACGTCGCCTCGCCGTGGCTGGTCTCGGGGTCGCCCCACCACACGCGGCTGCCGACGAAGTCGGGGTGGAACGCGTAGACCGCCTTCATGAGCAGGGTCTCGTCGCGGCGGGCCTGCCAGTACAGCGGGTTGAGCGTGAGGCCGCCGTAGATCCAGCAGGTCGTGTCCCGCGTGAAGAGGGTGTTCGGCAGCGGCGGCATGAGGTACTCGCGGGCGTCCGGGCTCATGTCCGCGAGGGCGCGGAAGCCCGGCGGCAGCTCGGGCACGTCGGCGACCGCGAGGCCGCCGATGAGGTACCGGGCCAGCTCGTGCTCGGGCAGCGACTCCAGGTACTCCCGCGTCGCGTCGACCAGGCCGTTGCCCACGATCTCCGGGACGATCTTGCGGTCCAGGAGCCAGTCGCGCGCGCCGGGTACGCGCAGCGTCTCGGCGAGCAGGGCGTGCAGCTCGACGACGTCGACGTCGCGGCTGCGCAGCTCGCTCACGAAGTCGGCGTGGTCCTGCTGGGCGCGTTCCACCCACAGGACGTCGTCGAACAGCAGGCCCGCCGAGTTGGACGGGGTGAGGCGCTGGTGTGCCAGGCCCGGCGCGCAGACCAGGACCTTGCGCAGGCGGCCGACCTCGGAGTGGACGCCGTACGCCGACGAGGGTGAGCCGGCAGGGGGCGGTGTGATGTCGATGGTGTTCATCGGGCGCTAACGGTACGCTCACCGACCGGGACCTCGACGTCGAGCGTGTTGCCCGGCTGTGCGAGCGGGCACGTCCACGCCGGGTCGTAGGCGCAGGACGGGTTGTAGGCGAAGTTGAGGTCGAGCACCAGGTCGCCGACGCCGTCGTCGTCCGGCCCGCCGCCCGCGCCGCCGTCGGACCCGCCGGCGTGGCCGAGCCAGGCACCCTTGATCGTGTCCAGGAGGTAGCGGCCGCCGCCGTAGGTGCCGCCGGGTGGCCCGGCGAGGGCGTCCTTGATCGGCACGAACAGGCCGCCGCCGTACGAGGCGAGGCGCCAGACGTCGAGCGTGCCGAGGTCACCGAGGGTCTCGTGCCGGAGGGCGACCGTACCGAGCAGCTCGAACGGTACGACGCCGTCGGTACCGGTGGGGACGTCGAGGCGGCGCGGGGCGCCGTCTGGCCCGGGCTCGGCGGGCACCACCGGGGCGGTCAGGCGCCAGGCCGGGTCGTACGGGGTGACGGACAGGCCGGTGAAGCCGGGCTTGTCCTCGGGCAGGATGGGCGACGCCGGATGGGTCGCGAAGAGCTCGTCCCGGGCCGCGACCCACCCTGCGTGCGCGGCCGCCGGGTTCACCACGGCGCGGGCACGGACATCGGCGTACAGCGCGAAGACGCGCCGCCGCCAGTCCGCGGTCTGGAGGGCTGTGGTGACCGGGGACGTGGTGGCAGCGTGCGTCATGCCTCCGACACTACCCAGGCACACCGACATCCACCCGGGCGCACCGGCACTCACACGGGCACACGGAGCGTGGCCGTGTAGCCCTGGCCCACCGAGCCCGACGTCTTCGCCATCTGCAGCGCGAACCCGTCCGAGAACACCATGTCGGAGTCGAGGGTCACGCCCTGCAGGTTCGCGACGCTCTGCTCGTAGCCCGCCGTCGCGTACACGGCCTCGCTGACGGCCTGGGGGAGGGCGAGCTGCGACGTGCGCATCCGGTTCGTGGCGCTGGTGGCGTCCTCCAGCGAGGGGTAGACCTCGAAGTGGATGTGCGGCCAGCGGCCCGGGTAGCAGGCGGGGAAGATCGACGTGAAGGTGACCGTGCCGTCGGCGTCGGCCTCCTGGACCCCGCGCAGGTAGTTCTGGTCCGTGATGTCGTACATCGAGTACCTGCCCTCGCGGTCGCAGTGCCACGCGTAGACGGCGGCGCCCGCGACGGGGGTGCCGGCGTCGCCCTCGCCGGAGACGTCCACGACCGTCAGCGAGAAGGTGAGCGGGATGCCTTCCGCGGTGCCGGACGAGTCGCCGAAGCTGGTGGTGATGTCGCTGCGCACCACGCCCGTCGTCGTCAGGATGTTGGGGCCGTTGGTGCCGTCGGCGGGGAAGGGGCCGCCCGTCTCCTCGGGGATCTCGCCGGAGCCGACGTCGGCCTGGCTGTCGCCACGGTCGCCCGACGACGGGCCGCCGGTCGGCGCTCCGGTGGATGCGTCGCCGTTCACGCCGGAGGTGGGGGCGCATGCGGCGAGCGCCGCCACCAGACCGCCGACGCTCAGCAGGCCGATGGCGTGCCGCCGGTTCAAGAGGGTGGGCAGGTCGTGGGAGAGCCCGAGGTCGTGCGGCTCGGGGGCCTCGGGTGTGGGTTCGGTGCTGGATTCTGTGCCGGGCGACGTCATGGCCCGAACGTAGGTCGCACTGCTGGAGCGCGCCCGAGGGAAGGCTGGGAGTGTCCTGGGGCGGCCGGAGAGCTCAGCCGACCGAGCCCGGAGATGGTGACGGCGTGCGTCATGCGTTCGACACTTCCGACCGCGGCGGTGACCGGCGCTCGAACACCTCATAGACCCGCTCGAGGCGGTGATAGGCGTCGTCGAACCACTCGTCGGACACCGGCACGGCGGTCGTCACCTCGGTGAGCAGGCCCATCCGGTCGCGGACGGAGACGATGAGGAGGTCGTCGCCCTCCCAGCGGAGGTGCACCTCGTCCGCCCTCAGGTTCTCGCGCCAGGCGACGTCGTATCCCATGTCCAGTGAGTCGAGCACCTTCTGCCAGGCGTCCACGTCCTCGCTGCTGACGAAGGTCGGCAGAATGCCCCGGACGCCTCGCCCGGCGGACAGGCTCCCGCAGTCGATCTCGAACGTGCCCCGTGCCTGAACGGCGGTGCCGTCGTGCCGGTGGTCCAGCGAGTCGAGGCGGAGCGACACGGTGTTCCCGTCGCCCTCGAAACGGAAGAGCTCGCACGGGAGCTTCGCGAGCCGGACCGCATCCTGTGATGTCACGCGCGCGAGTCAACCACGGTCGGGCCGGACACGGTTCAGGTGGTGGGCGTCAGCTTGATGACGGGGAGCTTCCGGTCAGTGGTCTGCTCGTACTTGCGGAAGTTGTCCGCCGCGGCCTTGATCTGCTGCCAGGCCTGCTCGCGCTCGGCACCCTGCAGCTCCTCGGCGGTCACGGCCACCTTGCGGCCGGCCTGCTCGACGGTCACCTGGTCGGGGTGGGCGGCGAGGTTGAGGTACCAGGCGGGGTTGGCCGGTGCGCCGTTGGCCGACGCGACGACGAGCCAGCTGCCGTCGGGGCCCGGGAACCACGCGAGCGGCGTCTGGCGCTCCTGCCCGCTCTTGCGGCCGACGGTGGTCAGGACCAGGAGGTTCATCCCCATGGTCTTTCCCTCGGTGCGCCGGGCGCGGCCCATGATCAGCCGGTTCATCCAGCGGAACGAGCGGCCGGGCTGCTTGGCGCCGCGGGTGCCAGTGGGGTGCGTGAAGCTCATGGTGGGTGCCTTCCCGGCAGACGACTGTCGTGGCCACAGATGGTTCGCACCACCGACTATAGGGGCGTGCGCGGGGCCTGGGGTGCGGCACGGCCTAGGATCTTCGGGTGCTGCGACTCTCCGATGTCACCTACCTCGTCCTCGACCACGACGAGGCGATCACGTTCTTCGTCGACGCCCTCGGGTTCGCCGTCCGGGAGGACGCGACCAACGAGTCCGGCCGACGCCGGGTCGTCGTCGGCCCGGTGGACGGCGGGACCGGGTTCGTGCTCGCCGTGACGGACTCCGTTGACGCTGCGGGCGCCGTCGGGCGGCAGGCCGGCGGGAAGGTCGCGTTCTTCCTGGAGACCGACGACTTCGCCGCGCAGCACGCGCGGATGACGGCGGCCGGCGTGCGCTTCCGCGAGGAGCCCCGCCACGAGGTCTACGGGACGGTGGCGGTCTTCGAGGACCTGTACGGCATGCCGTGGGACCTGATCCAGCCGCCTGCGCAGGGCTGACGCGCGCCCTGCGCAGGCGGAAGGGTCGGTGCGGGCGGAGCGGGCGCAAGGATCAGTCGCAGTGCTCGAACGGGCTGGTGTAGCTGGTGCTGCCCACCGAGCCGCCCCACTTGACGCAGGTGCCGGGTGCGGACCGCTTGACCGGGCCCGCGTAGTACGAGTAGCTGCCGGAGTCGGTGGTGCGTGACGAGCCCTCCGGCTCCAGGAAGGCCGATACCGCGCTCGGTGTGCCGAGGTTCGTCGACTTCAGGGTGGCCACGCAGTTGGCGCCGGTGCCGGAGTTGTACAGCAGGTAGGTCCGGCCGACGGTGCCGAGCGCTGCCTGGTCGATCACCGAGAAGCCGCTGCCACAGACCTCGGTGGGGGTGTACGGGTTGGTCGCGCCGCCGCATGCGCTGGTGCTCGTGACCGCCTTCTTCTGGCCGACGGAGACGGTCACGCCCTCCACGGTCGGGGTGGTGTCGACGACGCCGGACGAGTTGCGCTGCTCGTAGTGCAGGTGCGGTGCCTCCGAGCCGCCGGTGGACCCGACCGTCCCGATGACCGTGCCCTGGCTGACCGACATGGTCTGGCCGGGGTTGCGGACCATCGTGGCCAGGTGCGCGTAGCGGGTGCGGGTGCCGTCGCCGTGCACGATCTGCACCCACTTGCCGTAGCTGGTGCTGCCCTCGTCGTCGAAGGTCGCGGTGCCTGCGGCGGTGGCCCGGACGGTCTCGCCGTTGATGGCGTCGCCGGCGTAGCTCTGCCAGTCGATGGAGCCGTTGGGGTTGTGGCCACCGCTCCAGTTGTTGGCGTAGAAGGTCTTGCCGCAGCTGAACGGTGACTTGTGCGCGGTCGCGAGCAGGCCGGCGTCGGATGCCGCCGGTGCCGCCGCTGCCGCGGGTGCGGTGACGAGTGTGAACGCGGCCAGGGCGGCGAGCGCCCAGCGCCTGGTACGTCCGAGGGAGGTGGTTCGGCGGAACGGGGAGGTGACTGACATGGTGCTCTCCATCCAGGTGGTCCGACTCTTGGTCTGACGCTGGAAGGCTGGCACGTCCGGTATGCGCTGCCCATGGGTAGGGCTCCCCTGGACGGCGCCCGTTCCGGTCTGCTGTGCGCGGCGGCGAGTCAGGCGGCGGTGACTCGCCCGGCCCCGCCGTCGACGGTGACGGTGGCGCCGTCGCGCAGGGTGGTCATGGCACCGGGGACCGCGAGCACCGCCGGGATGCCGTACTCGCGGGCCACTATCGCCGCGTGCGAGAGCACGCCGCCGGTCTCGGTGACGACGGCGGCGACGACGCCGAACAGGGCGGTCCAGGCCGGCTCCGTGAACCGGCACACGAGGACGTCGCCAGGCAGGACCCGCCCGAAGTCGTCAGGGCCGTGCACCACGCGTGCCGGGCCGGACGCGCGCCCCGGGCTACCCGGTGTCCCCGTGATGGTCGTGGGGGCGGAACTGTCCGACATGTCTTCCTCCCTGGGCGTACCTGCCTGCGTTGACATCGGCCACCAGGAGGATGCACGGTGAAAAATATGACGCACAACCCGGTGCTCGGCCGATCCTCTCAGCCCGAGCTGCTCGTCCTCCACTCGGTCCGGATCCAGGGCATGGCCGACGACGACGCCGTCGCCGTGCGGTTCGGCCTCGACGAGGCG
This sequence comes from Promicromonospora sp. NPDC050249, assembly GCF_040656015.1. Lineage (NCBI taxonomy): Bacteria > Bacillati > Actinomycetota > Actinomycetes > Micrococcales > Promicromonosporaceae > Promicromonospora > Promicromonospora sp. NPDC050249. The sequence goes on along the minus strand of NZ_JBFAKY010000012.1, from coordinate 159,119 downwards.
GACACCCGCGAGACGCTGCTCGACGACGAGGCCTACGGCTGGATCAGGAAGGCCGCGTTCGGCGCCACCGCGGGCTGGTCCATGACCGACCGTGGCCGGGCCGAGGACGACCGCCGGCTGGCCGAGGAGCTCGCCGACTCGGGCGGCCGACCCGTCGTCGAGCAGGTGCACGAGGCGTTCGGGCCGCTGAACGCTCGCCTGCTGCAGGCATGCACGGACTGGCAGCTGCGCCCGGAGGACGGCGACCGGCTCAGCGTGAACACCCACACCGACCCGGCGTGGGACGCGGCGGTGCTCGCGGAGCTCGAGGCGCTGGACGACGAGCTGGCCCCGCTGGTGCGTGAGCTGAGCTCGCGGCTCGCGCGGTTCGAGGGGTACGACGAGCGCTTCTCCACGGCGCTCGCGCACGCCCGGTCCGGGCGCGGCGAGTGGGTGGCCGGGACCGGCATCGAGTCGTGCCACGTCGTGTGGATGGAGCTGCACGAGGACCTGATCTCGACCCTCGGGATCCAGCGGGACGCGTGACAGCATCGGCCGGGCGATAGGTTCGTGCGCATGGCGACCAGACATCTCTACCTGGCCAGGCACGGCGCGGCGGACGCGTTCGGCGAGCTCACCGACGTCGGGCGTCGGCAGGCAGGCCTCCTGGGCGAGCGGCTCGCCGGGCTGCCGGTCGACGCCGTCTGGCACTCGCCGCTGCCCCGGGCGGCGGCGAGCGCACGGGTGATCGGCGAGCACCTGCCGGGCGTTCCCGTCGCGGAGGCCGCTGAGCTCGTCGACCACGTCCCGTACGTCCCCGCCGCCGCCGACCTGCCGCCGGCCTGGGCCGGGTTCTTCGACGGGTTCGACGACGCCGAGCGCGCCCCGGGGGAGCGGCTCGCCGCGGCGCTCGTCGACCGGTTCGCGAGGCCCGCCGAGTCCGAGACGCACGAGGTGCTGGTGACCCACGCGTTCCAGGTGGCCTGGCTGCTGCGGCACGCGCTGGACGCGCCGCCCGCCCGGTGGCTCGGGCTGAACAGCGGCAACACGGCGCTGACGGTCATCGAGTACCGGGAGAGCCTGCCGCCGGGGGTGGTGCTGTTCAACGACATGGGTCACCTCCCGCAGGACCTGCGCTGGACGGGGTTCCCGCCGTCGGCCCGGCCCTGACGGGCAGGCCGCCTAGCTGATGAGGCCCGCCCAGCGGCGGGACAGGTCGACCAGCGGGACTCGGTCCAGCGCGTCGATCTCCTCGGGCGTGTGCCAGGCGACGCCGTCGGTGGAGCCGTCCTCCTCGACGCGCAGCTCGCCGCCGATGATGTGCGCGCGGTACACGATCCGCAGGGCCTGCACGGGGCGTTCCGACGGGCGCACGCGTTCTGCCGCAGGGATCACGAAGCTGTCGACGCCGAGCAGGCCGTCCAGCTCGACGTGGTAGCCGGTCTCCTCGAAGACCTCCCGGACGGCCGCGTCGGCGGGGTCCTCGCCCGGGTCGAGGCCGCCGCCGGGCATGGTCCAGCCGCTGTGCGCGTGCTCGCTCCAGTGGGGCAGGAGCATGCGGCCCTCGTTGTCGGTGATGACGGCATAGGCGGCGACCCGCAGGTCGATCGAGGCATCGATGCTGGTGAACATGCCCCCATCCTCCCGCCCGCCGCCCGTTGAGTGCTGGGTATCTGTCCTCCGAAACCGATTCAGCAGAACAAATATCCAGCACTCAGCGGGACGGGGGTGGGGGATGGGTGGGTCAGTCGATCTTTTCGCCGTTCAGGGCCTTCGCGGCCAGGCGTTCCTCCTCGCTGACCTCCCACACCTCGTGCGCCGCGTGCAGCGCCAGCAGGATGATCGCGCAGCCGAGGACCAGGTCGGGCCACCCGGAGCCGGTCCGGACGGTGACCAGGCCCATGGCGATCACCGCGACGTTGACCAGCACGTCGTTCCGGGCGGAGAGGAACGCCGCGCGCCCGAGCGCGCCGCCGCCGTGGTGCACCCGGGCCAGCAGCCAGGCGCTGGTCCCGTTGACGGCGATCGCCCCGAGGGAGGCCAGGACGAGCGGCACGACGTCGGGCGCCGTCGGACCCGCGAACCGCTGCGCCGCCTCCCAGGCCGCCACCGCGGCCGGGACCAGGATGATCAGCGCCATGGCCTTGCCCATCACCGCCCGCCGCGCCAGCGGCCAGCTGAGCGCGACGAGGATGAGCACGTTGATCGCCGTGTCCTCGAGGAAGTCGACGCTGTCGGCCAGCAGCGAGACCGATCCGGCGGCGAGCGCCACGGAGAACTCGACGAAGAAGTAGGCGAGGTTGAGCGCCGCGACGACGGCCACGGTCCGGCGCAGCCGGGCGGCGTGCGGATCTGTGGCGGGGCGGGCGTCCTGGCTGTCGGTCACGGTCACCCATTGTCCGTGCCGGAACACCCGCCCCGTGCGCTCAGTCCGCCGAGCGGATCATCGCGCGGACGCCCACCACCAGGCCCAGCGCGGCCGTCGCGAGCGCAGCCACCCAGCCCCAGGCGACCGTCGAGGACAGGAGGTCGCCGGCGAAGGCGGCCCGGCCCGAGTCGACGACGTAGCGCAGCGGGTTCAGGGCCGACGCCGCCCGCATCCACGCCGGGCCGTTCTCCAGGGGCAGCAGCATCCCCGACAGCATCATGACCGGGAACAGGAACGTCTGCTGCACGACCCAGAACATCCACTCCTGCTTGCGCACCGCGAGCGCCAGCGCGTATGACAGCGAGCCGACGCCGATGCCGAGCACCGCGAGCTGTACCAGCGTGAGCACCGTCCCGAGTCCGTCCGGGCGCAGGCCGAACGGCAGCATGACCAGCACGACGATCGCCGACTGGACGACGATCGGCACCATCTCCTTCAGGGCCCGCCCCACGAGCTGCGCCGGGCGGGACAGCGGGGTGACGAGCATGCGCTCGTGCACGCCCGACGAGAGGTCGAGCTGGAGGTTGGAGCCCGTCACCGACGTGCCGAACAGCGTGGTCATCGCCAGCACGGCGGGCACGAACCACAGCCAGACGTCGCCGCCGAGCGCCTCACCGGCCGACCCGGCAAGGAGCGGTCCGAACAGCCCGAGGAAGACCAGCGGCTGCACGAGGCCGAAGACCAGCGAGAACGGGTCGCGCACCACGGGCTGGAGCTCGCGGACCAGCACGATCCGGGTGTCGCGCAGGAAGCTGCGGCGGGGGAGCGGCCGGGCGGTGCCGGAGGCGGTGGTGCCGGGGGTCAGGGTCGCGGCGCTCATGCCAGGACCTCCTTCTTGTTGATGCTGGCCGAGGGGGTGGTTTCGACGGTCTCGGCCAGCGGGGTGTCGGCGGGCTCGCCCGTCGAGCTCTCCCGGAGGCTGCGGCCGGTGAGGTTCAGGAAGACGTCGTCGAGCGTGGGCCGTGTGACGTCCACGCGGCTGACCGAGACGCCAGCGGCGTCCGCCGCGCGGAGCAGACCCGGTGTGGCACCGGGTCCGTCGGCGGTGCGGATCTCGACCGTCCTCGCCCCGCCCGCCGCGCCGGCCTCGACCCGTACCGAACGTGTGCCGGGCGCCCGCTCCGCGATGGCGGCCAGCGCCGCCGCGTGCTCGGCCGCCACACCGAGGGTGACGAGGTCGCCCGCGAGCTCGGCCTTCAGCGCGTCGGCGGTCGCGTCAGCGATGACCTGCCCGTGGTCCACCACGATCACGCGCTCGGCGAACGTGTCCGCCTCGTCGAGATAGTGCGTGGTGAGCACGATGGTCATGGGCTCGGCCGCAGCGGTGCGCATGCGGAGGATGTGCTCCCACAGGTTCGCGCGGTTGTGCGGGTCCAGGCCCGTCGACGGCTCGTCGAGGAACAGCAGCGACGGCTGGTGGACCAGACCGACGGCCACGTCGAGGCGGCGCTTCTGCCCGCCCGACAGGCTCTCGATCTTGCGGTCCGCCTGCTCGGTCAGGTCCAGGGCCTCGACCAGCTCCGCGGCGCGGCTCCGGGCCGTCCGCCGGTCCAGGCCGTAGATCTCGCCCTGGGTGACCAGCTCGTCGCGGACGAGCTGGGACGCCCCGCCGGCACCGCCCTGACCGACGTAGCCGATGGCGGCGCGGACGCGGTCGGGCCGGGTGGCGACGTCGTACCCGGCGACCTGTGCGGTGCCCGACGTCGGCGGGATGAGCGTCGTCAGCATGCGCAGCGTGGTGGTCTTGCCCGCGCCGTTGGGGCCGAGCACGGCCACCAGCTCGCCGGGCTCGACGTCGAGCGAGATGCCGCGCACGGCGTGCACTGTGCGAGTACGGCTCACCACGAAGTCCTTGGTGAGCGCTTGGGTGCGGATCACGATGTCTCCTTCTTGCTCTCTGGCGTGCGGTCTGGTTCTTCCTGCCTGGCTACGTGTCCCACTCTCTCGGTAGTAGCGGTCAGGTTCTGACCTCTACCCCGTGCGATGCTGAACTCATGCTCGAGACCTCCGGACGCCTCCTCGCCCTCCTGTCGCTCCTCCAGGCCCGCCGGGACTGGCCGGGTGCGCTCCTGGCCGACCGGCTGAACGTGAGTCCGCGCACCGTGCGGCGCGACGTCGACCGCCTGCGCGAGCTGGGCTACCCCGTCAACGCCACCAAGGGGCCGGACGGCGGCTACCGCCTGGACGCGGGCGCCGAGCTCCCGCCGCTGCTCTTCGACGACGACCAGGCGGTCGCCGTCGCGATCGCGCTCCGCACCGGAACCATCCCCGGGGCCGAGGAGGGAGCGATGAGGGCCCTGGCCACCATCCGGCAGGTCATGCCCGCGCGGCTCCGGGCCCGGCTGGACGCGCTGGAGGTGACCACCGTGCGGCGTCGGCGGGCCGGAGCGGCCGGGGATGCCGAGCCGGTGGTCGACCCCGACCTGCTCCTCTCCCTGGGCTCGGCGTGCCAGGCCCGCGAGGTGGTGCGCTTCGACTACGAGGGCGGCACGATGGCCGCGATCGGTGAGGGGGACAACGCGTTCCGGCCCCCGCGCCGGGTCGAGCCGCACCACCTCGTGACGTCCGACGGGCGCTGGTACCTCGTGGCGTTCGACCTCGACCGCGACGACTGGCGCATGTTCCGGGTGGACCGGATGCGGCTCCGCACCGGGACCGGGCCGCGGTTCACGTTCCGGGAGGTGCCCGGCGGGGACGTGGCGACCTTCGTCGGCTCCCGGATCAGCGGGTCGCCGTCACCGATCCACGGCGAGGCGGTGCTCCACGCACGGGCCACCGACATCGCTCAGTGGGTGGGCGGCCAGGGCCTGTGCGAACCCCTGCCGGACGTCGACGGCGAGCCTCGCTGCCGCGTGGGACTGGGTTCGTGGTCGTGGGGCGGTCTGGCCGCGCGGTTCGGCGCCTTCGACGTGCCGTTCGAGGTGGAGGGTCCGCCCGAGCTGGTGGCGGCGACCCGCGAGCTGGCCGGCCGGTACCGCGCCTCGCTGCCGGACGACGTCCACAGCCAGTAGGTTGTGCGGGTTCCCAGAAACGGACACAGCAGACACAGACCAGCAGACAAGAGAGCGTGCGCATGACGAATCTGTCCGACTTCAGCGACGACGAGCTGGGCCAGATCCTGGACGCCCCCGGCGCGGTGCTGAAGGGTGCCACCCTGGCGGACGGCCGGCCCGGAGCGATCCGGTTCATCCGGGAGACCGCTACCGGCGCCAAGGTGTTCCGGGAGGCGCAGCAGCACGAGAACGACTTCATCCAGTCGGTGGCGCTCGCGCTGCGGGACAGGATCAAGGACGAGGAGGAGGCGGCCGAGCAGTCCCCGGCCGCCAAGGTGGGCACGCCGGAGGGCGTCGCCGTGCCGGAGGACCCGCGCCCGGACCCGGAGCGCGACACGGCGAAGGCCGTCGAGCTGACCGCGGCCTCGATAGCGGTGCTGCGGGAGCGGGCGGACCGCGAGGACCTCGTCGCGTACGGCGACTGGCTGCTCCGGATCGCCACGGAGGTCGTCAAGGCCACCAAGTCGAAGGAGGGCGGCTTCTTCAGCAAGCGCCTCGCGGTCAGCGAGGGCGAGCAGGACTACCTCGACCGGCTGACGGCGGCGATCGGCCGCTGAGCAGCGCCCGGGGCGGCGCCCGGCCGGCTCAGGCCGGGCGCTCCCGGGCGTACTCGAGCTCGGGCCGCCCGCGTGCCCCGTACCGGGGCGCCCGGGACGCGACACCGGCGTCGGCGAGGAACTCCAGGTAGCGACGTGCGGTGATGCGCGCGAGGTGGAGCTCGTCCGCCACCTCGCTCGCCGACAGCGCGCCGGGCCGCCGGGCCAGCAGGTCGGACACCGCGTCCAGGGTGTCCTGCGACAGCCCCTTCGGCAGCCCCGCGGCGTTGGAGGTCCGCAGTGCCGCGAACGCCGTGTCCACCTCACGCTGGCTGAGCGTGGAGACCGGCGAGCGCATCTGCTCGAAGTACTTGCGGTACGCGCCGAGCTTCTCGGCGAACAGCCCGAACACGAACGGCTTGATCAGGTACTGCACGACGCCGATGGCGACCGCCTCGCGCACCGTCTCGAGCTCGCGGGCCGCCGTCACCGCGATGACGTCCACGACGAGGCCCGCCGCGCGCAGCTGCCGGCACAGGACCAGGCCGTGCAGGTCCGGCAGGTTCATGTCGAGCAGGAGCAGGTGCACCTCCTCGCCCGTGGCCTGGGCGTCGCGCAGCGCGCGCACGGTCTCGCTCGCGGTGTGCACCACGCCGGCCAGCTCGAAGCCCTCGACCCGGCGCACGTACTCGCCGTGCGCCTCCGCCGTGCGGTGGTCGTCCTCCACCACCAGTACCCGGATCATGCGCCGCCCACCTGTGCCCCGGCGGTGCCCGTCGCCCGTACCCGCGGCGCGACGGCGGCCGGACGGGGCAGCGTGACCGTGAAGACCGCCCCGGCGCTCGTGCCGGTGCTGGTGCCAGTGCCCTGCGAGACCTCGATGTCGCCGCCGAGGCTCTCCACCACCTGGCGCACGAGCGCGAGCCCGTAGCCCCGCCCGCCCGCCGTCGTGTCCTTGGTGCTCCAGCCGCGCTCGAAGATGCGGTCGCGGTCCGCGTCGGCGATCCCGCTCCCGCTGTCGGAGACCTGGAAGACCAGCGAACCGTCGTCGCCGTTGGCGAGGTACACCTCGACCCACGCCTCGGGGGCCGGCTCCGTGGTGTCGTCCAGGGCGCGGGCCGCCGCGGCGTCTATGGCGTTGTCGATCAGGTTGCCCAGGATCGTGACGACGTCGACCGGCTCCAGCCAGTGCGTACCCGGTGCGAGGTGCGTCTCGAAGTGCATCTCCACCGCCCGTTCGCGCGCCTGCGCCGCCTTGCCCAGCACGAGCGCGGCGATGACGGGCTCCTCGATCGCCTGCACCACGCGGTCCGTGAGCCGCTGGCCGAGGTCGCGCTCGCTCGCGACGAAGCGCAGCGCCTCGTCGCTGCGGCCCAGCTCGATGAGGGTGGCGATGGTGTGCAGGCGGTTGCTGAAGTCGTGGGTCTGGGCGCGCAGCGCGTCCGAGATGGTGCGTACCGACGACAGCTCGCCGGTGATCCGCTGCAGCTCCGTGCGGTCGCGCAGGGAGATGACCTCGCCGACGTTCCGGCCCGACGCCGCCGCGGTGTCGCGGCCCACCAGCAGCACCCGGTCGCCCACCCGGACCGGCCCTTCCGGCGTGCCGCCGCAGAGCACGTCGCGGACGGCGGGGGACAGCCGGGGATCGGCGACGGCGAACGGGGCGGCGAGGTCGGGCACGCCGAGCAGGCGCAGCGCCTCGTCGTTGGCGAGCACCACCGTGCCGTCCTCGACGAGCAGCATGCCCTCCTCCACCGAGTGCAGCACCGCCTCGTGCGCGGTGAAGAGATGGGCCAGCTCGTCCGGGCCCTTGCTCTCCGTGATCCGGTCCAGGCGCCGCGCGAGCAGTGCCGCGGCGACGGCACCCGCGCCGAACGCCAGGAGCGTCCCGATACCGACGATCACCAGGCGCGGGACGATGCTGTCCCACAGCCGGTCGAGCGTCACCCCTGCCGACACCATGCCGACGACCTCGCCGTCGGCCGTCAGCACCGGGACGACCGCGCGGACCGACGGGCCGAGCGTGCCGTCGTAGACCTCCGTGAACGTCTTGCCGCGCAGGGCCGGAGCGGTGCTGCCCACGAACGCGCGGCCGATCTGCCACTCGTTGCGGTGGGTGTACCGGGTCCGGTCGGTGTCCATGACGGTGAGGTAGTCGATCTCCGTCGCCTCCATCACCCGTTCGGCATACGGCTGCAGCACGCCCGACGCCTCGGCCACCGAGCCCGCCCGGTCGGTGGCGGCGTCCGCGTGCGCCTCGGCGACCGTGTCGATCACCAGCGACTCCGCGGCCACCGTGGCCGCGAGGTCGGTGCTCTCCTTCGCCGCGTGCGTCTGCGCCGTGGACCGGGCGTCGAGCACCAGGAGCCCGAAGACGACTATCGCGCCGACGAACAGCAGCGTCGTGTGCACCGCGAGGAACCACCTCGCGATACTCGCACCCCGTCGCTGCGCCACGGACCCATTGTGGCCCCCGGGAGCCCCGAGCCCGACCAGGTGAGAACACTATGTACGCAATGGCGGGATTCACCGTTCCTCCCAGCACTCTTGCAGCTGACCACACAGCGTTGTGAGAGGAAAAACCATGGCGGTAACGAAGCCCGCCGGCACCGGGAGCACCCCGCGCCGCCGGCTCGACAAGAGTCACTACCTGTACATCGCGGTGATCGTCGCCGTCGTGGCCGGCGTCATCGTGGGCCTTGCGTCCCCCGACACCGGAGTGGCGCTGAAGCCGCTCGGCACCGGGTTCGTGTCCCTGATCAAGATGATGATCTCGCCGGTGATCTTCTGCACCATCGTGCTGGGCATCGGATCCATCGCGAAGGCCGCGACGGTCGGCCGGGTCGGCGGCCTCGCGCTCCTCTACTTCCTCGCCATGTCGACCTTCGCGCTCGTGATCGGCCTCGTCGTCGGCAACCTGCTGCACCCCGGCGAGGGCCTGTCCATCGCCGGCACCACCTACGAGGCGGAGGGCGAGGCGTCGACCCTCACCGAGTTCGTGCTCGGCATCATCCCCACCACGCTCGTCTCGCCGCTCAGCGGCGAGTCCGTGCTGCAGACCCTGTTCGTGGCGCTGCTCGTCGGGTTCGCCATCCAGCAGCTCGGCGCTCGCGGCAAGCCCGCCCTCGACGCGGTCCGGCTGATCCAGGGGATCGTCTTCCGGGTCCTGACGATGATCCTGTGGGTCGCGCCGGTCGGCGCGTTCGGCGCCATCGCGGCGGTCGTCGGCGAGACCGGCTGGGGCGCCGTCGTCCAGCTCGGCACGCTGATGCTCGGGTTCTACGTGACCTGCATCCTGTTCATCGTGCTCGTGCTCGGCACCGTGCTGCGGCTCGTGTCCGGCGTGAACATCTTCCTGCTCATGAAGTACCTGGCGCGCGAGTACCTGCTGATCGTCAGCACCTCCTCGTCCGAGGCGGCCCTGCCGCGCCTGATCTCCAAGATGGAGCACCTCGGCGTGTCCAAGCCGGTGGTCGGCATCACGGTGCCGACCGGGTACTCGTTCAACCTGGACGGCACCGCGATCTACCTGACCATGGCGTCGCTGTTCATCGCCTCCGCCATGGGGACGCCGCTGTCGATCCCCGAGCAGGTCGGCATGCTCGCCTTCATGATCATCGCGTCCAAGGGCGCCGCTGGTGTCACCGGCGCGGGTCTGGCGACCCTCGCCGGCGGTCTGCAGACCTACCGCCCCGACCTGGTCGACGGCGTGGGGATCATCGTCGGCATCGACCGCTTCATGTCCGAGGCCCGTGCCCTGACCAACTTCACCGGCAACGCCGTCGCGACGGTGGTCATCGGCACCTGGACCAAGGAGATCGACCGCGAGCGGGTTTCCCAGGTGCTCGCGGGCGACCTCCCGTTCGACGAGAGCGCCATGGACGACCCGCACGGCGCCCCGGCCGACAGCGACTCCGACAACGACTCCGCCGGCGACAACGCCGACGGGCGAGCGAACGGCTCCCGGCAGAAGGCGGTCGAGCCGGCCACGGTCTGAGACCGCGGACATGACCGACGGCGGTCCGGGCACTCTGGGGGTGCCTGGACCGCCGTCAGCTTTTTCGCACTGACGGCGGCGGCGGGGAGCAGCAGACTGGTCGCATGCCTCGGAACCTGCGACGGCCGGCGCTCCTGTTCGCCTCGGCCGCACTCGTCCTGACCGCCTGCACGCCTGGTGACGTCGAGCCCGCGGCGAGCCCGACGCCCTCTGGCCCGACCATGAGCGAGAAGACGGTCGCGCCGTCGCCTGTGGCCGACCCGGCCGGCGGACCGGACGTCGCCGCGGAGATCGGCCGCCTCGAGAAGAAGTACGACGCGGTGGTGGGGCTGTACGCGGTGGACACCGGCAACGGCGCGGAGGTGGCCCACCGCGCGGACGACCGGTTCGCGTACGCCTCGACGTTCAAGGCGCTGGCGGCGGCCGCTGTGCTGGAGCGCAGCAGCCCTGAAGAGCTCGAGCAGGTCGTCATGTACGACGCCGACGACCTCCAGGCGCACTCGCCGGTGGCGGAGCGGCACCTCGGCGAGGGCATGACGATGCACCAGATCATCGACGCAGCGATACGGGAGAGCGACAACACGGCGGGCAACCTGCTCCTCGACGCGCTGGGCGGTCCGCCCGGCCTCGCGGACGCGCTGCGCGCGATCGGCGACGAGACCACGAAGCCTGCGCGCTACGAGCCCGAGCTCAACGACGTCGCCCCCGGGGAGGAGCGCGACACCAGCACGGCCCGGGCGCTCGCCCACGACCTGCGTGCCTACGGCCTGGGCGACGTGCTCGACGACGACGCCAGGGCGATCCTCGTCGAGGCGCTGCGCGGCAGCGTCACCGGCCCCGGGACCATCCGCGCCGGGGTGTCGGACGGCTGGGCGGTCGGCAACAAGACCGGCACCTCGGGGCGCGGCGGCCGGAACGACATCGGCCTGCTCTGGCCGCCCGATCGCGAGCCGGTGGTGCTCGCGGTCCTGACCCGGACCGAGGACCCCGAGGCGGAGCCCGACGACGCCCTCCTGGCGGAGGTGACGACGGTGGCCGTCGAGGCCCTCGGCGGCTGAGCCCTCGGGCGGTCTGTGGTCTGCGCCACACTCTGCGCACAGATATGGACGCGGCGTACACATCTGTGGTTATATGAACGCACAGTCCACATCGGAACCTCAGGAGGATGCCATGAGCACCACCAGCACCACTCGGGTCGCCCTCGTCACCGGCGGCTCCGGCGGCATCGGCCGCGCCGTCGTCGAGCGGCTCGCTGCGGACGGCTTCGCCGTCGCCGTCCACTACGCGGGCAACCAGGCCAGGGCCGAGGAGGTCGTCGCGGGCGTCACCGCGTCGGGCGGGCAGGCGATCGCCGTCGGCGGCGACGTCGCGGACGAGGAGGCCATGGCCGCCGCGTTCGACGCGACGGAGGTGGCGTTCGGCGGGATCGACGTGGTGGTGAACACCGCCGGGATCATGATCCTCGGCCCGGTCGCGAGCTTCGACCTGGCCGACCTCGACCGGATGCACCGCACCAACATCCGCGGCTCGTTCGTCGTCGCGCAGCAGGCGGCCCGCCGGGTCCGGCCGGGCGGCGCGATCATCGGCTTCTCCACGAGCCAGACCCGCCTGCAGCACCCCACCTACGCGCCGTACGCGGCGTCCAAGGCTGCCGTCGAGGCCCTGACCCTGGTGCTCGCGCGCGAGCTGCGGGGCAAGGACATCACCGTGAACGCCGTCGCCCCCGGGCCGACCGCCACGCCGCTGTTCCTCGACGGCAAGGACGAGGAGACCATCGGCAGGCTCGCGGGCCTCGCGCCCCTGGAGCGGCTCGGCACCCCGTACGACGTCGCCGAGACCGTCGCATTCCTGGCCGGCCCCGCCCGCTGGGTCAACGGGCAGACCGTCTACGTCAACGGAGGCATCGCATGAGCAACGTCGTCAGCAACGTCATCGTCATCACCGGGGCGTCCTCCGGATTCGGCGCCCTCACCGCCCGCGCGCTGGCGGACGCGGGCGACACCGTCTACGCGGGCATGCGCCAGACCGAGGGCCGTAACGCGCCGCAGGCCGAAGCCGCGCAGGCCTACGCCGCCGAGCACGGGGTGGACCTGCGGGCCGTCGAGCTCGACGTGAACTCCCAGGACTCCATCGACCGCGCTGTGGAGCGGATCCAGGCGGAGCACGGCCGCATCGACGTGCTGGTCCACAACGCGGGGCACATGGTCGTCGGGCCGGCCGAGGCGTTCACGCCCGAGCAGCTCGCGGAGCTGTACGACATCAACGTGCTCTCCACCCAGCGCGTGAACCGGGCGGTCCTGCCCGGCATGCGCAACCGCGGGCAGGGGCTCGTGGTCTGGGTGTCGAGCTCCAGCGTCAAGGGCGGCACCCCGCCCTACCTCGCCCCGTACTTCGCCGCGAAGGCGGGTATGGACTCCCTCGCGGTCTCGTACGCCGCCGAGCTGGCCCGCTGGGGCGTCGAGACGTCGATAGTGGTGCCCGGCTCGTTCACCAGCGGCACCAACCACTTCGCGCACGCCGGCCACCCGGCCGACGCCGACGTCGAGGCCGCGTACGAGACCCGGTACGCCGGCCTCATGGACCAGGTGGCCGAGAAGCTCGCGGCCCTGGCGCCCGAGGGTGCGGACGCCTCGCTGGTCTCCGACGAGATCGCCCGCATCGTCGCCCTGCCCGTCGGGCAGCGGCCGTACCGGGTGCACATCGACCCGGTCGACGACGGCTCGGAGGCCGTCTCCGACCTCGCCGACCGCACCCGCCGCGACTTCCTCGGCCGGGTCGGCCTGGACGACCTGCTCACGGTCGGCGCCGGGCCGGGCAGCGAGCGCCCGTAGTGGTCGCCAGACCTAGACTGGCTGGCGCTGACCAGGACCCGGTCGTCCAGCCAGGAGGAGCACACGTGGAGAACGAGGCGACGGCGACCGCCGTCGAGGAGCCTGGTGCACGCAGCCGGCGGCGGGGGCGGCGGCCGGCCGACGAGGTACGGGGCGACGTGCTGCGGACCGTGGGGGAGCTGCTGCTCAGCGAGGGCATCGCCGACCTGACGTTCGAGCGGGTCGCGCGGCTGTCCGGCGTCAGCAAGACCACGCTGTACAAGTGGTGGCCCTCCAGGGGGGCGCTGGCGCTCGACGGATACTTCCACGCGGTCCAGGAGACGCTCGCCTTCCCGGACACGGGCGACATCCGCGCCGACCTCCTGGACCAGCTCCACGCGTTCGTCCGCCTGATGACCACGACGCCGGGGGGCCGGATCCTCGCGGAGCTGGTCGGCGAGTCCCAGACGGACAAGGACCTCGCGACCGCGTACCGGACCCTCTACTCCTCCGGGCGGCGCACGCTGGCGGGGGAGCGGCTGGCGCGGGCCCAGGAGCAGGGGCAGCTGCGGGACGACGTCGACGTGCAGGTGGTCGTCGACCAGCTCTGGGGCGCCGTCTACCACCGCCTCCTGATCCCGGACGAGCCGATCACGGACAGCTTCGTCGAGGCGCTGGTCAGCAACCTGCTGGGCGGGATCGCCACGAGGTAGCGATCCCGCCCAGCCGGTTACCGCCGTCCGGACAGCAGCACGACCAGGGACGTGGCCAGCACGCGGTCGACCGGCTCGGGCACGGCGGACACCCCCGCCGGCCCGGCCTGTCCGGCCACGATCGCGGCCAGGCTGCGGGCCTGGAGCGCGAAGCCGAGGTCCATCGCCTGGATCGGGTTGCCCGACGCCGCGGTGAGGTTGAGCATGTGCGTGTCGTGCAGGAGCACGATCTCGCGCCCGTCCCGCAGGCGGTACAGGACGCGGGCGTCCCGGTCCTGTCCGGCGGCGGAGAGCCGGGCGGTCTCGGCCGTCGCGGCGGCCAGCGCCGCTCGGTCGATCTCCCGGCCCTCGTGGCCGACGCCGGCCAGCACCGCGCCGTCGCGCAGGTGCTCGAGCTCCGCGGTGCCGATCACGTCGCGCGCGCCGGTCGCGAGGAACACGATGTCGCAGGCTGCGAGCAGGTCCGGCAGGTCCGCGACCTCGTGACCCCGCAGGAGGGCGTCGAGCGCGCGGAACGGGTCGAGCTCGGCGACCGTGACCCGGGCGCCGAGTGCGCGGAGCGTGTCCGCGACACCCTTGCCGCACGGACCGTAGCCGACGACGCCGGCGCGGGCGCCGGGCACCATGAGGTTGGTGGCGTTCATGAAGCCCTGCACGATGCTCTGGCCTACGCCGAACTCGTTCTCGACCAGCAGCTTGAGCCTGCTGTCGTTGATGACGACCACCGGGAAGCCGGGCGGTGAGGGGAGCTGCCGCAGGCGGAGGCCGCCCGTCGTCGTCTCCTCCGTGGCCCCGAGGAACCGGGGCGAGCGCGGGGCGCCCTGGGTCAGGCGGGTGATGAGGTCGCCGCCGTTGTCGAGGATCAGGTCAGGTTCTGCCGCGAGGATCTGCTCCAGGTGCCCGGCGCGCTGGGCCGGGGTGTCGTCCCGGGCGCCCAGGACGGTGGCGCCGAGGTCCCGGAGCGCCTCGACGGTGTCCGGCACGGTGGTGCCGATGTTGCCCGTGATCGTGACGCGTGCACCCGCAGCGAGCAGCCGACGGCACAGCACGGCGGTCTTGGGCTCCACGTGGATGGAGACGCCCAGATGGAGGCCGTCGAACAGGTGCCCGACGTCGGCGAAGCTCGCGTCGAGCAGCGGCATGTGCCGCGCGGCCCAGTCGATCGCCGGGTGGCCGGTCTGGGGCAGGACAGATGGCAGGACGGAGGACAGGTCGGAAGAGCGCATGGTGGTTCCCTGGTGGTCGTGACGGGCGGACGGCGGTGCGCCGGCACGACGATGTGCGGGCGCGGGCGTTCCGTCACTCAGGGATGCAGCTCGCGGCGGTCCTCGTCCGCGCCGTACAGCGGGGCGCGACGACGCGAGCACGTCGTCTCCATGCTGTCGCTCTCGGCTGCGGTCCGGGGCACCCCTCGAATCTAGCAGTGCTGAGTGCTGGGTACTTGTGGGTCTCGGGCCCGAAAGTGCACAAATACCCAGCACTCAACGGGGCAGTCAACGGACCAGGCACGGGCGTTTCGGGTCGAACTCCCATCCTGGGACCAGGTACTGCATGGCCAGCGCGTCGTCGCGGGCGCCCAAGCCGTGCTCCAGGTACAGCTCGTGCGCGGCGGCCAGGCGCTCGCGGTCGAGCTCGACGCCGAGGCCCGGCGTCGTCGGCACCGCGATGGCGCCGTCGCGGATCTGGGGCGGCGCCGTCGTCAGGCCCTGCCCGTCCTGCCAGATCCAGTGGGTGTCCAGCGCGGTGATCGTGCCGGGCGCGGCCGCGCCGACGTGCGTGAACATCGCCAGCGACACGTCGAAGTGGTTGTTCGAGTGCGACCCCCAGGTCAGGCCGAACTCGTGGCAGAGCTGCGCTACGCGCACGGAGCCGGCCATGGTCCAGAAGTGTGGGTCGGCCAGCGGGATGTCGACGGCGCCCGCGCGCACGGCGTGCGCCATCTCGCGCCAGTCCGTCGCGATCATGTTGGTCGCGGTCGGCAGGCCGGTGGCCCGGCGGAACTCCGCCATGACCTCCCGGCCGGAGAACCGGCCCTCGGCGCCGCACGGGTCCTCCGCGTAGGCGACGACGCCGCGCATGCGCCTGCCCAGCCGGATCGCCTCGGCGAGCGGCCAGCCGCCGTTCGGGTCGAGCGTGATCCGGGCGTCGGGGAACCGCTCCTTGAGCGCCACGACGGCGTCGACCTCCAGGTCGCCCGCCTGCACGCCGCCCTTGAGCTTGAAGTCGGTGAAGCCGTACCGCTCCTGGGCAGCCTCGGCCAGCCGCACGACGGCGTCGGGCGTCAGGGCCTGCTCCCGGCGCAGCCGGCCCCACGCGTCCAACTCGTCGTCCCCGCGCAGGTACGGCAGGTCGGTGGCACCCGGGTCGCCCACGTAGAAGAGGTAGCCGAGCATCGGCACGTTATCGCGCTGGACGCCGTCACCCAGCAGCTCGGCGACCGGCACACCGAGGTCCTGGCCGTGCAGGTCCAGCAGCGCGGACTCCAGGGCCGTGACGGCGTGCACGGTGGTGCGCAGGTCGAACGTCTGCAGGCCGCGCCCGCTCGCGTCGCGGTCGGCGAACGCGGCGGAGACGGTGCGCAGCAGGCTGCGGTACCGGGCCACCGGCTGCCCGGCGACGAGCCGCCCCGCCTCCTCGATGGTCGCCCGGATCTTCTCCCCGCCGGGCACCTCGCCCAGCCCGGTGCGGCCGTCGGAGTCGGTGACGATCGCGAGGTTCCGCGTGAAGAACGGGGCGTGTGCGCCGGACAGGTTGAGCAGCATCGAGTCGTGGCCCGCGACGGGCACCACCTCGACGCGGGCGATGGTGGGGTGGGCGCTCACTGCGCAGCCTCCAGCACGCCGTCGACCCGCCGCGTCAGGTGCCACGGGTTGTCCGGCCGGACCGGCTCGGGCAGCAGGTACTCCGGCAGGTTCTGGTAGGCGACGGGGCGCAGGAACCGTTCGATCGCGAGCGTCCCCACGGACGTGCTGCGGGAGTCCGACGTCGCGGGGAACGGCCCGCCGTGCACCATCGCGTGCCCCACCTCGACGCCGGTCGGCCAGCCGTTGGCGAGGATGCGGCCCGCCTTCCGCTCCAGGACGGGCAGCAGCGCCGTGGCGGTCTCCCGGTCGTCCTCGGTCAGGTGCAGCGTCACGGTGAGCTGACCCTCCAGCCGCTCGACGGCGGCGAGCAGCTCGCCGGCGTCGGCGTACCGGACCACCAGCGACGCGGCGCCGAAGATCTCGGCCTGCAGCACCGGGTTGCTCAGCAGCGTCGGGACGGCGCTCGCGAACACGGCCGGTGCGGGCGCGTTCTGGGTGCCGCC
The DNA here is from genome assembly GCF_040656015.1 of Promicromonospora sp. NPDC050249. Lineage (NCBI taxonomy): Bacteria > Bacillati > Actinomycetota > Actinomycetes > Micrococcales > Promicromonosporaceae > Promicromonospora > Promicromonospora sp. NPDC050249. The sequence goes on along the minus strand of NZ_JBFAKY010000012.1, from coordinate 142,296 downwards.
CGGAGAGCCCGCCCCGACCAGGCGTACGCCGTCCTGCGCGGCCAGCGTGTCCACGCCCTGCTGCCAGGCCTCGGCGATGCCGGCCGTCAGCATGGTCTGCCCGGCGGCAGCGGCGGCGGCGCGCCCCGCGGCCTCGACGAACGCGTCGCCGCGCTCGCCGTCCGGCACGAAGACGAGCCCGGGCGCGGTGCAGAGCTGGCCCGACGAACCCGTCACCGACGTGAGGTACGCGGCGGCGAGAGAGTCGACGTCGCCGGCCAGGGCGCCGTCGAGCAGGATCGTCGGGTTGATCGAGCTCATCTCGGCGTAGACGGGGATCGGCACGGGTCGGGCCGCGGCCGCCGCGACGAGCGCGAGGCCGCCGCCGCGGGAGCCGGTGAAGCCGACGGCCTGGATCGCGGGGTCCGTCACGAGAGCCTTGCCCACGGCGTTGCCCGGCCCGTAGACCAGCGAGAACACGCCCGGGTGCAGGCCGCACGCCGCGACGGCGTCGGCCACCGCGCGGCCCACGAGCTCCGCGGTGCCGGGGTGCGCGTTGTGCGCCTTGACGACCACCGGGCAGCCCGCGGCGAGCGCCGAGGCGGTGTCGCCGCCCGCGGTCGAGAAGGCGAGCGGGAAGTTGCTCGCGCCGAACACGGCGACGGGGCCGAGCGGCACCTTGCGCTGCCGGATGTCGGCGCGGGGCAGGGGAGTGCGGTCGGGCAGGGCCGGGTCGATCCGCACGCCTCGGTGGTCGCCCTGGCGCACCACCTGCGCGAACAGGCGGAGCTGGCCGGTGGTCCGGGCGACCTCCCCGGTCAGGCGGGCCGCCGGGAGGCCGGTCTCCTGCATGGCGCGCGCGACGACGTCGGGCCCGACGGCGTCGATGTTGTCCGCGATCTGCTCCAGGAACCGGGCGTGCGGCTCCGGGGCGAGCGTGGAGAAGGAGGCGAAGGCCTCCTGCGCGGCGGCGGTCGCCCGGGCGACCTGGGCGTCGTCGAGCAGCGAGTAGGCGGGCTCGAGGGCCTGCGCCGTCGCCGGGTCCTGGCCGGCGAAGGTGCCGGCAGCGCCCGCCAGGGGTGCGCCGGCGACTATCGAGTGTCCGGTGAGCTCGGTGGTGGTCATGGTTTCTCTCCCGTGCTGTTTCAGCTGACTGTGCGTCAGCGGACGCCGGCGTCGTCGATCAGGGTGCCCAGGTCCTTCAGGTCCCGGTCGGTCAGGTCCTGCAGGGGCGGGCGGACGCTGCCCATGTCCCGGCCGACCGCCTTCAGGCCACCCTTGACTATCGATACCCCGTACCCCTTGGCGCGGTCGCGGATGTCGAGGTAGGGCAGCACGAACCGGCGCAGCTTCTCGGTCACGGCCGCGTGGTCCTGGGCCCGCACGTCCCGGTAGAAGTCCAGGGCGAACTCGGGCACGAAGTTGTACATCGCCGAGGAGTAGGTGCTCATGCCGAGCTGGAGCAGCGGCAGCGCGAAGGTCTCCGCGGTGGGCAGCCCGCCGAGGTAGAAGAGCCGGTCACCGTTCGTGGCGTAGACACGGGTGAGCTGCTCGATGTCGCCGATCGCATCCTTGAAACCGATGAAGTTGGGGTGCCGCTCGGCCAGCCGGGCGACGGTCTGCGCGGAGTACACGGCGTTGCCGCGGTTGTAGACGATCACGCCGAGGCTCGTCGAGGCGCACACCGCGGAGGCATGCTCCAGGAGCCCGTCCTGGTCGCACTCGGTCAGGTACGGCGGCAGGAGCAGGATCCCCTCCGCGCCGGCGGCCTCGGCGGCCCGCGAGTTCTGGATCGCCTGGGCGGTGTTGCCGCCCGCGCTGCCGAGCACGGGGGTGCGTCCGGCCGCGGTCTCGACGGCGAGCCGCACCACGCGGGCCGTCTCCTCGGGGGTCAGGCTGAAGCCCTCACCCGTGCCGCCGGCGGCGAACAGGCCGCCGATCTCGAAGCTCGACTGCCAGTCGATGTGCTCGCGGTACCGCTCCTCGTCGATCTCCCCGGACCCGGTGAACGGGGTGACGGGGAACGAGAGCAGCCCGTCCTTGAGGGCGACGGCGAGCTCCTGGGGTGCGTACGTGGCCAAGGGGGCCCCTCCTGATGACAGACGTCGGCGATGGCGTGCTGGTCGCCAACCTAGGAATCTCGAACGATGCCTGTCCAAGCCCCATCGTGCATCGGCTGATACCCCAACAACATCACTCACCCTCTCAGCACTGGGCGAGGGGTCAGTCGTGGGGCGGGTGGAGGAAGGTCAGGAAGCTGTGGAGGGCCGGGTTCTTCGAGGTTCGGTTCCAGATGGCGTGCAGCTCGACGACGCCGTGCGGCACGTCGCCCAGCTCGACGAACGTGACCCCCGACAGGCCGAGGAGCCGGGCCGACTCGGGGACGAAGGCGACCCCGCGGCCCGCGGCGACCAGGGAGCACATGGTCAGGATCTGGCTGACGACGTGCACGACGTTCGCGTGCTCGACGTCGATGTACCGCACCACCATGTCGTAGAAGTAGCGGGCCTTGGTGGGGTGGTGCCCGATCAGCGCCTGGTCGCGCAGGTCGCCGACGACGACGGGCCGGTCCAGCCGGGTGAACGGGTGCCCGTGCGGCACGGCCAGGACGAGGTCCTCCGAGAGGAGCAGGCGCGAGTCGAAGCTCTCCTGGTCGAACGGTGGCCGGCCGAGGGCGAGGTCCAGCTCGCCGCGCCGGATCGCCTCGATCTGCTCGATCGTGACCAGCTCCTGGAGGTCGAGGTCGACGTCGGGCATGAACTCGGCGATCTCCTGGACGAGGGTGCCGAGCAGGCTGAACCCGGACGCCGCGGTGAATCCAAGGCGCAGCACGCCCGCCCTGCCCGCGGCGATCTTCCGGGCGAGCGCGGGGGCGGCGTCGGCGGCGGTGAGGAGGCGGCGGGCCTCCTCCAGGAAGACGGCGCCCGCCGTCGTCAGCTCGACGTGCCGGTTGTCCCGCTCCAGGAGCGGCACCCCCACCGCGCGTTCGAGCTTCTGGATCTGGCGGCTCAGCGGGGGCTGGGTCATGTTCAGCCGCTCCGCGGCGCGGCCGAAGTGGAGCTCCTCCGCGACGGCCTGGAAGCAGCGGACCTGATCGAGGGTGTACACGATGCCTTCCGAGAATCAAGCAATGCAGTAAGAGGCTTAGACAGGCATCGTAGGGCGTTCCTATGCTCGACGACCGACCGGGATATGCCTTTTCGATCTGATCCCTGTACCCATCTCAATGAGGAGAGAGCTGCGATGACAACTCCTGCCCACAGGACCCCGCGCACCCGCAGGGCCGTCCTCGGAGCCGGCGCGGCGTTCGCCGCCCTGACCCTCGCCGCCTGCGGCGGGAACGTGGGCGGCGGGGGAGACGCCGACGGCGCCGACTTCCCGACCGGGCCCGTGACCATCACCGTGGGCCAGGATGCCGGGGGCTCGACCGACCTGATCGCCCGCGCCGTGGCCGAGGGCATGGCCGAGGACCTCGGCGTCTCCGTGCCCGTGGTCAACCGGGCCGGCGCCAACGGCGCGCTCGCGACCGAGGAGGTCGCGGCCAAGCCTGCCGACGGCCACGAGCTGATCCTGCTCAACGCCTCCCTCATCACGATCACGCCGCTGGCGGTGTCCGAGGACGAGGCGGTGAGCCTGGACGACCTCGAGGTGCTCAAGGGCCTGTCGCAGGACGACTACGTGCTGCTCGCCAGTGCCGAGTCCGGCTTCGAGACCTTCGACGACCTGAAGGAGGCCTCCGGCGACGTCACCTACGGCACCACGGGTGTGGGCACCGGCTCGCAGCTCGCGCAGGCGGTCCTGTTCGCGCAGGCCGAGGTCGAAGGCACCGCCGTCCCGTTCGACTCCGGCTCGCCCGCGCTGACCGCCGTCGTCGGAGACCAGGTCCAGGTGGCCACCGTGCAGCTCGGCGAGGCCAAGCCGCAGATCGACGCCGGCAAGGTGGTGCCGCTGCTGGCCTTCTCGGCCGAGCGCAACCAGTTCCTCCCGGACGTGCCCACCGCCGTCGAGGAGGGGTACGACGTGCCCGTCTCGCAGTACCGTGCCGTCGCCGCCCCGAAGGGCCTGCCCGAGGACGTCAAGACCCGGCTCGTGGAGTCGATAGACGCCGCCATCGCGACCGACACATACCAGGAGTTCAACGAGAACAACCTGCTCACGCCGCACGAGATCTCGGGCGAAGAGGTCACCGCGGAGTGGACGGAGCTCGCCGAGAAGTACAAGGCGCTCACCGACGAGTACGACATCAGCCTCGCGGAAGGCTGACCGGTCGTGGAGAGTCCAGCCGTGACGGCCGCCGAGCCGGTCGAGCCCTTCGAGCCCGTGGACGACGTCGCGCCGCCCGCTGCCGGCCCGGTCGCCAACCTGGCCGCGTGCCTGGTGACCGCCGGCGTCGGCGTGGCGGGAGCCGTGGCGGCGGTGGCCCTGGGACTCGGCACGCCGTCGCGGCCCGGTGCCGGGCTCTGGCCGCTCGCGGTCAGTGTCGCGATCGTCGTGCTGTCTCTCGCCCAGATCGTCGTCGGACGGCGGGGCGGCGACGGCGAGAAGTTCTCCCGGTACTCGTGGCTCTCGCTGGCCGGCCTCGCGACGCTCCTGGGGCTCGTGGCCCTGCTGCCGGTGATCGGGTTCGAGATCCCCGCGCTGCTGCTGAGCCTCGTCTGGATGAAGTTCCTCGGCGGCGAGTCCTGGCGCTCCGCCGTCCTGTACTCGGTGCTCGTCGTCGGCGCGCTCTACGCGGTCTTCGTCGGCGCGCTCGGCACGAACGTCCCGCACCTCTTCTGACCTGACTGCCCACTCGATCTGACTGCCCACAAGGGACTCACGTGGAATCGCTGCAGAACGTCCTGGCCGGCTTCGCCGTCGTGCTGGAACCGACCAACCTCCTGTACTGCCTCATCGGGGTGGTCATCGGCATGCTCATCGGAGTGCTGCCGGGCCTCGGCCCGGCGGCCACCATCGCCATCCTGCTGCCGCTGACCTACGGCGTGGAGCCGGTGACCGCGATCATCATGCTCGCCGGGATCTTCTACGGCGCCCAGTACGGCGGCACCATCACCTCGGTGCTGCTGCGCCTGCCGGGCGAGGCCAGCTCGGTGGTCACCGTCCTGGACGGGCACGCGCTCGCCAGGCAGGGCCGCGCGGGGACGGCGCTCGGTGTCGCCGCCATCGGCTCGTTCGTGGGTGGCACGGTCGCCATCATCGGGCTGACGTTCCTCGCGCCGGTCGTGGCGGGCTTCGCCCTCGACTTCGGGCCGCCCGAGTACACGGCGCTCGCGCTGCTGGGCATCCTGCTGGTCTCGACCATCGCGTCCGGTGCCAAGCTCAAGGCGCTGATCGCCGCGGCGATCGGGCTGCTGCTCGCCACCATCGGCCGTGACGCCTTCACCGGCGCGGAACGGTTCACGTTCGACAGCCTCAGCATGGCCGACGGCATCGACTTCGTGCCCGTCGCCATGGGCCTGTTCGGCCTCGGCGAGATCCTCTACAACCTGGAGGAGCGGCACCGCGCCGTGCACGCGCCCGGCAAGATCGCGAACGTCTGGCCCTCGCGGAAGGATCTGCGGGAGTCGTCGGGGGCCGTGACCCGCGGGTCCGTGCTCGGGTTCTTCCTCGGCATCCTGCCCGGCGGCGGCGCGACCATCGCCTCGATGGCTGCCTACGCCGCCGAGAAGAAGCGCGCCAAGGACCCCAGCCGGTTCGGGAAGGGCGCCATCGAGGGTGTCGCGGGCCCGGAGACGGCGAACAACGCCGCCGCGACCAGCTCCTTCATCCCGCTGCTCACCCTCGGCATCCCCGCCAACGCCACCATGGCGCTCATGTTCGGCGCGCTGCTGATCCAGGGCATCACGCCGGGCCCGCAGCTCGTCACCGAGCACCCCGAGCTGTTCTGGGGCGTCGTCAACTCGATGTACATCGGCAACGTGCTGCTGCTGATCATGTCCATACCGCTGGTGGGCGTCTTCGTCCGCATCCTGCGGGTGCGGTCGGCGATCCTCGCGCCGGTCACCGCGCTGATCACGATGATCGGCGCGTACACGATCAACAACTCCGTGTTCGACGTGCTCCTGGTCGTCGTCTTCGGAGCCATCGGCTACCTGATGAAGAAGTTCGGCTTCGAGCCCGGGCCACTCGTGCTCGCGTTCGTGCTCGGCTCGCTGCTCGAGTCGAGCCTGCGGCGCTCGCTGCTGATGTTCGACGGGTCGGCCGCCGGCTTCTTCACCCGGCCCATCTCCGCGACGCTGCTGGTCGTGTTCGTGGTGGTCGCCGTGCTGCCCCTGGTCCGGTCCGTCCGCAACCGGCGGGCGGCCCAGGTGCCGGCCCAGAACCGAGAGGAAGAGTCAGTATGACCATCGTCGTTGGCTACGTGCCCACGCCCGCCGGGGAGGCCGCCGTGCGGGCGGCGATCACCGAGGCCCGGCTCCGGGACGAGGACCTGCTCGTCGTGAACTCGGCGCGCGAGGGGTCGGTGGTGGAGACCACCGTCGCGACGACGGAGGACCTCTCCCGGGTGCTCACTTTGGCGGACGACGCCGGGGTGCGGGCCGAGGTGGTGCGCGGCACCCACCGGGACGACTTCACCGACGAGATCCTCGACCTCGCCGAGAAGCACGACGCGTCGCTCATCGTGATCGGCCTGCGCCGCCGCAGCACGGTGGGGAAGTTCATCATGGGGTCGGTGGCGCAGCGCATCCTGCTGCAGGCGGACCACCCGGTACTGGCGGTCAAGCCGCCGCGCTAGGCCCGGACCCCAAACGGTTGACCATGCAGTTCCTGCCAGGCCACGGTCCGGTCTGACAGGAACTGCATGGTCAATTTGCGCCGTCTGCCTGGGCCGCGCCCGATTCGGCAAGAAGGCGGCGGCGCGAGCCCGCCAGGTGGACCCGCATGGCCGCCGCGGCCGCCAGCGGGTCCTGCGACTCCAGCGCCGCGAGTACTGCCCGGTGCTCCTGCACGACGGCGGTGAAGCGGCCGCCGTCGTGCCGGTCGAGGCGGCCGCGCGGCATGGCGATCATCTGCGGCCCGAGCCGGTCCAGGGCCTCCAGCAGGAACCTGTTCCCCGCGGCCTCGGCCACGAGCCGGTGGAAGGCGAAGTCGTGCTGCATCGCGGTCGCCGGGTGGCCGTCCGACGACGCGAGGGCGTCCAGCCGGTCGGTCAGCGCCGCGAGCTGTGCCGCCGTACGCCGGGTCGCGGCCAGCGCGGCGGCCTCGGCCTCCAGCGCGAGGCGGTACTCGACCAGGGCGAGCCGGTCGGCCAGGGAGCGGGCCAGCGGCGGGGCGCCGTCGGCGTCGTCGGCCGGGGGAGTGAGCGCGTAGCTGCCGCTGCCCCGCCGCGTGTGGACCAGACCCTCGAGGTTCAGGCGCGCGATCGCCTCGCGGACGACGGTGCGGCTGACGCCGTGCTCGGTCGCCAGCCGTGGCTCGCTGGGCAGCTTCTCGCCCGGGGCGATGTCGCCGTTGACGATGCGGGTCCGCAGCGACTCCACGAGGGTGCCGCTCAGTGTCTGGGCCATGTGCTCATGCTTCCATCACAGTGGGCCGAACAGCGCCGTGTCCGTCGTCCATGCGCGCGCCTGCTCGCTGAACGTGACGCCCAGTCCGGGGCGGTCCGGGACGAGCATGCGGCCGTCCTTCGTCTCCAGGCGCTCGTTGAACAGCGGGTCCAGCCAGTCGAAGTGCTCCACCCACGGCTCGCGCGGGTAGGTGGCGGCCAGGTGGAGGTGGATCTCCATGGCGAAGTGCGGCGCGAGGTCCAGGCCGGCCTGGTCCGCGAGCGTGAGCAGACGCAGGAACTGCGTGATCCCGCCGACGCGCGGGGCGTCGGGCTGGATGATGTCGCACGCGCGCGTCGCGATGAGGCGCTCGTGCTCCGCGACCGAGGCGAGCATCTCGCCCGTGGCGATCGGAGTGTCCAGGGCGGCGGCGAGCGCGGCGTGGCCCTCGGCGTCGTACGCGTCCAGCGGTTCCTCGATCCAGTCGAGGTCGAACTGCTCCAGCCGGCGCCCCATGCGCAGGGCGGCGGTGCGGTCCCACTGCTGGTTGGCGTCGACCATGAGCGGCACGTCCGGGCCGATGTGCTCGCGGACGGCGGCGACGCGCGCCAGGTCCGTGGCGCAGTCGGGCAGACCCACCTTGATCTTGATGCCGCCGATGCCCTCGGCGATCGACCGGCTCGCGCGCTCCTTGACCTCCTCGATGCTCGCGTTGAGGAAGCCGCCGGAGGTGTTGTAGGTGCGCACCGAGTCGCGGTGCGCGCCGAGCAGCTTGGCCAGCGGCAGGCCCGCGCGCTTGGCCTTGAGGTCGTACAGCGCGATGTCGATGGCGGCCAGCGCCTGCGTGGCGACCCCCGATCGGCCCACGGACGCTCCCGCCCAGAGCAGCTTCGTGTACAGCCTGGCGATGTCGTTCGGGTCCTCGCCGACGGCGGTCTGCGCCACCTCCTTCGCGTGCGCGTACTGCGCGGGGCCGCCCGCCCGCTTGGAGTACGAGAAGCCAAGGCCCTCGAAACCCTGCTCCGTGGTGATCTCCGCGAGCAGGAAGACGACCTCGGTCATCGGCTTCTGGCGGCCGGTGAAGACCTTGGCGTCGGAGATGGCGGTGGCCAGCGGCAGCGTGAGGGTCGAGAGCTGCACGGTCCGGATGGCGTCGGGCTGATACGTCATGGCGCTCCTTTGCGGCGAGTGGTCAGGCAATCATACAAGTCGCGAACCTGTATGACGAATATGGATGGCACCCTGAGCCCATGACCACGCATCTCGTCGTCGGCGCCGGACCCGTCGGCGCCGCTCTCGCGCACCGGCTGTCCCAGGCCGGACGCACCGTCCGGGTGGTGACCCGCTCCGGTGGCGGCCCCAACCTTCCTCGTGTCCAGCGGATCGCCCTCGACGCCACGAACGCCACGGCGCTCGCCGACGCCGCCCGCGGGGTCGGTGTCGTCTACAACTGCGCGAACCCCGGGCCGTACCCGGCATGGGAGCGCGGCTGGCCGCTGCTCGCGAAGTCGGTGCTGCACGCCGCCGAGAGCTCGGGCGCGGTGCTCGTCAGTCTCGGGAACCTCTACGGCTACGGGCCGGTCGACGGGCCGATGACCCGCAACCGACCGCTCGCGCCGTCGAGCACCCTCGGCGAGGTCCGGGCACGGGTCTGGCAGGAAGCGCTCGCGGCGCACCAGGCCGGGCGCGTGCGCGTCACGGAGGCGCGTGCCTCCGACTACATCGGGCCGACCGTCCCCGAGCAGCACGGGCTGCTGCCGACGTACGCGGCCGCGACGCTCGTGGGCAAGTCGGCGTCCGTCCTGGCCGACCCGGACCAGCCGCACACGTGGACCGCCGTCGACGACGTGGTCTCCACTCTCATCGCGCTCGGCGCCGACGACCGGGCCTGGGGTTCACCGTGGCTCGTGCCGTCCAACCCGCCCGCGACCGTCCGTGAGGTGCTGCGTGAGCTCGGGACGCGGGCCGGGTCGGGTGAGCCGCGACTGCGGCGCGTGCCGCGCATCGCGGTGCGGGCCGGAGGCCTTGCGGTGCCGCTGGTGCGGGAGGCGCTGGGCGTGCTCTATCAGTTCGACCAGCCGTTCGTCGTCGACGCCGCCGAGACCAGCAGCGTGCTCGGCGTCCGCCCGACGCCGTGGCCGGCAGTCCTGGACGCGACCGCTGCGGCTTGGCGTGCGCGGGCGGGCGCGTAGCTGCTGCCCGCCCTCGAAGGGGGCCGGTGCGGCTGATAGCATCGCCGAATGGCGATGATAGAGACGGTCGGCGATCGTCCCCCGGACGGGCCTGCGGCGATGGCCGTGGCGGCGTGTCTGTTCCACGGGTTCTCGGACCCGTCGCGGCTGGCGATCCTGCGGCATCTTGCCCTCGGTGAGCATCGCGTGGTCGACCTGACCCGGCACCTGGACCTCGCGCAGTCGACGGTCTCCAAGCACCTGGCGTGTCTGCGGGACTGCGGGCTCGTCGAGTCCCGGCCGGAGGGTCGGGCCTCCGTGTTCTCGCTGACCCACCCGGAGGCGACGCTCGCGGTGCTCGAGTCCGCGGAGCGGCTGCTCGCGCTGACCGGCGACGCCGTGGCGCTGTGCCCGGTCTACGGGGTCGACGGTTCCGCCGCGCACGCGTCCGCGCCGGAAGCGGTGGCGTCATGAGCGCGCAGCCGGGCACGGAGGCGCCGGAGCGGACGACGGAGCAGCTGACGCGGCGCGGCCTGCGGCTCGCCAAGTTCACCGTCGCGTACAACGTCGTCGAGGGTGTTGTCGCGATCACCGCCGGTATCGCGGCGGGGCTCGTCTCGGTGATCGGGTTCGGCATCGACTCCGGCATCGAGTCGATCTCGGCAGTGCTCGTGGGTCTTCGGCTCTCCGCCCGTCTGCGGCACGGCGAGGCGGACGAGCGCAAGGAGCTGATCACGCTCCGGCTCGTCGCGATCACGTTCTTCCTGCTCGCGGGCTACGTCACCGTCGAGGGTGTGCGCAGCCTCGTGGTGGGTGCGACCCCGGAGAGCTCGCCGGTCGCGATCGGGCTCCTGGTCGCGTCGCTCGTCGTCATGCCGCTCCTGGCCGAGGCCAAGCGCCGCGTCGGGGTGGCCCTGGCCGATCCGCTGATCCTGGCCGACGCCGCCGAGACGCGGATCTGCGTGCTGCTCTCCGTGTCGACGCTCGTCGGTCTCGTGGTGTTCGCGCTGACCGGCGCGGGCTGGGTGGACGCCGTCGCCGGGTTCGTGATCGCCGCGTTCGCCATCCACGAGGGCCGCGAGGCGTGGGAGGGCGAGCTGGCGCACGACCACGGTCATGGCGACCACGACGAGCACGACGAGCACGACGAGCACGACGAGCACGACGAGCACGACCACGATGGCGACCAGCGAAAGGCTGCAGTCGATGGGTGACCACCAGCACCACCACGGCGCCCACGGCGCCGCCGGTGACGAGAGCAACCGGCGGCGCCTTGCGGTCGCCTTCGGGATCACGGCGGCTGTGTTCGTGGCGCAGGCGGTCGGAGCCGTGCTCACGGGCAGCCTCGCGCTCCTGGTCGACACCGCGCACATGCTGACCGACGTCGCGGGCCTGGCCATCGCGCTGTTCGCCGCGTCGCTCGCGCTGCGGCCGCCGTCGCCGCGCCGGACGTGGGGGTTCCGGCGGGCCGAGATCCTGGCCGCACTGGCCCAGGCCGCCGTGCTGCTCGCCGTCGGCGTCTACGCGCTGGTCGAGGGGGTGAGCCGCCTGGCCGGACCGGCACAGGCGCCCGGACCGGGACTGCTGGTGTTCGGCATCGTGGGCCTGGTCGGGAACGTCGTGGCGCTGCTGGTGCTGGCAGGCGGACGGTCGGCGTCGCTCAACCTGCGCGCCGCCTTCCTGGAGGTGGTGAACGACGCGCTCGGGTCGGTCGCGGTGATCGCGGCGGCCATCGTGATCGCGACCACCGGGTGGCAGCGCGCCGACGCCGTCGCCGGGCTCGTCATCGCGGTGCTGATCCTGCCCCGCGCGGCCAAGCTCCTGACCGACTCGGCGAACGTGCTGCTGGAGGCCACACCGGCCGGGATCGACCTGGACCAGGTGCGGGCCCGGCTGCTGGAGGTGGAGAACGTCGAGTCGGTGCACGACCTGCACGCCTCTCTCGTCGCCACCGGCCTGCCGACCATCAGTGCGCACGTCGTGGTGCGGGACGCCTGCTTCCGCGACGGGCAGGCGCCCCCGGTCCTCGATGCCCTGCAGCGCTGCGTCGCCACCGAGTTCGATGTGTCCGTCGAACACTCGACCTTCCAGCTCGAGCCCGCCGAGCACGCACGCCACGAGGCGGCGACGCACGCGTGACGGTGTCTGACGCCAGGCGTGCGGCGCCGGGCGCCTGGCGTCGGGTGGTCGCTGGTCAGCGAGGCGCCGGTCAGGCCGCCGGGGCGCAGACGCGCTCGACCAGGTAGCGCCAGCCGGCCTCGAAGCGGTCGGTGAGCTCTGACCGGTCTGGCTCGGGACCGTCGAAGAGCCGGAGCAGGATCGGACCCTCCAGAGCGGACGTGAGCTGCCCGGCGAGCAGGTCGACGTCGGCGCCGGGCAGGTCGAGCTCGCGGAGCAGGACCCGGATGTGGATCTGGGACAGCGGCGGACGGCGGCCGTTCGTCGGGCGGCCTTCGATCGCGGACCGGGCGATCTCGTGGTTCTCCGCGAGGAAGCGGATGCGGGCCGATCCGTAGGCGACGAGGCGGTCGACCGCCGGGGCGCCCGGGCCGAGCGGCGGCGCCCCGGAGAGGATCTCCTGCTGCAGGGCGCGCTCGTTGTCGTCGAGCAGTGCCTGGAAGATTCCTGCCCGGGTGCCGAACCGCCGGAACACGGTGCCCTTGCCGAGCCCTGAGCGTTCGGCGAGCCGGTCCATCGTGAGGCAGTCAGGCCCGTCCGCGGCGATGAGCTCGCGGGCGGTGGTGAGCAGCAGCTGACGGTTCCGGGCGGCGTCGGCCCGTTCGGGGTGCGGTGCGCCCCAGGTCAGCGGTGTACTCATCCGTGGATGCTACCGGGAATCGCGTAAGCGGGGTAAAGTCCGGTTAGTCGACCGGAGCGGCCGACCAGGACTGTGGAGGACAACATGGCAGACATGAACGAGGGCGTCATCGAGGCGTTCCGGGCCAATGCGGGCGTCGTGGGTGACGACGTCATGGGCGGGCACTTCACCGGCAAGCGCCTGGTGCTGCTGCACCACGTGGGGCGGGTCAGCGGCAAGGAGTACGTGACGCCGCTCGTGGCCGCGGCCGACGGGGACGCCTACGTCATCTGCGGCTCGCTCGGTGGCGCCCCGAAGGACCCGGCCTGGGTCGCGAACGTCGAGGACGGTCCCGGCGAGGTCACGATCGAGCTCGGCGACAAGACGCTCCGCGCGAGCACCACCGTGGTCCGGCCGGGGCAGCCCGACTGGGAGCGGCTCTACGGCATCTGGGCCGAGTACTGGCCCGACGCCAAGGAGTACGAGAAGAACACCGACCGCAAGTTCCCGGTGATCCGGCTCGAACCGAAGGCCTGAGCTCCGGTTCAGGCTCTACGCGTATCGGCTGAGTCTGCGGTTCCGCTTCGGGCGCGTGCCTCGTTCCTCGGCCCGCACCCTGCGCTGCACCTCCGGCTCAGCCGACCGAGCGGACGAACCTCCGGATGCGCGCCGCCATCTCGGCGGGCACCTCGGCCACCGTGAAGTGACCGCCTTCCTCGAGGCGGTCGAACTCGCGAAGGTCGAGGTAGTGGCGGCGCGCGAGCGCCTCGGGGTACGAGGCCTCGTGGCGCTGGATGAACACCGCTGCGGGCACGGTCGTGGGCGGGATGGGGTCCGGCTGGTCGGCGCCCTCGTAGTAGGGGCGGAACGACGACCCGATCGTCTGGGTCGCCCAGTAGATGGTCGCCTCCGTGAGGATGCGGTCCCGTGAGATGCGGCGCTCCACCGCGCGGGGGTCGCCCGGCGGTGTGTCGCTCCACTCGACCAGCTTCTCGGTGAGCCATGCCAGCAGGCCGGCGGGGGAGTCGTTGAGGGCGGTCGCGAGGGTGTCGGGCCGGGTGGCCTGGACGTGCCCGTAGGCGCCGTCGGTCTGGTGCTTCGCGGCGATGCCGTCGAAGAACTCCTTGACCTCGGGGTCGTCGAGGGCGGCGCGTTCGTCGCTGGTGGGGAAGTGCGCGTGGGTAGCCACGATCCCCGCCACCTGCTCCGGGTAGCGGGCGGCGATGAGGTCGCTGACGTTCGCCGTGACGTCCTCGCCGTACGTGAAGTACCGGTCGTAGCCGAGCACCTCCGTCATCAGCGCGTGCATCGTGGAGGCCAGCCGCTTCTCCGACATCGGCCCCTCGGCGTACGGCGAGGAGAACCCGAATCCGGGCAGGCTCGCGACCACCACGTCGAAGTCGGGGAGCAGGTCGGCGAAGTCGAGCTGCAGCGCGAACGTGTGCGGCCAGCCGTGCTGCACCAGGAGCGCCGGCGCGTCGGGCCGGTCCGAGCGCAGGTGGACGAAGTGCAGGTCGACGTCGTCGAGCTCCGCGATGAACTGCGGATGCTCGTTGAGCCAGGCCTCCCGGGCGCGCCAGTCCCAGCTGATCCAGTGGTCGACCAGCTCGCGCAGGTACGCGGCGGTCATGCCCGACGCCGGACGCCGGGGCGAGTCGTCCGGGATCCGGCTGCGCGCCAGTCGCTCGCGCAGATCGGTGAGGACCTGGTCGGGGACGTGGACCGTGAAGGGGCGTGGCTCGGTCAGCGGCTTGTTCATGAGGACGACCCTAGGTCGAGCCACTGACACCTTCCGGATCTACGCCGGCGGTGACGAACGTCGATCGAGGAGCGCCTGGGTGGCTGCGTCGACGTTCTTCACCAGCTTGTGCACCCCGTCGAGGAACACGACGAGGCCGACCAGGAACGCCGCGATCCCGATGATCGAGGCCGTGGACCCGATGGAGAAGAGCCCGGCCCCCAGGATCAGTCCGCCCAGGCCCAAGGTGATCGGTCCAGCGGACTTGTAGGCCGTCGTGGGCCACCTGCGTGCGGCCTCTGTTGCTGGCGTCTCGGTCGCTCGGGTCATGCGTGACATCGTCCTGGCGCACGACCGTCCTCGCCAGGAATGCGGAGGGTGAAGTTCGCACGCTCACGACACATCGGTCAGCCGGCCGGCGGGAGCTCAAGGGTTCGTATCGGCTCCTCGTTGCCTGCCCGGTCGGTGGCGGTGAACTCGATGACCTGCGGCTCGTCGCCCAGGGCACGCGTGAACGGCTCGCGGAAGGTCGCCCAGAACGTGTCCGGCCCCTTCCACCGGATGCTGTCCACGCCGGAGACGTCGTCCGTGGCGGCGAGGTTGATCTCGACGCCGCGCGGGCCGAGGCGCCGGGCCGTCGCGGTGGTCACGGGCGCCGTGGTGTCGACGCTGACCTCGCTGACGACGTGGCGCTCCCGCCCCTCGGAGTCGACGGCGCGCACGGCGACGGTGTGGACGCCGTCGCCGAGCCGCAGCGGTTCGGCTCGTGCCGGCTGCCACGGCCCGTCGTCGACCCGGAGCTCGACGGTCGGCTCGCCGGCGTCGGCCCGCGCGTGCACGGTGAGCTCGGCCGGCTGGTGGTACCAGCCGGTGACGCTCGGCGCCGCGGCCGGCACCACCTCGAGGCGGGGTGCCGAGCCGGTCAGGGCGGCTGTGGGCGCCTCGGCCAGGAGAGCGGCTTCCTCACGTGCGCTCTCCGTACGCGCTATCTCCTCGGGCAGGGCCTCCGCCTCGTTCGCAGTCCCGCCGCCTCCCGTGTCCCGCCCGACGCCGGAGCGCGCGGCAGCCCGCAGGACGTCACGCGCCTCGGCGGCGCTGAGCAGCTCCAGCCCGACGAACTCGTGCGCGGCGCGCAGGACGGCCCGGAGGAACTCGGGCCGGGAGGCGAAGCCGCCGTCCGACCAGAGGACGTCGAGGAACGTGCCGCCGTCCCGCCGGGCGACGTTGGGCACACCCGAGTCGGCGCCCGCTCCCGCCCCGGTCCCGGCGAAGGCGATCCGCACATCAGCCCGCCGCAGATACATGTGGTACCGCGCGTCCGCCCCGGACCACGCGGGCTCCAGGACGAGGTCGCCGAGCCGCCACGTGCCGTCGTCGGCGGGAGCGATCGGCGCGTCGAGCGTCCCGTCGAGGCGCCGCCAGGTCGCCGCGGCGACCGGGAGCCAGGTCGTGGCGGTGCTGCGGGCCAGCAGCACGGTCGGCCCGAGCTCGAGCGTCACCAGGGACGCGTCGTCGGGCGCAGGCACCTCGCGCAGCGCCAGCGGCATGCTGATCTCGACCACCGTGCCCGGCACCCAGTCCCGCCGCAGGGAGACGTACTGCCCGGGGGTGGCGTCCACGGCCACGGGCGAACCGTCGACAGTCACGGTGAACCCACCCGTGACCCAGCCCGGAACCCGCAGCCGGAGGTCCAGGTTGCCGGCGGCGTCGACGAGCAGACGGCTGCCGCCCTCCAGCGGGTACGCGGTCTCCTGGACGAGGCGCACGTCCTGTTCGGCCCACCGCAGGGTGGAGGCCACATAGAGGTTCACCCAGAGCGCGCGCTCGCCGCCCCGCACCGACCGGAAGTAGACGGAGTCCTGGTACTTGACGTGGTTCTCGAGCCCGGTGCCGCCGCAGCAGGTGCCCACGTTGTCGTACTCACGCAGCGCCCCCGGATTGACCGGGAACATGTACGTGACCTCCGGCGAGTCGTCCGAGTCGACGTCGTGCCGCGAGCCCAGGACCTGGTTGGTGACCGCCCGCTCGTAGTAGTCGGCGTACCGCGGGTCGCCGGTGCGTCCGAACAGGGCGCGGGCGAGCTTGAGCATGTTGTAGGTCACGCAGGTCTCGGCGTTCCGGTTGCCGATGTCGCCCGCGACAGCGCCCGCCGGACCCCACAGCTCGTTCTCGCCGGAACCCCCGTGCGCGTACGTGCGCCCCGGGACGAGCATGTCCCAGATGTTGATTACGGCGTCCAGGTAGCGGGCCTCGCCCGTCAGGTCGTGCAGCGCGAGGTAGCCCAGCAGCGTCGCGGCGTGCTGGTTGGCGTGCATGCCGTCCAGCACGTCCCGGCCCGACGCCGTCGCGTCCAGCAGCGAGTCCAGGTCGAAGAGCCGGGCCGTCTCGACGAACTGCGTGTCGCCGGTGAGCACCGCGAGGTCGCACAGCACCTCGTTCATGCCGCCGGCCTCACCCGCGATGTACAGGGACCACATGTCTCTGCGCTGGTCCGCGGACAGGACGGACAGCCGGCCATGGACCCAGCGCCCCATCCCGGCGGCGATCTCCAGCGCCGTCCGCGACCCCGCGTGCCGGTACGCGTCGAGCAGGCCCGCCATGATCTTGTGGCACGTGTAGTACGGCGCCCAGATCTCGCCGTACGGGGCGAGGCCCTCCAGCCGGGAGAACTGCCACTCGCCGTACGCCGCGAGGAACCCTGGATGGCTGTAGCGGCCCGACGCCGCGAGCGCCTCCCGGACCTCCCGCAGGCCCTCGACCATCTCGTCGACCTTGGCCTTCAGCTCGGCCCGCAGGGCACCGTCGCCCGTCCCGGCGTGGGCCAGGGCGAGCATGGACAGGAAGTGCCCCGCGTAGTGGCCGCGCAGCAGGTTCGCCGTGGGCGCCGCCTCGCGCCCCGGGTACTCGTCGGGTCCCCAGGCTTGTTCGTCGGGATGGCCGAAGTCCTCCCACCCGCCGGGTGGCAGCGCCCCGCGCGTGTCCAGGCCGGCGTTCGCGCGGAAGACGGCGAGCAGCCGGTCGACGGGGTAGGTGTGCGCCAGGTGCAGCATCTGGTCCCTGGCGCGCGTGAAGATGCCGTCGTGCAGCGAGACGGCGTCCAGCGGGAACGGCTCGGCGATCGGCTCAGGCATCCGGCATCCGCTCCCTGGTCCAGCGCTCGATGCCCGCTGCGTCGATCGGCAGGGCGTCGGACAGCACCTCGGCGCCGTCGGCGGTGACCAGCAGGTCGTCCTCCAGGCGGACGCCGATCCCGCGCAGCTCGGGCGGCACCGTCTCGTCGTGCGCGTGGAAGTACAGGCCGGGCTCGACGGTCATGACGACGCCCGGCTCGAGGGGCGCCGCCTGGTACGTCGGGTAGTCGGAGTGGGCGCAGTCGTGCACGTCCAGGCCCAGGTGGTGGCCGATGCCGCAGACCAGCCACCGCCGGTGCTGCTGCCCGCCGGGGGACAGCGCCTCGTCGACCGACACGTCCAGCAGCCCCCAGTCGTGCAGGCCCTGCGCGATGACCTCCATGGAGGCGAAGTGGAAGTCGAGGTACTCGACGCCCGGCCGGATCTGCGCCATGCCCGCGCGGTGCGCCTTCTCGACCAGGTCGTGCACGTCCCGCTGCAGCGCACCGAAGCTGCCCGACGGCGGGATGGTCCGCGTCACGTCGGCCGTGTACAGGGAGTTCGCCTCGACGCCCATGTCCAGCAGCAGCGGCATGTCGGGCAGCACGGGGCCGTCGCAGCGCACCCAGTGCAGGGTCGGCGCGTGCGGGCCCGAGCCCACGATCGTCGTGTAGCCGGGCCCGTTCCCGAACGTGCGCGCGTGTCGGTCGAACGTGCCCTGCAGCCAGCGCTCGCCCAGCCCGCCGATCGCGCGCGGCAGCTCCGCGACGACCGCCTCGAACCCGGTGACCGTGTGGTCGACCGCCTCGCGCAGCTGCGCGATCTCCCAGTCGTCCTTGATCATCCGCAGGTCCGACAGCGCCCGGGCGAGATCCTCGGACGGCTTCAGGCCGTACCGGCGCACCAGCTCCTCGTCGACGGACGGCGACGCGAGCGCCCCGGCCAGGGTGTCCAGCACCGCGTCGAGCGCGGACAGCGGTTCGACGGCGATGCCGAACGCCTCCGCCCAGTCGCCCAGGTCCGGCGACGGCCCGACCCAGAGCTCGCCGTACGCCGCGTTGCCGAAGAACGCGCTGTCGCCCGGTTTGGCCGGCGGCGGCAGGTAGAGCGTCGCGTCGTGGCTCCCGCCGCTCGCCCGCAGCACGAGCACGCCGTCCTCGGCCTGCGCGCCGGTGAGCCAGACGAAGTCGCTGTCCGCGCGGAAGCCGTACTGCACGTCGCCGTTGCGCAGGCTCGCACGCCCAGCGCCCACCACGACGTCGCCCGCGCCGATCCGCTCCGACAGCCGGCGGCGGTGCTCGGCAGCCGCGGCGGGCGCCCCGGGCGTCATCGGTACGACGACGGCGGGCGTGCCCCACCCGCGTGCCATGTGGGCGTTGAACGCGTCGCTCTCGACGAGCCGGGGGGCGCGGGTGCCCGCATACGGCGGGCGACTCGTGCTGCTGACGGGCGGGGTGGTGTTCGGGTTCATCGAATCTCTCCTCCTCGGTCGCGGACCAGCTCACGGAGGCGCTCCAGCACGCGCCCGTCGCCGATCCCGTCGTGCTCGTACTCGTTGGTCACCCACGCCTGGGACGACCCGACGCGCGAGAGCGTGTCGAGCTGCAGGC
Source organism: Promicromonospora sp. NPDC050249 (assembly GCF_040656015.1). Classification (NCBI taxonomy): domain Bacteria; kingdom Bacillati; phylum Actinomycetota; class Actinomycetes; order Micrococcales; family Promicromonosporaceae; genus Promicromonospora; species Promicromonospora sp. NPDC050249. Next base: position 123,404 of record NZ_JBFAKY010000012.1, on the reverse strand, counting down.
CCGAGTCGACGAACATGTCGTCGTGATAGACCACCGCGGCGACCGGCACCTCGTTGGCGGCCAGGCGGTCCAGGTCGTACAGCGGCGACCACTCGGTGCGCGCCGCCAGCTCGTGCACGGCCGGCGCGAACGGCCGCAGCAGGCGGATCTCCTCGAACATCCAGGGAAACGCCATCTCGCCCGTGAACAGCAGCGGACGGCGGTCCGGGCCGAACTCCGGACGCCGGTCCCGTTCGGCCTGCGCCGCCCAGGCGAGCGGGCCGTTGCTCCCGTGGCCGTAGATCGACTCCTGCAGCGTCCAGAACAGCGGGCCGTCCGCCTGCGACGTGCGCACCACCGCCTCCTGCAGGAACCCCGCCGACAGCCGCCCCGGCCGCGCGAACGCCTTCTCGACGAACCAGTGCATCCGTTCCGGGCCGGGCTTCATGCCCAGGTCGATGCCCATGGACTGGAAGCGGCGCACGGTCAGCACGTCGCCGTCCGGCAGCAGGACGTCGCCCTCGGCGAGCCGGTCCGCTATCGCCGCCACCGCGCCGACGTCGGCCGGGTAGCGCTCGTAGTACTCGCCCGTGCGGCCGGCCACCCGGCCGAATGTCCGGCGATACACCTCGGCGGCGTCGGGCGGCGTGCCCGGCACCCCGCCCGCGATGTAGCAGGCACGCAGCGCCGTGGGCGCGACCGACAGGTAGGTCAGCGTGATCCAGCCGCCGAAGCTCTGCGCGAGCGTGGTCCACAGCCGCCCGCCGTAGATCTGGGTTCGCACGTCCTCCAGGTCGGCGACCAGCGAGTCCGCGCGGAAGCACGCCAGCAGGTCCGCCCCCGCGCGGGCGTCCAGCCCCGCCAGCACCTCGCCGTCCAGCGGCGTGCTGCCACCCGTGCCGCGCTGGTCCACCAGCACCACGCGATAGTCGCGCAGCGCCACGTCCAGCCAGCCGTCCCGACGCAGCGGACGCGGGTTCGCACCACCCGGGCCGCCCTGCAGATACACCAGCAGCGGCAGGTCGTCGTCCCGCCGCGTCGGGTCCACCAGCTCGCGGACCAGCAGCTCCACCTCCCCGGCCAGCCGGCCCGACCGGTCCAGCGGCACGGAGACACGGCGCTCGCGGACGCCGACACCGGGCAGCAGGTACGACGTCCAGCCGGATCCGCTGCCTGCGCTCGTACCGGAGACCGCGCTCATGCCTGCGCTCCCGACCGGGTCTCGGCCGCCCGGGCGGTGTTCGCCCGCCGCTGCCGCTCCCACTCGGGGCGGATCCGCGGGACGGCGTCGAGCAGCTTGCGGGTGTACTCGTGCCGGGGCGCGCCGAACACCGCGTCACGGTCGCCCTCCTCGACGATCTGCCCCTGTGTCATCACCGCGACCCGGGTGGCGATCTGCCGCACCACCGCCAGGTCGTGCGCGATGAACAGGTACGTCAGCCCCTCCTCGCGCTGCAGGTCCCGCAGCAGGTTGATGACCTGCGCCTGGACCGACACGTCGAGCGCCGAGACCGCCTCGTCGCACACCACCACGCGCGGGCCGACCGCCAGCGCGCGGGCGATCCCGATGCGCTGCGCCTGCCCGCCGGAGAACTGCGCCGGATACTTCTGCGAGTGGTCCGGGTCGAGCCCGACCCGCTCCATGAGGGAGCGCGTGAACGCGCGGGCGCCGCCCGGGACCTGCCGCCCCTGGTAGACCAGGGGAGCCGTGACGATCCGCTCGACGGTGTGCCGCGGGTTGAGCGACGAGAACGGGTCCTGGAAGACGACCTGCACCTCGCTGCGGAAGCGGTTCAGCGCGGACCGTCTGAGCGTCGTGACGTCCTCACCGTCGAGCTCCACGGTGCCGGACGTCACGTCGAGCAGGCGCGCGGCGAGCCGTGCCGTCGTCGACTTGCCCGAGCCGGACTCGCCGACCAGGGCGAGCGTCTCGCCCGCGCGGAGCTCGAAGCTGACGTCGTCGATGGCACGGAACCGCTGCGGGGGGCGTACCAGGCCGCCGGTGCCCAGCACCGGGAACTCCTTGACCAGGTTGGTGGCTCGCAGGAGCGGCTCGCTCATGCGGCACCTCCGTTCTCTTCTGCGACGGCATCCGCGACGACGGCGCCCGGCGTCACCGCACGCAGCTCGCCGATCTCGTCGTCGATGCGCGGGACGGCGTCGAGCAGCGCCTGGGTATAGGGGTGCTGCGGGCTGGTGAAGATCTGCTCGACGGCGCCCCGCTCGACGCACACGCCGTCCTTCATGACGACGATGTGCTCGGTGATCTCGCTGACCACCGCCAGGTCGTGCGTGATGAGCACCAGGCCGGTGCCGGTCTCGCGCCGGATCTCCTGCAGCAGGTCGAGGATCTGGGCCTGGACCGTGACGTCGAGCGCGGTGGTCGGCTCGTCCGCGATCAGCAGCTCCGGCTCCGTGCTCAGCGCCATCGCGATCATGACGCGCTGGCGCATACCGCCGGAGAACTGGTGCGGGTAGTGGTGCACGCGCACCGCGGCGTCCCGGATGTGCACCCGTTCCAGGGCCGCGATCGCGACCTTGCGCGCCTCCCGGCGGGTCACCCCGGGTCGGTGGGCCCGGTAGGCCTCCTCGATCTGCAGCCCGACCGTGTAGTACGGGTTCAGCGAGGACAGCGGATCCTGGAACACCATGGCGATGCGGTCGCCGCGCACGCGGCGCAGGTCGGCCTCGGACATGCCGACGAGCTCGCGCCCGCGCAGCTTCACGCTCCCGGTGCGCCGCGCGGCCCTGGGCTGCAGGCCCATGATCGCGAGGCTGGTCATGGACTTCCCGGAGCCGGACTCGCCGACGATGCCCAGCGCGCCGCCCGGCTCCAGGTCCAGGTCGAGCGAGCGGACGGCGTCGAGCGGGCCGCGCGGCGTGGCGAAGGTGACCGTGAGGTCGCGCACCTGTAGCAGCGCTTCGGAGCGTGTCTCGGTCGTCATGCGTTCACCCGCACTCTCGGGTCGATGGCGCTGTACACGACGTCGACCACGATGTTTCCGACGACGACGAGGAACCCGGCCAGCAGCGTCACGCCCATGATCACCGGCTGGTCGTTGCGGGCGATGGAGTCGGCGGCCATCTTGCCGACGCCGTTGATCCCGAAGACCGTCTCGGTGATCAGCGCCCCGCCCAGCAGGCCGGCGAAGTCCATGCCGAAGATGGTCACCACCGGCGTCAGGGCCGGCCGCAGGGCGTGCCGCCGCCAGATGAGCGACTGCGGCAGCCCCTTCGCGTAGGCGGTCCGCACGTAGTTCTCGCGCAGCACGTCGAGGACGTTCGCCCGGGTGAGGCGCGTGTAGGCGGCCGCGTACCCGATCGCGAGGACTATCCACGGCATCACGAAGTTGAGGAACCACTGCACGGGGTCGTCCGCGAAGGCGACCGCCTGGGGGAACGGCAGCCACTGGAGCTGGACCACGAGCACGTACTGCAGCACCAGGGCGAGCACGTAGTTGGGGATCGACATGCTGGTCAGCGTCAGGCCGGTGGTGAACCGGTCGAGGAACGTGCCCTCCTTGACGGCGCTGAGCAGGCCGCCGACCACTCCGGCGAGCAGCCACAGCACGGCGGCGCCGATGGCGATCGTCGCGGAGACGGGCAGCCGCTGCACGATCATGTCCCAGACCGCCTGGCTGGACTGGAACGAGTAGCCGAGGCACGGCGCCGCGCAGTCGATGGCGCTCACGCCGTCGCCGTAGGTGCGGCCCGCGAAGATGCCCGCGACGAACAGGAAGAACTGGGTACTGAAGGGCTGGTCCAGCCCGAGGTTGCCGCGGATCTGGTCGATCACCTCGGGCGTGCAGTTCTTGCCGCAGATCTGCACCGCCGGGTCCGGCGAGAGCGCGAAGAAGACCAGATAGGTGAACAGGCACACCAGCAGCAGGACCACGAGGCCCGACGCGATGCGCGTGACGAGGAACCGGAGCATCAGCGACCCTCCTGGGCGTCGACGACGGCGCGCAGCCGGTCGCCGAGCACGGTGAACGAGAGCACGAGCAGGAACAGGCACACGCCAGGCACCACGAAGTACGCGGGGTCGACGGCGTACCACTTCACGGAGGCCGCGATCATCTGCCCCCAGCTCGGGGCGGGCGGCACGACGCCGACGCCGAGGAACGACAGGCCGGCCTCGGTGCCGATGTACCCGGGCACCGCGAGCGTCGCCATCACGATGATCGTCGAGCGCAGGTTCGGCAGGATCTCGCGGAACACGATGCGCGTGCCGCTGGCCCCGGCCGCCCGGGCCGCCTCGACGAACTCCCGCTGCGCGAGCGACATGGTCTGCCCGCGCACGATGCGCGCCAGGTAGGGCCAGCCGAAGACCGAGATCACGACCACGAGCAGCGCCGACCGGTTGCCCGCCGGCAGGGCGGAGAGCACGGCGATCATGAAGATGAGCGCCGGGAACGCCATGAGGAAGTCCATGATCCGCGAGATGACGACGTCCACCCGCCCGCCGAAGTAGCCCGCCAGGAGCCCGAGCGAGACGCCGAGCACCGTGGTCAGCGCCGTCGCGGACAGCGCGATGCTCATGGACACCCGCGCGCCGTAGACGATGCGCGCGAAGATGTCGCGTCCGCTGCCCGGCTCGACGCCGAGCCAGTGCTCGGCGCCCATGCCGCCCCACGCGCCGATCGGCATGCCACCGAGGTTGGGGTCGATGGCGCTCTGGTCGAACTCGTACGGCGTCCAGCCGCTGATCGAGGTGAGCACAGGGGCGAAGACCGCGACGAGGGTGACCAGGGCGATGTAGCCGAGGCCGAGCATGGCTCCGACGTCGTGGCGCAGGGCCTGCCAGGTCCCGCCGGCACCGCCGCTCTGCGCGACGGTGCCGGCCGTGAGGTCCGTCTGGGACGGCATCATCGGGTCAGCCCTTCTCGGGGTCCTTGAGACCGACGCCGACGTAGTCGATGCCGCCGGTCGCGGCGTTCGCCGAGGAGAACAGGCCGGTGACGTTCTCGCCCGGCAGCATGACGCCCTTGGCGACCATGAGCGGGACGACCGGGGCCAGCTCGAGGATCTGCTCGTCGAGGTCGCCCCACTGCTCGTTCGCGGCCTCGATGTCCGTCATCGCCCCGATCTCGTCGATCCTCTTGTTGATCTCCGGGTCGTTGATCTGGGCGAGGTTGCCGTTGCCCTTCTCGTAGATGTTGCGGCCGTCGAACAGCGGCGGGATGAACGTCGCGGCCGACGAGGCCCAGTCCGGGCACCAGCCGGTGATGGCGGCGTCGTGCTGCTGGGACGGGGTGCCGATGGTCTCGTAGTAGGTGGAGGTGTCGATCAGGTTGAGCTCGACGGTGATCCCCACGCGCTCGAGCGCCTGCTGGACCGCCTCGGCCTGCGCCTGCATGGACTCTTGGGCGCGGATGTCGAGGGTCATGGTGAACCCGTCGGACAGGCCCGCATCGGAGAGCAGCTTCTTCGCGGCCTCGACGTCGCCGGTGCCGTCCTCCGAGGGGTACAGGTCGAAGTCCTTGTGGCCTGCGACCGACGGCGGCAGGATCGTCGTGGCCGGGTCACCGAGCTGCGTGCCGCCGCTCGCGTTCACGATGGTGGTGCGGTCGATCGCGTAGCTGATCGCCTGCCGGACGCGGACGTCGTCGAGCGGCTTCTTCGTGGTGTTCAGGCCCATGTAGGTGGTGCAGATGCCCGGGAACTCCAGGACACGCTCCTTGAGCTGCGGCGTCTGCAGGCGCGGGAGCGTGGCCGGCTGGATGTTGCCCGCTATCGCGTTGACGTCGGCGCCCTGCCCGGCGATGAGCCGCTCGTCGATGGTGGCCGGGTCCAGGCCGATGGTGAACTCCCAGCCGTCCGGCTTGGCGGCGCGTACCTCGTCCGTCGCCGGGTCCCAGTTCTCGTTGCGGGTCAGCTTGATCGTGCTGCCCGGCACGTACTCGGCCAGCTTGTACGGACCCGAGGCGATGATCTGGTGGATGAACTCGTCGCCCGCGCCGCTGTCCACGGGGAACGGCGTCGCGTTCACCTGGGAGAGCACGGCGTCGAACTCGGGGAACGGCTTGATGAGGTGGAAGACGATCGTCTTGTCGTCGGGCGTCTCGATGGTCGGCATGTCGCCGCTCTCGTACGGGCCCTCGTAGCCCTTCGGGGCGTCGATGACCTGCTTGAGGTACGGCGAGCCGATGCCGATCTGCGGGTCCCAGGCCCGGGAGATGCCGAACTTGACCTCGGCCGAGGTGATCGGGTCCCCGTTGTCGAACTTCAGCCCGTCCTTGAGCGTGTAGGTCCAGGTCAGGCCGTCGTCAGACGCCTTGCCGAGGCTCTCGGCCAGGTCCGGGACGATCTCCGTCGGGTTGTCGGACGAGCCCGGCGCGGAGGTGGTGAGCTGCCGGAAGACGAGCCGGTAGAAGTTGTTCACGCCGCCGTCCCAGCCGCGGGCCGGGTCGAGGTACGAGAAGTCGGCGTTCTGCAGGACGTGGACGGTGCCGCCTACCGCGGGCTCTGCGGTGAACCCACCACCTCCGGAGGAGTCGCCCGGGGCGCCGCCGCATGCGGCGAGGGCGAGCGTCGTGGCGGCAGCGAGGACGGCTGTCGTTATCCGATGGAGCTTCACGATGTGGCCTCTCGGTTGATGACGCCGGAGCGTCGAGGGTCGTACGGGTAGGGGCCTGAGGGGACGAGCCCTCTGGCGGGTCGGTCCGGTCAGGTGTGCCGGAGCCAGACCCGCATCGCCCCGGGTTCGCGGTTCGCCCAGAGGTGGTAGGGCACCAGCGGTACCTGCGTCGTCGTCGACGAGGGAGGTGGTTCGGTCCGGTTCGCGGCCGGGTACGGGTCGTCCGACGGCGCGGGTCGCCGGCTCACGTGCGCGGTCAGGGCGTGCCGGAGCACGGGGACGTCCGGCGGCAGGTCGTCGGACGGCGGCGGCGCCTCGCCGACGGCGTGCACGACGAGCTCGTCGACCGGCGCGGGGGAGTCGGCCTGCTCCAGGCAGTGCACGACCGGTCCGCGGACGGCGGCGACGGCCTCGCGGGTCGCGTCGACGGCGGGGTGCGAGACGACGAGCACCGGACGCATCGGCAGGTCGAGCACTATCTCCTGGCCGGGTCGCCACACGTTGGTCAGGTGCAGCCAGCCGTCGGGGGCCGTGCCGTCGACCACGTCGCTGTCGACCGGCTCGCGATCGACGGTGACCCGCGGCGTCGTCGCCCAGCCCGGGATGCGGAGGGTCAGCGTCGACGGCTCGTCGCGGGCGGCGAGCACGCGGACCGTGACGCGACCGTCCCAGGGGTAGTCGGTGACGACGTCGACCGAGAGCGAGGCGGAACGCACGTGGCACGCGGTGAGCAGCGCGATGGTCAGGCCGTCCGGTGTCTCGACCGCCACGTGGTCCTGGAGCGCGCTGATCCAGCGTGCCGCGTTCGGCGGGCAGCAGGCACAGCCGAACCACCGGCGGCGCAGCGGCTCCGCCGGATCGACCTGCCGCCCGTCGGTATGGTCGGGACGGCGCTGCAGCGGGTTGTCGTAGAAGAAGCGGGTGCCGTCCAGCGAGACGCCCGCGGCGAACCCGTTGTAGAGGACGCGCTCCACATGGTCCAGGACCGCGGCGCTCCCGGTGGCGAGGAACAGCTGCCAGCCCCACCGCATGGTGCCGATGGCGGCGCAGGTCTCGGCGTAGGCGCGTTCGGAGGGCAGCTCGTACCGGTCGCCGAACGCCTCGTCCGAGTGCCGCGACCCGATCCCGCCCGTGACGTAGGACTTGGTGCGCACCATGTCGTCCCACAGGCGCAGCAGGTGGTCGATCCGGGCCGCGTCGCCGCGCTCGATGGCGACGTCGGTGGCGCCGGCCGCCAGGTAGACCATGCGTACGGCGTGCCCGGTCACCGTGTCCAGGTCGCGCAGCGGCGCGTGGTCCGCGTAGTACGCGGGCCCGAACGGCGCCGTGGCGAAGAGGCCGGATCCGCGTCGCTCGACGAACAGCTCGGCCTGGCGCAGGTAGGGCTCGTGGCCCGTCTCGCGGTACAGCTCGACGAGCGCCGTCTCGATCTGCGGGTGGCCGCAGTACTCCGCGCGGCCGTGCTCGCCGAACCGGTCCACGACGAGGTCCGCGAACCGGCGGGCGACCACGAGCAGCCGGTCGTCGCCCAGCTCGCGCGTGGCGGCGAGTGCCCCCTGGATCAGGTGGCCGAGGTTGTACAGCTCGTGCCCGCCGGCCAGGTCCGTCCACGGCGCGACCGTCGTGTCGGGGCCCTGGTGGAACGTCGACAGGTATCCGTCGTCGGCCTGGGCGCGCTCGATGAGGGAGACGGCCTCCTCGTAGAAGGCGCGGACGGCCGCGTCTTCGGGCGTCGCGTCGCGGGCCAGCTCGTACGCGGCCGCCTCCAGCGTCTTGTAGACGTCGGTGTCCATGAAGGGGTAGCCGCCGCGGAACGGCTCGCCGGTCTGCTCGGCGATGCGGTGGAAGTTGTCGAGGACGCCGGAGGCCCGTACCTGCTCGACGGCGTGGGGGAGCGTCGCAGTGGTGTTGCGCTGCTGCCACCGGCCCAGCAGGCCGTCGGTGAGCGCTACCCGGGCCGCGCGCTGCTGCGCCCCTGTCCTGGCGTCGTTCCGCATCATCCCCGCCCTTGGCTCGCCGATCTGCGATATGTGATGCGTGATATTCTACTGATCGACGGTGGCGGTGTCGATGGGGTGAATGTAAACGACGCGTTTCGGCTTCTCCTGGCCACTCTCGGCCGCTGGATCCCGCCCGGCCCGCACCGCCTCAGGTACCCTCAGGCGCCATTGACGACGGGGTCCGCATCCCGTGTAATATACTACTAGCGTTGCCTGACCACCCAGGAGTGCAGCATGAGCGCCACAACACCTACCCCGTCGGTCCGCCGTCTACCGCCCGTCGCGAGCCTGCGCGAGCAGGTCCACCGCGCCCTCGTGGCGGCGATCGTCGCCGGCGAGCTCGAACCCGGTGAGCTGGTCTCCGTGCCGACGCTCGCCGCGCGGTTCGACGTGTCGGCCACGCCGGTGCGCGAGGCGGTCCTAGACCTGGAGCGGCGCGGGTTCCTGGAGGCGGTGCGCAACAAGGGGTTCCGCGTCACCCGCGTGAGCGACCAGACGCTGCGGCACGTCGCCGCCGTCCGGCTGGTGATCGAGCCGGTCTGGATGGAACGGCTGGCCAAGTCGTTCCCCGTCGGGCAGCTGGCGGAGTTCCGCGCGCTGGCCGACGAGATCGTCGAGGGCGCCCGCACCGGCGACCTGGTCGCGTACCTGCAGGCGGACCAGACGTTCCACCTGCGGCTCATGGGCCTGCTGGGTAATCCAGTGGCCGGCGAGATCGTCGCCGACCTGCGCGACCGGGCGCGCCTGCTCGGGCTGTCGACGATGGTCGCGAGCGGCACGCTCGCCAGCTCGGCCCAGGAGCACCACGAGCTGCTCGACCTGCTCGCCGCCGGTGACGGCCCGGGCGCCAAGGCGCTCATGGAGCGGCACATCGGGCACTCGCTCGGCACGTGGGCGGGCAAGCCGGAGGACTGACGCCGTCGTTGGTCGAGCTCTGGACCGCCGAAAAGGAACTGATCGAGGGGGTGGATGTGGCAGCGGACGTGGTGATCGTCGGCGCCGGGATAGTCGGCGCGGCCTGTGCGCGAGCCCTCGCCCGGGCGGGCGCGCGGGTGACCGTGCTCGACCGCGGAGCGGCCGCAGCCGCGACCAGCGCTCACGGCGAGGGCAACCTGCTGGTCTCCGACAAGGGCTCCGGGCCCGAGCTGGAGCTCGCCAAGGTGTCGCTGCGCCGGTGGGTAGCGCTCGCTGACGAGCTGGCGGACGAGCTCGGGCCCCGGTTCCCCTCCGTCGAGCACGAGGCCAAGGGCGGCCTGGTCGTCGTCACGTCCGACGACGGCCTGGCCGGGCTGCGCCGGTTCGCGGAGACGCAGCGGGCGTCGGGCGTCGAGGCGGTCGAGGTGACCGCCGGGGAGGTGCGCGAGCTCGAACCCGACCTGGCGCCCGGCGTCGTGGGCGCCGTCCACTACCCGCAGGACGCCCAGGTGCAGCCCGTCGCGGCCGCAGAGGCGCTGCTCGCGTCCGCGCGTCGCGCCGGCGCGGAGGTCCGCACCGGCGTCGAGGTGACCGGCCCGCTGCTCGGGGCCGACGGCGGCCTCGCCGGCGTCGTCACGTCGCACGGGGAGGTAGCTGCGGACGCCGTCGTCGTGGCGGCCGGTCCCTGGTCGGCGGAGGTCGCCGAACGGCTCGGCTCCTGGATCCCCGTGCGACCCCGCCGCGGGATGGTGCTCGTGACCACCCCCATGTCCCAGCGGATCCGGCACAAGGTCTACGACGGCGACTACTTCGCCGCGACGCAGTCGGCGGGCGCCGAGCTGCAGACCTCCGCCGTCATCGAGTCCACCCGCGGCGGGACGGTGCTGATCGGGTCGAGCCGCGAGCAGGTCGGGTTCGACGAACGCTTCCGGGCCGAGGTGCCCGCGGAGATGGCGCGGCGGGCGGTAGCGGTGTTCCCGTTCCTCGCGCGCACCCAGGTTATGCGGTCCTACCTGGGGTTCCGCCCGTACATGCCCGACCACCTGCCGGTGATCGGCCCGGACCCTGTCCGCGCCGGGCTGTGGTTCGCGACGGGTCACGAGGGTGCCGGGGTCGGGCTTGCCCCCGCGACCGGCGACCTGCTCGCCGCGCAGCTGCTCGGGCTCGATCCGCCCGTGGACCCGGGCCCGTACGCCGCCGACCGGCGCACGCTCCTGGAGACCCGATCATGACCTCGTACCGCGTACCCGCCGAGCGCGATCCCGCCCGGCCGGGCGCCGACCGGCCGCTGACCGTCGTCGTGGACGGCGAGCCCGTCACCGGGACGGCCGGTCAGACGATCGCCGGGGTGCTGCTGGGTGCCGGACGGCGCGAGTGGCGCACCACCGCGACGGGCGGCGCACCGCGCGGCGTGTTCTGCGGGATCGGCGTGTGCTTCGACTGCCTCGTCGAGGTCAACGGCCTGCGGGACGTGCGCGCCTGCCTGCGGCGTGCGCAGGACGGCGACGTCGTGACCCGGCAGGGCGGGCCGGGGGAGGCTCCATGAACGCCGCGACGAGGCACGTGGTCGTCGTCGGCGCGGGCCCCGCCGGGCTCGCCGCCGCGCGTGCCGCCGCGACCGCTGGTGCTCGGGTCACGCTGCTCGACGCCGCCGACGGGCTCGGCGGCCAGTACTGGCGCCACCTGCCGGCCGAACGTCCGGCCGGCCGCGAGGGCCTGCTGCACCACCGGTGGGCGACCTTCGGCGAGCTCGACGCCGCCCTGCGGTCGGACCCGGCCGTGACGGTGCTGCCCGCGGCCCAGGTCTGGTCGCTCGAACGGCTCGACGCCGGCATCCGGCTCAACGTCCTGGTCGGGGAGCCCGACGGCGCGGGCCGCGAGGCCCTCGTGCTCGAACCGGACGCCCTGGTGCTCGCCACGGGTGCCCACGACCGCACCCTGCCGTTCCCCGGCTGGCAGCTGCCCGGCGTCTACTCAGCGGGTGCGGCGCAGGCGCTGGCGAAGGGGGAGCGGGTGGCGGTCGGACGGCGCGTCGTCGTCGCCGGGGCCGGGCCCTTCCTGCTGCCCGTCGCGTCGTCGCTGCTGCAGACTGGCGCGGACGTCGTCGGCGTGCACGAGGCGGCCTGGCTCGGGTCCCTCGCCCGCGGCTGGCTGAACCGCCCGTGGGAGCTGGCCGGGGCCGCGGGCAAGGCGGGCGAACTGGCCGGGTACGTCCGGGACCTGGTGCGTCACCGCGTGCCGTGGCGGCCCGGCGAGGCAGTGGTGGGCGCGCACGGCGCCGGACGGGTCGAGGAGGTGACCGTGGCGCGGCTCGACGAGCGCTGGTCACCCGTCGCCGGGACCGAGCGGCGTGTAGTGGCCGACGCGGTCTGCGTCAGCCACGGCTTCACGCCGCGCCTGGAGCTGGCGATCGCCGCCGGGTGCGACCTCACGCCGAGCCGGTTCGTGGTGGTCGACACCGCCCAGGCCACCTCCGTCCCCGGGGTGTGGGCCGCCGGTGAGGTCACGGGCATCGGCGGCGCCGACGCGGCCCTGGCCGAGGGCACGGTGGCCGGGACGGCCGCGGCGGGCGGCGACACCGGCACCGGAGCGGCCCGCGCGGCCGGCCGGGCACGCACCCGGGCGCGCGGCTTCGCGGCGCGTATCGAGGCGGCACACGGCATCCGCGGCGGGTGGACCGGCTGGCTGCGCGACGACACCGTCGTCTGCCGCTGCGAGGAGACCACCTACGGACGCGTGCGCGAGGTGGTCGAGCTGACCGGATCGCGCGAGCCGCGCTCCGTGAAGCTCACCAGTCGTGCCGGGCTCGGCCCGTGCCAGGCGCGGATGTGCGGCCGGACGCTCCAGGAGCTCCTGGCCGGCCCGGAGGCCACTGACGTCACGGCGTCGACCGTGGACCGCCGTCCGTTCGTCGTCCCCGTCCGGCTCGGTGACCTCGCGGCCCTGCCCTCGACCTCCCGACCGACAGCGTCACCACCTGCCTCACCAACAGCATCAGCATCCCAACCCGGAGGAGACCGGACATGAACCAGCGTTTTGACCTCGGCGGCGTGATCGTCGCTACCACCCTCGCCTTCAAGCCGGACGCCTCCGCCCCCGCCGGGCTCGCCGTCGATTACGAGCGGTTCGCCGCGCACTGCGAGTTCCTGATCGACAACGGCTGCCGCGGCGTCGGCCCGAACGGCTCGCTCGGCGAGTACTCGTCCCTCACCGACGACGAGCGCCGCAAGGTCGTGCAGACCGCCGTAGCGACGGTCGGCGACCGGGGGCTCGTCGTCGCCGGCGTGCACGGCGTCGGCTCGCACCAGGCCAAGCACTGGGCAGAGCTCGCCAAGGAGGACGGCGCGGACGCCGTCCTGCTGCTGCCGCCCACCATCTACCGCGCGAACCGGTCCGAGGTGATCGAGCACTACACCCGCGTCAACGAGGTGGGCATCCCGATCATGATCTACAACAACCCGTTCGACACGAAGGTGGACCTGACGCCCGACCTCCTCGCGGAGCTCGCCCAGCTGGAGAACGTGGTCGCCGTCAAGGAGTTCTCGGGCGACGTGCGGCGCGTGCTGGAGATCAAGGAGCTGGCCCCCGACCTCGACGTGATCGCGGGCGCCGACGACCTGCTCTTCGAGTCCCTGGTGGCGGGCGCCACCGGCTGGTTCGCCGGATACCCGAACGCGTTCCCGCGCGAGGCGGTCGAGATCTACACCCTGGTCACCGAGGGCAAGATCGCGGAGGCGCGCGAGCTGTACAGGCACCTCGTGCCTGCGTTCCGCTGGGACTCCCGCACCGAGTTCGTGCAGGCGATCAAGCTCTCGATCGACATGGCCGGGCAGAGCTACGGCGGGCCGACCCGCCCGCCGCGCGGCCCGCTGACGGCAGAACACGAAGCCCAGGTCCGCAAGGACACGGAGTCGGCGCTCACCTACATCGCCTCGCGCTGAGCGCTGGGTATCTGCGCCCTCGAAAAGGTTCGACAGCGCACATGGCCAGTACTCGACGGGGAAGGAGACAGCATGCGTTCGAGCAGGACGATCACCGCCGTGGACTCGCATACCGAGGGGATGCCCACGCGGGTCGTGACCGGGGGTGTCGGGGTCATACCTGGGGACACCATGAACGACCGGCGGCTGTACTTCATGGAGCACCTGGACGACCTGCGGCTGTTCCTCATGAACGAGCCGCGGGGGCACGCCGCGATGAGCGGCGCCATCCTCCAGCCGCCGACCCGGCCCGACTGCGACTGGGGCGTCGTCTACATCGAGGTGTCCGGCTGCCTGCCCATGTGCGGACACGGGACCATCGGCGTGGCGACGGTCCTGGTCGAGATGGGCATGGTCGACGTCGTCGAGCCGGTCACCGAGATCCGGCTCGACACGCCCGCCGGGCTCGTCGTCGCCAAGGTGGCCGTCAGCGACGGCCATGCCGACGCCGTGACCATCGAGAACGTGCCGAGCTTCGTGACGGCGCTCGACCAGGCGATCGAGGTACCCGGCTACGGGACGGTCCCGTACTCGATGGCCTTCGGCGGCAACTTCTACGCGCTCATCGACCTCGACGATCTCGGGCTGCCCTTCGACCGGGCCCGCCAGCAGGACCTGCTCACCGCGGGGCTCGCGATCATGGACGCGATCAACGAGACCGCCATGCCGAAGCACCCCTCGCTCGACGGCGTGGAGGGCTGCCACCACGTCGAGCTGATCGCGCCGGGCTCCGACGCACGGCACTCGCGCCACGCCATGGCGATCTGGCCCGGCTGGTTCGACCGGTCGCCCTGCGGCACCGGGACGTCGGCCCGCATGGCCGAGCTCTGGGCCCGCGGCGAGCTCGCGCTGGACACCGACTTCGTCAACGAGTCGTTCATCGGCAGCCGGTTCGTCGGCCGCCTGGTCGCGGAGACCGACGTCGCGGGCGTGCCCGCCGTCGTACCGACCATCACCGGGCGCGCCTGGGTGACCGGAACCGCCAACTATGTGCTCGACCCCAGCGACCCGTTCCCGACGGGCTTCGTCTTCTGACTCTGCTCGCTGGACCTGCTCGCTGGACCTGCCCGCTCGACCTGCCCGCCCGACCCGATCCGCCACCGCTGAGGAGCCGACCCATGACCGCCACCGCGGCACCCGACCTCGACCGCACCGTCGAGGCCGTCGCCCGCAGGGCCGCCGACGCCTTCGACGAGCTCTCCCGCACGGCGCCCGGCGTCCGCGCCGAGGGCCTGCGGGCCGCGGCCGCAGCCCTTGCCGACCACGCGGACGAGCTGGTCGCCATCGCCCAGGAGGAGACCGGCCTCGCCGAGGCCCGCCTGCGCGGCGAGCTCAAGCGCACCCAGGTGCAGCTGCGCCTGTTCGCGCACGTCGTCACCAACGGCGCCTACCTCGACGTCCGGCTCGACGAGGCAGACCCCGACTTCGTCCTCGGCCCCCGGCCCGACCTGCGCCGCAGCCTCTGGCCCGTCGGCCCCGTGCTGAACTTCGCGGCGAGCAACTTCCCGTTCGCGTTCTCCGTCGCCGGCGGGGACACCGCGGCGGCGCTCGCGGCGGGCTGCCCCGTGATCGTCAAGGCGCATCCCGGGCATCCGCTGCTGTCCGAGCGGGTGGCGGAGCTGGTCTCGGCCGCGCTGGCCGAGGCAGGGCTGCCCGAGGCGACGCTGCAGCTGGTCACCTCGCAGGACGCGGGGATCGCGCTCGTCGGGCACCCCGCGGTGCGGGCTGCCGCGTTCACCGGGTCGCAGCGCGTGGGGCAGCTGCTGGCCACCCGGGCCGCCGGGCGGCCCGACCCGATCCCGTTCTTCGGCGAGCTGGGCAGCGTCAACCCGGTGCTCGTCTCGCCGGAGGCGGTTCGCGAGCGGGCGGGTGACCTGCTCGCGGGGTACGTGGCGAGCGTGTCCGGTTCGGCAGGTCAGCTCTGCACCAAGCCCGGCTTCCTCCTCGTCCCCGAGGGCACCGGGTACGACGACGGGGTGGTCACCGCCGCGGCGCAGGTGCCGGAGCACCGGCTGCTCAACCCGTCCATCGCGGACGGGTACGAGCGGCGGGTCGCGGAGGCGCTGGGGGTGGACGGCGTGCGCGTCGTGCACGACGGCAGGTTCCGACGCGACGCGGACGGCCAGGCCTGGGTGACGCCGACGTTCGTCGCCGTCCCGCTCGACCTGCTGCGGCGGGCCGGGTCCGCGCTCCTCGACGAGGTGTTCGGGCCCTTCTCCGTGATCGTGGAGTATCCGGTGGGTGCTCGCGCGAGCGGTGAGCTGACGGCCGAGCTGGCCGCTGCGGTCGCCGAGCTGTTCCCCGGCAACCTCACGCTGACCCTGCACCTGGGGGAGGGTGAGGTCGCCGGGGAGTGGGCGAGTCTCGTGGCGCGGCTGGCGCGGCACGCCGGCCGGATCCTGCTCGGCGGCTGGCCGACGGGCGTGGCGGTCACTCCGGCGATGCAACACGGCGGCCCGTGGCCGGCGACGACGACCGACGGGACGTCTGTCGGCACGGCGGCGATCGGCCGCTTCCTGCGCGGGGTCGCCTTCCAGGACGCCCCGCAGGAGCTGCTGCCCCCGCCACTGCGCGACGACAACCCGTGGGACGTGCCCCGGACCGTCGCCGCGCGGGGTGAGTCGTCGCTCTGGTGACCGGCCCGCGG
Source organism: Promicromonospora sp. NPDC050249 (assembly GCF_040656015.1). Classification (NCBI taxonomy): domain Bacteria; kingdom Bacillati; phylum Actinomycetota; class Actinomycetes; order Micrococcales; family Promicromonosporaceae; genus Promicromonospora; species Promicromonospora sp. NPDC050249. The sequence continues at coordinate 107,306 of NZ_JBFAKY010000012.1, read as the reverse complement.
GCCTAGAGTCCCGTCATGCGGAGCATCGCCTCGGTGTAGCGCTCGCCGCTGACCTGGATCTTCTCGGCGCCGGCCGCGATCTCGGCCAGGTCCGCGGCGGTGAGCTCGACGTCGGTGGCGCCGATGTTCTCCTCGAGACGGCTCGTCCGGCGGGTCCCGGGGATCGGGACGATCCACGGCTTCTGGGCGAGCAGCCAGGCGAGCGCCACCTGCGCCGTCGTGCAGCCCTTGCGGGCCGCGACAGCGCCGAGCAGCTCGACGAACGCCTGGTTGGCGTCGCGGTTCTCTGCCTTGAAGCGCGGAAGGCCCGTGCGCATGTCGTCGTCCGAGAGCTGGGTGGCGGAGGTCAGCGCGCCCGTGAGGAACCCCCTGCCGAGCGGGCTGAACGGGACGAACCCGATCCCGAGCTCCTCGAGCGCCGGGAGGATCTCGGGCTCGGGGTCGCGGGTCCACAACGAGTACTCGCTCTGCAGCGCCGTGACGGGCTGGACCGCGTGCGCGCGTCGGATCGTGTCGGCCCCCGCCTCCGAGAGCCCGAACCGGCGCACCTTGCCGGCCTCGATCAGCTCGGCGACGGTGCCCGCGACGTCCTCGATCGGGACCTGCGGGTCGACGCGGTGCTGGTAGAAGAGGTCGATCACGTCCGTGCCGAGGCGGCGCAGCGCGGCGTCGGCCACCTCCCGGATGTGCTCGGGACGGCTGTCCGTCCCGACGCTCCGGCCGTCCTCGTCCAGCTTGAAACCGAACTTCGTGGCGATGACCACCTGGTCGCGCACGGGGGCGAGTGCTTCGCCGACCAGCTCCTCGTTGACGAACGGGCCGTACACCTCGGCCGTGTCGAAGAGGGTGATCCCACGGTCGACCGCACCACGCAGGACCGCGATCATCTCCTCGCGGGTGCCCGGGTTGGGACCGTAACCCTGGCTCATGCCCATGCAGCCGAGCCCGATGGCCGAGACCTCGAGGCTGCTCGTCCCGGATCCCAGTGTTCGTGTCTGCATCAGTGACTCCTCGGTCGTGGTGGTGGTGCTGGTGGTCGTCGTCAGCGTGTGCGCTGCCTGATCAGCGCCTCCACGCCGTCGAGGATGCGCTCGAGGCCGAAGGCGTAGTCGAGCCGCTGGTCCTCCACGGCGGTGCCCGCCGGATAGTCGTACGCACCCGCGTCGACGGCTCGGCGCAGGGCGGGGAACCGTTCGGCGTCGACCACGCTGCTGAGCAGGGCGCTGTAGGCGGCGACGGAATCCCCGGAGGTGGCCTCGCCAAGTCCCGCACCGAGGCGTGCGGTGCTGTGCAGGTAGGTGGCCATGAGCAGGACGACGCCGGCCTTCTCGCTCTCGCCGAGCCCGGTGTCGCGCAGCACGCCCAGCGCGCGGTCGGTCCAGGTGAGCTGGCTGGGGGTGGTGGGCGGCCCGCTGATCGGCACATGCACGATCCAGGCGTGGGCGCGGAGCATCGTCCACTGCGCGCGACACCATCGCTCCAGCCCGGTTCGCCAGTCCTCGCACGGCTCGTCCAGCTCGGCCGGCACGGCGGCCACCGAGTCCAGCATGAGCAGCAGGATCTCGTCCTTGCTCCGGACGTGGCGGTAGAGCGACATCGTCGTGAAGCCGAGCCGTTCTGCGATCTTCGCCATCGACACGGCGTCGAGGCCGCCCGCGTCGGCAAGCTCCACCGCTGCCTCGACGATTCGGGCGCGGGTCAGGCCGGGTCGTGACCCTGCGGCGGCGTGGCCGTGCTGCTCCCAGAGCAGGTCGACACCCTGGGGGGTCTTGGCGTCCACGGTCCGCACCTCCTTCCTGTCAAAGGGCTGGCTCACTGGCCAGTGTATGCCATACGCTCCCGTGTATGGCATACACAACGATAGTGATCGGTGGCGGCATCGCAGGCTTGACCTGTGCGCTGGCCCTACACAGGGCCGGCATCGAGGCGACCGTCTACGAGGCTTACGACCGGTCGGCGGACCGAGCGGGTGTCTACCTGACTCTCGCGGTGAACGCGCTCGACGCGCTGCGGGCGGCCGATGTCGACCTCCGTGGGCTCGGGTTCGACACGCCGCGGATCACCATGACCAGCGGCTCCGGCAGAACGCTCGGCGAGCTGCCGTACGGCACGGACGCGGGAACGGGCGCGGGCCCGTCAGGGTCGGGTACCGCTCTCACGAGCCGTACCGTGCGACGTGCTGACCTGTACCGCAGGCTTCGCGAGGAGGCCGTGCGCCGCGGCGTGCGGATCGAGCACGGGAAGCGCCTGGTCGACGCGACGTCGTCCGACGGCGTGGTGGCGGCCTCGTTCGCGGACGGCACCACGGCCCGGGGCGACCTGCTGATCGGTGCCGACGGGTTGCGGTCACGAGCTCGCGAGATCATCGCGCCGGGCACACCCGGTGCGCGGTACAACGGCCTGCTGAACACGGGCGGCTACGCCCGCGGGATCACCGTCGACAGCGAGCCGGGCATGATGAACGCGATCTTCGGCAGGCGGTGCTTCTTCGCCTTCACGCCGCACCCGAACGGCGAGGTGTGGTGGGTGGCGAACCCACCGAGCGCCGTCGAGCCGAGCCCGGCCGAGCTGGCGGCGATCAGCCCGCAGGAGTGGCGCCGTCGGCTGATCGATCTGTTCCGGGACGACCGGGGACCGGCCGCGGACATCGTCCGCGCCACCGAGCAGGTCTTCGCCGGCTGGAACACCTACGACCTCGCGCCGGTGGCGGCCTGGCACAACGACCGGATGATCATCATCGGGGACGCGGCGCACGCCACCGCACCGTCGATCGGGCAGGGGGCGGCGATGGCGATCGAGGACGCGGTGGTGCTGGCGAAGTGCCTGCGTGACCTGCCTGCCGTCGAGTCGGCGTTCGCCGCCTACGAGGGGCTGCGCCGGGAGCGGGTGGAGCGTGTCGTCGAGCAGGGGCGGCGTACCGGCGGCTGGAAGGCTGTCCACCCGGCGGCGTCGGCGCTGCGCGACCTGGTCATGCGGCTCGGGATGAGCCACCTGGCCCGGACGGGAAACGACCCGAGCCGCTGGATCTACGAGCACCACATCGACTGGGACGAGCGGGTCGGGGGCGTGCGGGTCTGACGTCAGGCAGAGACGCCGGCGCGCCGTGCCTGCCGGTACGGGCGGAAGAAGTCGCGCAGCTCCTGCGCGTACAGCTCGGGCTCCTCGAAGGGTGCGAAGTGCCCGCCCCGGTGGGGTTCCGTCACGCGCACCGCGTTGGCGGTGCGCTCGAGCCAGGCCCGCGGCGGGCGGACGACGTCGCCCCGGAACACCGAGAACCCGGACGGCACCTCGACCCGGCGGGTGAGCTGCTCGGCGGGGATGGTCGAGTTCGCGTTGTACATCCGCATGGACGACCCGATGGTGCCCGTGAGCCAGTAGATGGTGATGTTGGTGAGGATCTCGTCCCGGGTGTAGCTGCGCTCGACGCCGCCGTCGCTCCACGACTGCAGCTTCTCGACGATCCAGGCGGCCAGCCCGGCGGGGGAGTCGTTGAGCGCCGCGGCGACGGTCTGGGGCTTGGTGCGATGGATCGCGCCGTAGGCGCCCTCGGTCGCGCTCCACGTCGCGGCCTCGGCGAACCATGCCCGCTCCGCGGCGGTGAGGGTTGCAGGGTCGCCGGCGAAGATCGGCAGGCCCCCGTCCGTGCGGTGCACCGCGGCGACCCGGTCGGGGTGGTCGAGCGCGAGGTATCGGCTCACGTGGCTGCCCAGGTCCCCGCCCGCTGCGCCGAACCGCTCGTAGCCGAGCGTCCGCATGAGCTCGGCCCACAGCCCGGCGACGGCCACGGAGCTCAGCGGTGGCCCGGTCGGCCGGTCCGAGTACCCGAAGCCGGGCATGTCGGGGACGACGACGTCGAACGCGTCGGCTGGGTCGGCGCCGTGCGATCCCGGGTCGGTCAGGAGCGAGACGACCTTGGAGTACCGCCAGAACGAGTCCGGCCAGCCGTGGCAGAGGACCAGGGGAAGCGTCGGACCGGCCGGAGCGACGGCGCGGGCGTGCACGAAGTGGATCCCGTGTCCGCCGACCCGGACGCGGAACCGGGGGAGCCGCGCGAGCGCGGCTTCCTGCGCCAGCCAGTCGAACCCGTCGGCCCAGTACGCGACCAGCTCACGGAGGTAGTCGAGGTCGGTGCCGAGGGACCATCCGGCGTCCTCGGGGGCGTCGGGCCAGCGGGTCGCCCGCAGCCGCGCACGGAGGTCTTCGATGGCCTCGGGGGCCGTCCGCGAGACGAACGGCTCGGGGGCAGCAGGGGTGTCCGGCACGGACCTCACCATACGTGGGCGGCGGTTGTGAGGCGACGGTGACAGGGCTCCCGAGACGACGTCCCACCATGCAGACGCTTGCCCGATAATTGACGGCGCCAGGCCAGACCGTCACCGCTACCGAGGAGATCGGCCGATGAGCCTCATGAGCCACGTGCTGCAACGCCGGCAGAAGCTTCCCGAGCCGCAGACACGGCGGCTCCGGGTCGACCGGAACCTGCGCGTCCCGATGCGGGACGGCGTCGACCTGCTGGCCGACCGCTGGGCACCGCGGGACGGAGGCGACGGCCTGCCCACCGCACTGATCCGCAGCCCGTACGGCCGCTCCGGCCTGTTCGCCGCGCTGCTGGCCCGGCCGCTGGCCGAACGCGGCTACCAGGTGCTCGTCCAGAGCGTCCGCGGCAGCTTCGGCTCCGGCGGCGTCATGGACCCGCTGCGCCAGGAGCGTGAGGACGGCCTGGACACGCTGGACTGGGTGGTCAAGGAACCCTGGTTCGGTGAGGCGCTGGTGCTCATCGGGGCTAGCTACATGGGCATGGTGCAGTGGGCGGTGGCCGACAGCCTTCCGCCGCAGGTCAAGGCGATGATCCCTGTGGTGACGGAGTCGGCGCTGACCCGGGAGTTCCTGCGCGCCGACGGCCGGTCGCTGGAGATGCCGCTCGAATGGGGCGCCATGGTCGCCACCCAGGAGCGGCCTCTCGGACTGCTGCGGATGAACGCCCAGACCAAGAAGACCGCCCGCGCGCTGCGCACCCTGCCGCTGAGCGGGTTCGACGTCGCGGCGACGGGTGCGCGGTCGCAGTACGTCCAGGACGTCCTGGCGCACGACGCCGCCGACCCGCACTGGGACCGCCTCGACCACACCCACCGGGTCGCGGACACGAGCGTTCCGGTCAGCTCGGTCGCCGGCTGGTACGACATCTTCCTGCCGGGTCAGCTGCGGGACTTCAGGATCCTGCAGGACGCCGGCCGGACGGCCCGCCTCACCGTGGGCGCCTGGACCCATACGGAGCCGGTGGCCGCGACGTCCGAGGCCCTTGGCTTCGGCCTGGCGTACGCCCGCGGCGAGGAGCCGGCCGAACGCGCGCCGGTGCGGCTGTTCGTCATGGGTCAGGACGAGTGGCGCGACTTCGAGAGCTGGCCGCCCCCCGGCTACGAGCCGCGGCGGTTCCACCTCCAGGCCGACGGCGGGCTCGCCGCGGGCCTGCCGACGGAGTCCGCCCCCGACGAGTACCGGTACGACCCCGCTGACCCCACCCCCGCGGCCGGGGGCATCAGCATCAGCAGCGGCGGCCGCGTCGAGAACGGCGCCCTGGAGGCCCGGCCGGACGTCCTGACGTACACGACCGAGGTGCTCGAGGAGGACGTCGAGGTCGTCGGCGAGGTGAGCGCGGAGGTCTGGTTCCGCTCCAGCCTCGCCCACGCCGACGTGTTCGTGCGGCTGTGCGACGTCGACCCCGAGGGCCGGTCGTTCAACGTCTGCGACGGCCTGGTCAGCCTGACCAGCGCCGACGACCTGGCGCCGGCCACCGTGACCCTGTGGCCGACGGCGCACCGGTTCAGGCGCGGTCACCGCATCCGCGTGCAGGTCTCCAGCGGCGCCTTCCCGCGCTTCGCCCGCAACACCGGTACGGGCGAACCCCTCGCGTCCGCCACGACGCTCCTGGCCGCGGACCAGGCCGTCCACCACGACCCGGACCACCCCTCGGCGGTGATCCTGCCGGTCCGGTCGGCGCGCTGACCGGCCCCGCTGACTCCTGGTTCAGTCCCGGGGACGCAGGCGGAGCGTCTCGCCGACGGCGTGCGCGCCGGTGACGGTGCCCACGATGCCCTGGCCGTAGCGGTCGTACTTGGCGTGGTACGCGGCGTCGAGATCGGCGTGGACGTCGTCCTCCGGTTCCTCGAAGGTGACGTCCTTCTCGACGCCGCCGGCGTGGACGTGCCCGGTGCCCGAAGCCAGCGCACGCCGGAACCAGCCGTTGTCACGCCCGTACGCGGAGCGGACGTAGACGTGGTCCCCGACCCGCACCGACCAGATGGTGACGTGCGGGCGGCGGCTGCCGTCGGGCCGGTAGGAGGCGATGCGCAGCTCCTCGGCTCCGCCGATACGGGAGAGCTCTTCCTCGGTCCATGCGGTCATGCGCGGTTCCTTCCCGGTCGGCGCCCAGGTGCCCGGGCGGTGCTACGACCTTCCACACTAAGTCGCCGCACCCGCCCGAACCAGGCACTCTCAGTACCCCCGACCGAGAGGGGCTCCGTCAGCGCAGCACGTGCTGGACGCGCCGGACCACGAGCGCAGCCGCGGTCATGCCGAGTGCGGCACCGCCCACGGCGACGACGCTCGCGCCCGCCGGGCGGCCGGCTGCGTCCAGCACGATGCCCATGTGGTCGAACGCCGCGACGTCGTTGATCGCCATGTACCAGGCGATCAGGTAGAGCACCTGGAACACGCGCGGGGTGCGCGTGACCGTGCCGAGCAGCAGCGCGAGCGACGGGATGAACAGCGCACCGGCGACCCAGTGCGCGGCCCGCAGGGCGTCGCCGTCGAGCAGCATGCTCGCCAGCGGTCCGACGGCGGTCCCCGCCGTGAGCGCGACTCCGGCCAGCCACTGCGCGAGCGCCCGGTCCACGCTGCCCGGACAGGCGCCCAAGAGGGTGTCCGTGCCGTGCTCGAGGTGCTGCGTACCCAGCCGCGACCAGACGAGGACCGGCCAGATCCATGCCACCGCCAGCATCGCCGTCCCGGGTCCGGTCCAGGCCACTGCCACGACGTTCAGCCCGGCGGCGACGATCCACCACCATCGGGACAGGTCCGACGTCAGGATCCGCAGCTCCCCGGCGACCATCCGGGCCAGGGCCGGTCGCCGTCCGACTGGAGCGGCCGTCAGCGAACCGACGGTCGGCGAGCCGCTCGCCCGCGGCGCGGCGGACGCGCCCACCGGGAGCTCCGCGGCCGGTCCCGCATCGACCGCGACCCGCGGTGCGCCGGCCGCCCGGGCCACGTCGAACCGGTCGAACCACAGCGCCGGGAGCACCGCGACGAGGACCGCGACCAGGAGCACCCCGAAGCGGCCCGCCACGAGCTCACCGGTCGGCACGAGCCCGCCCCAGTCGAAGACCCGCAGCGGTTCGTCGATGCCGGTCAGGCCCAGGCTGAACCCGCCGGCCGGCGGCAGGCCCTGCTCGATGACCGACGCACGCATCGACTCGACCACGAGCCCGAGACCACCGAACGGCACGCCGCCGCTGCCGATCAGCAGGAACGTCCACACGAAGAACCAGACGATGTTGCCCAGGCCCGCGCGCAGCGGCCGGACCGTCTCGAACAGCACCGCCGCGGCCGACGTCACCGCCAGCACGGGCAGCGTGAACAGCGCGAAGGGCGCCAGCAGCGCCACCGGGTCCACCGTGTACGACTCGCCCCGCGCGATCTGGAGCGCGAGCGCCGTCCCGGCGAGCACGCCCGCCATCGACGCCAGGACCAGGAAGTTGCTGAGGAGCTTGCCCAGGAGATAGGTGGGACGGGACAGCGGGGTCGCGGCGAGCACCTGCCCCACACCGGTGAGCCGGTCGCGCGCGATCGTCCCGCGCACCACGTAGAACCCGCCGAGCATGAGCCACAGCCCGCCCGCCAGCGCCGTCACGGTGCCGACCCAGGCGCCGTCGTACAGGCCGCGGTAGCCCCCGGCGTCCATGATCACCCACGCCGAGTCGGCGGGCGGGATCGCCAGCCACCCCAGCCCGATCGCCGCGGCCAGCGTCACCAGGTAGGCGGGCCGACGGGTGCGCTCGCGGAAGTCCGCAATGGCGATCCCCAGCAGGGCGCTCATCGGACGACGTCCGCGCTCGCGGCGGAGCCGTGCACCACGGCGAGGTACGCGTCCTCGAGGTCCGGGGCGACCAGGACGGCGTCCGCGACCGGCGGGGAGGCGGCGAGCACGCGTACCCGCATCCCGGCGGGAGTGCGTACCTGCTTGCTGATCACGTGGCGCTCGCGGAGCACCCGGAGCGAGTCGGCGGGTACGGTCACCTCCCACACCTGCCCCTGGGCGAGGCGCAGCACGTCGTGCGGGGCGCCGCGCACGAGGAGCCGGCCGCCCGTCATGATCGCGATGTCGGAGGCGACGGACTCGATGTCGGACGCGATGTGGGTGGAGAGCACGACCACCCGGTCCGTGGCGAGGTCGCTCAGCAGGTTGCGCAGCACCACGCGCTGCTCGGGGTCCAGGCCCGCCGACGGCTCGTCGACGACGAGCACCCGCGGATCGGTGAGCAGCGCCTGCGCGATGCCGACCCGGCGGAGCATGCCGCCCGAGTAGGTGCCGAGCGGCCGCTTGCCCGCGCCGGCGAGGTCGAGGATCTCGAGCAGCTCGCTGATCCGGGCGCGTGCGGCACGAGCGCCGACGCCCTTGACCGCTGCCAGGTACGACAGGAACTCCGGGGCGCTCAGGTGCGGGTACACGCCGAAGTCCTGCGGGAGATACCCCAGTCGGCGGCGGAGCGCGTCGGGCCGGCGCACCACGTCGGCGCCGTCGAACAGCACCTGCCCGCTGCTGGGTCTGGTCACCGTGGCGGCGATCCGCATGAGGGACGACTTGCCGGCACCGTTCGGACCGAGCAGTCCGATCAGGCCGTTGCCGAGGCGCAGGGTGACGGCGTCGACGGCGCGCGGGCCGCCGCGGTACTGCTTCATGACGTCCACGAGCTCGAGTACGGATTGCATGTGCTGATGGGACCATCCGCGCTGGTGGGCGGTCATGACCACCAGGGACCGAACTGGAGGTAGGGCTAGCACTACCTCGCGCGCCGGGCCCCTGGCGGCCGCCTAGCATGACGGCGTGCAAGAGACAGGTCCGCGAACGGCGCTGGAGGCCGTCACCTGGCCCCGGCTGCTGTTGAGCCGGTGGCCGTGGCGGTCCCTGGCGTACCTGCTGAGCACTCTGCCGCTCGGCGCCGTCACCGGTGCTCTCCTGACGATCCCTGCGGTACTGCTTGCCACCGGCTCGGCCGCCGGCACGCTCGCCCCGCGCACGGCGGTGGCACTGATCGTGCTCGAGCTGCTGCTCGTGGTCGGGTTCGGGCCCTGGTTCGCGAGGCCGCTGGCGGCGACGGAGCGGCGTCGGCTGGCCTGGGTGGACGGACGCCCGGCGCCGGAGCGACGGCGCCCGATCGACGGCGCGTCCGGGAACCCGGTCCTCGCTCGCTATGCCGACCCGGCGACCTGGCGGGAGGTCGGCTGGCTGCTCGTGCTCGCCACGGCCGCGCCCGCCGTGTCGGCAGCGGCGCTCCTGCTCGGGCTGCTCGTCGGGCTCTACGCGGTCAGCCCGCTCGTGCTGCTGGCGCAGGGCCCGGGCGACGGACCGGTCGCCCTGGGACCCTGGTCGGTCTCCACGGTGGCCGAGTCGGTCCCGTTCGCGGCCGCCGGGATCGCGCTGCTGCCGGTGGTCGGATACGTCTGGACGGTGGTGGCCGGGGGACTGGCCGACGTCGCGCGCCGCCTGCTGGTCGGCGCCGAGAGCGAGATCCGGGCCGAGCTGGTCGAGGTGTCGCGGTCGCGCGCCCGCCTCGCCGACGCGTTCGACGCCGAACGCCGCCGGATCGAGCGGGACCTGCACGACGGCGCCCAGCAGCGCCTCGTCAGCCTGACGCTGCAGCTCGGCCTGGCGCGGCTGGACGTGCCGCCGGACTCGCCCGCCGGGCGGTCCCTCGCCAGCGCCCACGACCAGGCCAAGGAGCTGATGACCGAGCTGCGCGAGCTGATCCAGGGCATCCAGCCGCAGACGCTGACCGATCTGGGCCTGCCGGCCGCGCTCGGCGAGCTCGCCGACCGCTCGCCCGTGCCGGTGCACGTCGACGCCGCGCTCGGCTCCCGCCCCGATCCCAAGGTCGAGTACACCGCCTACTTCGTCGTCTCGGAGGCCCTGGCCAACGTCGCCAAGCACGTGGGCGCGGCGGGCAGCGCGCGGGTGACTGTCCGCGGTGCCGCCGGCACCCTGACGGTCGAGGTGACCGACGACGGCCCGGGGGGAGCTGACCCCGCGCGGGGCAGCGGGCTGGCCGGGCTCGCCGACCGGGTGGCGGTCATGGGCGGGAAGATGCTGCTGTCCAGCCCCTCCGGCGGGCCGACGACGGTGCGCGCCGAGCTGCCGTGCGGTCCGGACGGTGTGCTGTGAACGGCGCGATCAGCGTCGTCGTCGCCGAGGACGGCGTCCTGCTGCGCGCAGGGCTCGTCGGCCTGCTCGAGCGGTTCGGGTTCGAGGTGCGCGCGGCCGTCGAGGACGCCGACGCGCTGCGTGCGGCCGTAGCGGCCCACGATCCCGACCTGGTGATCACCGACATCCGGATGCCTCCGACGCACACGGACGAAGGGCTGCGGGCGGCGGTCGAGCTCCGTGGCGCGCACCCGGGGCTGGCCGTCGTCGTGCTGAGCCAGTACGTGCAGCACTCCTACGCCGCCGACCTCTTCGGCACGGGCGACGGCCGCGGGGTCGGCTACCTCCTCAAGGACCGGGTGGTCGACGTCGAGGAGTTCGTCGGCTCGCTGCGCCGCGTCTGCGCCGGCGGGACAGCCGTGGACCCGCAGGTGGTCGGACAGCTCGTGCGGCGACGGGACGACCCGTTGTCCGCGCTCACGGCGCGCGAACGTGACGTGCTGGGGCTGCTCGCGGAAGGGCACTCGAACGCGTCGATCGCCCGCCGGCTGTTCGTCACCGAGGCCACCGTGGGCAAGCACGTGGGCAACATCTTCGTGAAGCTCCGCCTGCCGCAGACCGACGACACCAACCGCCGGGTCCTGGCCGTGCTCGCGCACCTGGCGGGGCAGAGCGGCTAGCTCGTCAGCCGGCGGGCCGCCTCCAGCAGGGCGCCGGTGCCACGGACGAGCGCCCGCAGGTCCTCGACGTCGAGCAGGGCGAGCAGGTCGGGCGGCAGGTCCTCGTCGTGCGCGACGAGGCGGCGGATCGCCTCGGACCCCTTCTCGGTGCTGGTCACGCGGCGGACGCGTCCGTCGACGGGGTCCTGCGTGCGCACCGTCATGCCGGCGGCCGTGAGCCGGTCCAGGATCCCGGAGACCGTGCCGGCCGAGACACCGAGCGCCTCGGCGAGCCGCTGCGGCGTCGACTCACGGTCGACCTGGACGAGCGCCAGCGCCCGCAGCTGCTGCACGGTCAGGTCCGTCTCCAGCAGCGGGCGCAGCCGCGCGGCGAAGAACTCCTCGCCGAGCAGGCGGTGCAGGTCGGCGAGCTCGGCGACGAGCTGGTCGCGGGTCTGGTCGGTCACGGGGTGACTGTAGTCGGCAACTTCACCCGCTCGGAACGTCCGCCTGAACACCCGCTGAAACGGAGTTGCGAGGCGGGAACCCGGGTCGGATCCTTTGCGTTAGGCAAAATACTGCGCCGGAGGGGTAGTGGGCCCGGCGCGTCCCCAGATCTGGAGGCAGTGTGTTCCGTCTTGCCCGCATGTCCCTCGCGAACCGCGCCCTCGTCGCGCTCGCGACGATCGCCGTCTTCCTCGTCGGCATCTACAGCATGGGGCAGCTCCGGCAGGAACTCATCCCGTCGATGAACGTACCCATGGTGGCGGTCACCGCCGCCGACCCTGGCACGTCGCCGGAGATCGTCGCCGACCGGGTCACCGAACCGATCGAGACGGCCGTACGGACCATCGACGGCGTCACGGGCGTGACCTCCACGGTCTCGACGGGCGTCTCCATGACGACGGTCGAGCTGGAGTACGGCACCGACGTCGACGCCGTCGAGCAGGAGATCACCTCCGCGGTGGACGGCCTCAGAGACCTGCCGGAGGACGTCGAGCCCCAGGTCATGGCAGGCTCCCTCGACGACCTCCCCGTGGTGCAGCTCGCGGTCTCCGGCGACGGTACCGAGCAGGAGCTCACCGACGCCATCGAGTCCGTGCTGGTGCCCGAGCTGTCGGGGATCGCGGAGGTCCGCGACGTCACCGTGACCGGGACCACCGAGCGCCAGGTGGTGATCGAGGCGGACGAGGAGAAGCTCGCCGCGGCCGGGCTCACCTCCGCGCAGCTCTCGTCCCTGCTGCAGGAGAACGGCACGGTCATGCCGGTGGGCGAGGTGACAGCGGACGGCGAGACGAGCAGCGTCCAGGTGGGCACGTCCGTCAGCTCCGTCGAGGAGCTCGAGAAGCTGCCGATCGTTCCCGCCGCGGGCGTCACGGGTACCCCGGGCGGAGCCGCGGGAGCACCCCAGGCCCCCGGCGCCGCTCCGGAGGCCGGGCCGGCCCCCGCCGTCGTGCACCTGGGTGACGTCGCCGAGGTGAGCGTGCAGGACGTGCCACCCACCTCCTTCTCGCGCCTGGACGGCGAGCCGTCGCTCGCCATCGCCCTGACCAAGACGCCGGACGGCAACACGGTGGACGTGTCCCACGCCGTGCACGACGTGCTCGCCGACGCGCGCGAAGAGCTCGACGCCGACGGCGTCAGCACCGCCGTCACGTTCGACCAGGCGCCGTTCATCGAGGAGTCGATAGAGGGCCTGACGACGGAGGGCGGGCTCGGCCTGCTGTTCGCGGTGCTCGTGATCCTGGTGTTCCTGGCCTCCGTGCGCGCCACGCTGGTCTCGGCGATCTCGATCCCGCTGTCGCTGGCGGTGACGTTCGCGGCGATGAACCTGACCGGCTACACCCTGAACATCCTGACGCTCGCGGCGATGACCATCTCGATCGGGCGGATCGTCGACGACTCGATCGTCGTGATCGAGAACGTCAAACGGCACCTGTCCTACGGCGAGGACCGGGTGGACGCCATCGTCACGGCCGTGCGCGAGGTGGGTGCCGCCATCACCGCCTCGACGGTGTGCACGGTGGCGGTCTTCGCCCCGATCGCCCTGGTGGGCGGCATGGCCGGAGAGCTGTTCCAGCCGTTCGCGGTCACCGTGGCGATCGCGATGGGCGCGTCCCTGGTCGTCGCGCTCGTGGTCGTGCCGGTGCTGGCCTACTGGTTCATCAAGGTCCCCGCGTCGGCCGACGGCGGCGTCGCCATGCGCGAGGCGGCCGAGCTCAAGGAGCGCCGCGGCGCCTGGCAGCGCGCGTACGTGCCGTCCCTGTCTGCCGCGCTGCGCCACCCGGCCGTCACGCTGGGCGTCGCGGTGGCGCTCCTGGCCGGGACCGTTGCGCTGGTGCCGCGCATGGAGACCAACTTCATCGGCAACTCGGGCCAGGACACGCTCACGGTCACCCAGGAGTTCGAGCCGGGTACCTCCCTGGCGGCTCAGGACGAGGCAGCCAAGGAGGTCGAGGACGTCCTCGCCGGCGTCGACGACGTCGAGACCGTGCAGACCACCGTCGGGGCCGGGGACGGGATGGCCGCGGCGTTCGGCCAGGGCGGTGGCGCCGGCAGTGCGTCGTTCGCGCTCACGCTCCAGGACGACGCCGACGGCGAGGCCGTGCAGGACGACGTGAGCGAGGCGCTCGACGAGGCGGCCCCGACGGGCGAGGTCACCGTGTCCGCCGGCGACTCCGGGTTCGCCGGCAGCACCGTGGACCTGGTCGTCACCGCTGCCGACGCCGACGGGCTGGCGGACGCCGCGAGCACCGTCGAGGACGCCGTGACGGGCCTGGACGGCGTGGAGGACGTGTCGAACAACCTGGCCGCCGAGCAGTCCACGGTCCAGGTGACCGTCGACCGGGACGCGGCAGCGGAGGCCGGGCTCACCGAGGCCGCGGTCTCCGGGCTGCTGGCCGGTGCGATGAACGAGTCGAGCATCGGGACGGTCGACCTGCGCGGGTCGTCGCTCGACGTCGTGGTGGCCGGCGACCCGCCGGCGACGGCGGCCGAGATCGAGGAGATCGAGGTGCCGACGGCGGCCGGTGTGCTCCCGCTGAGCGACCTCGTGACGGTCGAGCAGGTGTCGGCCCCTGCGTCGGTCACCCGGGTCGACGGCGAGCGCAGCGCCACCGTGTCCGTGACCCCCTCGGGGGACGACCTGGGCGCGCTGTCCCGGACGCTGACCGCCGAGATCGAGGACCTCGACCTGCCGGACGGCGCCGAGGTGAGCGTCGGCGGCCTCGCGGCCGACCAGGCCGACGCGTTCGCGGACCTCGGCCTGGCGCTGATCGCGGCGATCCTCATCGTCTACCTGGTGATGGTGGCGACGTTCCGGAGCATCGGGCAGCCCCTGATCCTGCTGGTCTCGGTGCCGTTCGCGGCGACGGGCGCGCTGGGCGCGCTGCTGCTGACCGGCACGCCGCTCGACGTCGCCGCGCTGATCGGCGTGCTGATGCTGGTGGGCATCGTGGTGTCGAACGCGATAGTGCTGATCGACCTGATCAACCAGTACCGGACCGATGGCCGGCCGCTCGACGAGGCGGTCAAGGAGGGGGCGCGACAGCGGCTGCGGCCCATCGTGATGACCGCCGCCGCGACGATCCTCGCCCTGACCCCGATGGCGTTCGGCCTGACGGGCGGCGGGGCGTTCATCTCGCAGCCGCTGGCACTGGTGGTCATCGGCGGGCTCGTGTCCTCGACCCTGCTGACGCTGTACGTCGTGCCGGTGATCTACACGCTGTTCGAGCGGCGCACGGAGGACCGCGCCCCGAAGCGGGCCGCCAGAGCGGCCCGCCGGGCGGAGAAGGCGCAGGTCAAGGCCCGGCACGCGGCCCGCGTCGCGGAGGAGCTGGCGGCGGGCGCGCGGTAGGCCCGCCGGTCAGCGGATGCGGTCGTAGACCAGCACGAGCGTCCCGTGCTCGCCCGCCGTCTGGCTGACGAGGTCCCACTTCGCGGTGGGCAGGCCGTCGTCGAAGAGCAGCGGCCCGCCGCCGAGGAAGATCGGGAAGACGGTGACGGCCAGCCGGTCCACCTGGTCGGCGGCCAGGAGGTCCTTGATGACGCTCGCGCTGGAGAGCACGAGGATGTCGCCGCCCTCCGTCGCCCTCAGGTCCGCCACCGCCTCGGCGGTCGGCTTGTCGACGACGGTCGTGCGCTCCCACGGCGCCCGGTCGGGATCGAGGGTGGAGGAGAGCACCACCTTGTCGACGTCGACCAGCCAGCGTGCGAAGCCCACGTCGCGCGGGTCGGCGCCCTCCATGTCGATCACGCCGGGCCAGAACCCGAGGAAGCCCTCGGCGTTCACCCGTCCCAGCAGGGCGGTGGTCGCGGACTCCCAGAGGCTGGTCAGGTGGTCACGGGCGACGTCAGTGACCGCGTACGGCATCACCCAGCTCATGTCCAGCGGGTCGGGCCCGGCGTAGCGGCCGTCGAGGGAGATGCTCATGTTGGTGACGACCTTGCGGCCGGCGGTCTGCTCGTTCATCGGATGCTCCTCGTGGTGTCGGTGTCGGTGTCGGTGTCGGTGTCGGTGCTGTTGTCGTTGTCGGTACTGGTACCGGCATTGGTACGGGTCGCGAGGATCGCCGCGAGCTTGTCGAGGCTCTGGCCGAAGCCGATCTCGATGCCCGCGACGAAGTCCGCCGAGTCCACGGTGCTGTCCGTGATGCCGTAGCGGACGTCGAGCTCCGTTCCCGAGCCGTCGCCCGCACCCGCGGGCCGGAGGGCGAGGTCGACGTGCGAGGTGAAGGCGGCGCCGCGGTCGGGCAGCAGGGGAGCGGAGCGGTAGATGAGCCGCTCGGCGGGCCGCGCGACGTCGACCATGCCCTCCGCGCGTCCGACGACCGGGTCCGTGCCGCCGGTGTCCTCGAGGTCGCGGTACTCCAGGACCACCCGACCGCCCGGCCGGGCCTCGAAGACGAGCTCGGAGACGCGGAGGTCGTCGGGCGCCCACCACCGGGCGAGGAGGGATGGCTCCGTCAGGTGGCGCCAGACCTGCTCGGGGCTGCCGGCCAGCGACCGGTGGAACGTGAACGAGCGGTCGTCGGCCCACCCCGGCTGCTGTGCGGCATCGCGCTCCGCGTGGAGGCTCCGGCCGTAGCGGTCGAAGGTCTCGCGCGCGCCGCCGGCCTCCTGCGCGGTGTCGGCGAGCCGGTTGAGCTCGGCGGCCAGGTCGCGCAGCGGGCCGGGCTCCAGGGCGTAGACGCGGCGCTGGCCGCTGCGCTGCGAGGTGACGACGCCGGCGCGTTCGAGCGTCTGCAGGTGCTTGGTCGTCTGCGGCTGGCGCGCGCCGGCGAGCTCGGCGAGCACGCCGACCGGGCGCGGCCGCTCGGCCAGCAGGGTGACGAGCCGCCAGCGCGCCGGGTCGGCGAGCGCGGAGAGGAGTGCGTCCATGACCGCGAGTATTCCTCAGAAGGAATATTCGCGTCAAGGAATATAGAAACTTACCTCCGGCCCGCTACCACGCCCGCTACCACGCCCGGTCCTCGTAGGCCTTGCCGCCGATCACCACCCGGACCCGCTGGGTCTCCCCGTAGTAGCAGGAGAGCTGGACCCGTCCGTTCGCGGGCACCGACACGTTGGAGACCGTCCTGAACGAGGCCCAGGAGCCATCGTAGTCCTGGCAGCCGACGGTGTAGCGGCCCGCGTCGAAGTCCTGCGTGTTGACCATGAAGTACCAGCACTGGCCGGACGTGCAGTCGTCGGTCGGGTTGGGGATCTTGCTGCCACGCGTCACCCAGGCCCTGGGGTTGGGCCGCGGGTCCGCTGCGTCCTGGGCACAGGCCTGCCGCGACTTGCCCGTGGTGTCCGTCACGGTGACGCAGGCCCTCTTTGTCTCGCTGTAGGCCGCGGGCGTCCAGGCGGTGCCGCTCTTCGCCGAGCTCGAGATCGCGCCGGAGACCTGCACGCTGGTCTCGCGCCCGTTGGTGCCGCGCGCGTCCCAGGTGAAGGTGACCCTCCGGTCGCCTCCTGTGGCTTTGATGGTGGGCATGGGCGGTACGCCGTACGGCGTCTGCGCGTTCGAGGAGTCCGACCACTCCGAGCAGGTGTAGTCGTTGCAGGCCCTGGCCTGGAACGTGTAGGAGGTCCCGTTCGTGAGGCCGGTGTAGGTGAGCGACGACCTCGTGCCCGCGTCCCTGACGTTCGCGCCGTTGGCCTGCACCTCGTACCGGCCGCCCGTGCCGCGGAAGGTGTCGATGTCGTTCCAGTCGACGTCGACCTGCCCGTCCGTGGTGTCACCGAAAGCGGCCGTGGGGCGGTTCGGACGGGTCGGCTTGCCGAAGGGCACTATCTCGTTGGACTGCGGACTGACGAGGGAGTCGCCGGCCTTGTTGCGTGCGGTGACGGCGAACCGGTAGCTGGAGGTGGTGCTGAGGTCCTGGACTTCCTGGGTCGTCTTGATGGTGGTGACGGTGCGCACCTTCTTGCCGTCCCGGAACACGTCGAGGTCGTAGGCCTTGACCGCGTCACCGTTGTTCGCCGGAGCTGTCCAGGTCACCGTGATCCGGCCGCCGTCGGCCCAGTCGGAACGGGTGGCCTGCGGCGCGCCGGGCCGCGCCGGGGGAGCGGCGGGGACCTCCGGCGCGGACGGGCCCGACCACTCCGAGGGGTCGGGTGCGTCGTTCTTGGCCTGGACCCGCACCGTGTACGCGGTGCCGTTGTCCAGACCGGTCCAGACCACGGAGCTGGTCCGGACGCAGGTCTTCTGGGTCACGCCGTTGGCCGGGGCCGGGCTGATCTCCAGGTTCACGCAGTCGATGGGGGACCGGTCGGTGTAGGACCGGTTCTGCCAGGAGACCGTGAGCTCGCGGTCGCCGAACTTCAGCGTGGGCGGCGTGGGCCTGTCCGGCTTCTGGTCGGGTCGTGCCTCGCGGGAGGCGGGCGAGGGGTCGGACTCGTCCACCTCGTTGGTGGCCGTCACCCTGAAGGTGTACTTCACGTTGTTCTTCAGTCCGTCGAACGTGCAGGTCGTGGTGGCGCAGGTGTGCTTCTGGCCGTTGCTCGCCGTGACGGTGTAGCGGGTGATCTCGGCGCCGTTGTTGTCGGGCTGGTCCCAGCTCAGCACCACCGTCTCGGACCGCACCTCCTCCACCCGTGGCGCCCTGGGCGCGTCGGGCTTGCCGAGCACGGTCAGCTTGACAATGCCGTCGACCTCGCGGTCGGGGTCCTTCGTGACGTCCTGCACGCGGTAGCGCACCATCATCGTGCCGGTGAAGTCGGCGGAGGGCGTCACGACCAGCTGGTCACCGCTGTACGCTGCGGTGCCGTTGCCGACGTCCACCGTCGGCACACCCGACAGCGTCAGCGGCTTGCCCGGGAAGGGGTTGGTGTCGTTGGCCAGTACCGGGATGGTCGTCCGCCGGCCCTGATGGGCGTCCAGCACCTGGTCGGGCGCCGTCTTGACCAGTGGCCGGGTCGATGGCATCACCTGGACGGTCAGCTCCGCCTGCACCACCGGGTTCTTCCCGTCCGAGAGCGTCATGGGGAGCGCGACGAGCGTGCCCTTGGAGATCGACTCGTCGACCTCCCCGGTCACCGTCGCGCCGGTGACGGACACCTTGATGCCCTCCTTGCTCCTGACGGCGATGGTCAGCGGGTCCTCGTCCGGATCATCGACGTACCGTGACAGGTCGACCGACGCCTGCTCACCGGCCGCCACCTGCAGCACCGGCGTGCCGGTGATCGTCGGGGGCATGTTCTTGGCGGGCTTCACGTCGATCGGCAGCGTCAGCACCGACGTCAGGCCCTCCGGGTCGTCCGGCCCTTCGCCGTCGGTCACCTCGAAGCTGACCGACGCCGGACCCGCGTAGTCCTCGGTCGAGGTGTACACGATCGTGTCCTTGTCCTTGACCACGGACCTGCCCTCCAGGGCCTTGACCGCCTTGTCCTCGGTGATGAGCGGCTCACGTCCGTCGCGGACCACCACGTGCTCGGCGATGTCGATGGTGAGCGGCTCACCGCTCGTGGCCTTCAGGGCGCCCTGGCCCGGCTTGACGTGCGGGCGCATCTGGTTGCCCGGGACCCGCACGAACGCCTTGGCCTCCAGGTCGTCCATGTCGGTCACCGTGTACGTGATGACGCGGGCGTCCTGCGTGAGCTGCACCCGGACGGCGCCGTCGTCGGTCACCGTCACGCCTTCGAGCGCCGGGTCGACCGCGACCTCCAGGTCGGCGGCCACGCCGTCCGGGTCCACGTCGTTGGCCAGCACGTCCACCGTGACGTGGGTCGAGCCCTGCACGTCGTCGGCGGTGACCACGTCGTCGTGCGCGATCGGACGCAGCAGGGGCGCCTTCGGGTCCACGTTCAGGGTGATGGCCCCGCTGGCGCGTGCCTCGTAGGTGTCCTGGACGGCGTAGTAGAAGGAGTAGGCCTGCGGCGTCTCGGGCGTGGTGACCACGACCTGGTCGTCCACCGCCTCGGGCTTCAAATCCTCTGTTCCCTCGAACCCCTTGCTCACCAGGCCGATCCGGTCGCCGTCCGGGTCCGAGTCGTTCTCCAGAGCCCTGACGGCGACCGCGCGACCAGGACGCACCGTCGTCTCGTCGTCCGTCGCCTGGGGTTTCTGGTTGGCGGCCGGGGTCGCGGCGATGCCCACCTGGACGACGCCCTCCGCGGGCGCGCCGCGCGTGTCCAGCACCTGATAGGTGAAGGTGTCCAGGCCGCTGGAGCGCCGTGCCGCCTGGTAGTCGATGAATCCGTCGGCTATCCGCGCCTTGCCCTGGCTCGGCGCTCCCGAGATGGAGCTCAGCGTCACGTGGTCGCCGTCGGGGTCCGTCCCGTCCAGCGCGAGCGGGATGCGCACGATGCCGCCGCTGAGCACACGCGCCGTGATGTCGGGCAGCTGCGGTGCGGAGTTCGCCCGGCCGCCCACCACGTTGATGGTCAGCTGGGCCGAGTCCTTCTGCCCGTTGGCGTCCTCCACCTCGTACACGGCGTAGTGCGTCCCGGCCTTGGGCCCTGCCTTGAACCGCACGGTGTCCTCCGAGACGAACACCTCGCCGGCCGACGCAGGGGGTGACTCCTGCAGCTCGTCGATGAGGGTCAGCGCCAGGCCGTCGGGGTGGGTGTCGTTCTTCAGCACCGGGACGGTCACCACGTCGCCCACGTGCACGGTGGCCACGTCGGGACCCGCCTCCGGGGGCCGCAGCTGGTCCGGGGCCGGGATCGGGACCACGCGCACCTGACCCGTGACCGTGCCCGCGCCGTTGGCGACCGTGTAGGTCACGAGCGCCGGCTCGTCGAGGCGCTTGAGCTCGGACACCTTGAGGATCTGGTGGTTCAGCACCGAGACGCTCACCGGTGCGTCGGACGGTACGTCCACGCCCTGGACCACGAGCACACCGCCCGCGGGATCCGTGTCGTTGGCGAGCACGTCCACGAGGGCAGTGCCTCCGGTCGGCAGCAGCACCTGGTCCGACACGACCACCGGCGGACCGGCCTCCTTGGGCGGATCCACCACATCCACCCGCGCCAGGCCCAGCGTCGAGCTCGGCCCGTCCGAGATCTGGTACATCACGTCGTACGAGCCGGCCTTGTCACTCGCGAACCTGAAGGTCCCCGTCGTCTGGTTCTGGACGATGGTCGCCGGCTCGGGGCCCTCGACGTCGGTCAGCCGCAGCTGGTCCTCGTTGGCGTCGTGGTCGTTCTTCAGCGGGTGCACGGTGATCGGCTCGCCGGTCTGCACGGTCACGTGGTCCTGCACGGCGACGGGTGGCTTGTTGCTCGCCACGACGTCCACGAGCAGCTTGCCCTCGACCGGCACGCCCATCGAGTCCGACACCACCACGTCGACGATCTTGCGGCCGATGCTGGACCCGCCGTCGCGGAACTCGATCGTGCCGTCCGGACGGAACCGCACCTCGTCCCGGGGATCCACCGTGCTGGCGTTCGACAGGAACAGGTCGTCGCCGTCGGGGTCCTTGAAGTACGGCAGCACCTTGATGCTCGCCATCTTCTCCTGACCCACCACGAGCACCGGGTCACCCGGCTGCTCCGGCGGGTTGTTCTCCTCCAGCGGCACCACCCGCACGCTCACCGAGGCGTCAGCCGTGCCGTTCTCGCGGCCGTCGTTCACCTCGTACCTGAACGTCGTGGTCCCGGTGGCGTCGGCAGGCACGTCGGCCTGGAGGGCCGCGCCGTCGAGCACGCGGTCCACCCCGACATCGCCCTTCGGTGTCCCGATGACCGACGCGGTGAGCACGTCGCCGTCCTTGTCCGTGTCGTTGCCCAGCACGTTCAGCACGGTGGTGCGGCCGGGCCGCACCCCGAGGCTGTCGTCCTCCGGCTCGGGCGGGCGGTTCGGCTTGTCCCGTTCGGCCACGAAGTTGTCGACGAGCTCCGGCGTGGACTCCTCTGTCTCGGTCTTCTTGCCCTTGGCGTTGGTGGGCTGCTTGAGCTCCCAGTCGTCCACCAGCTCGAACTGGTCAGCGGCCATCCACAGGGTGCCGCTCATGGCGTCGTTCAGCACGATGACGTCGCGGTTGACGCGATAGACCAGCCGGGAGGAGGGATCCATGCCCGCGAGCACCTCGTCGAAGTCGCTGTCGGTGCCCGCGCAGTTCCGGACGACCTGGCCCGAGCCCCAGGCGCCGAACGTGCACCCGTTGAGCTGGACGGGAGCCGCGGGCGTGCTGGACGCCACGCCGTCGAAATCGCTGCGCAGCGCGTCCCCGCCGTCCAGCGGCTGGCTGACCAGGCCCTTCGTGGTCGCGACGACAACGACGTCGCCGTCCGCGGACGGCTGCTGCAGCATCCCCTGCGCACCGTCCTCCACCTTGACCAGATCGCCGGCCGGCAGCACCAGGTTCCCGGTCGACTGGTCCAGCACGACCGGCTCCTCACCGACGGCGGAGACCTGCACCTCGGCGTCGGCCGCCAGGGGCAGCGGAGACTCATCGACGCTCTGCGCGACGCCTTGCTTGCTGGTCGCGATCGTGTACAGCTGGGAGTCGGCCGGGACAGCGAGGAAGACCGTGCCGTCGTTGCTCACCGTGAGCTGCCCGGCCCTGCCGACCTTGACCGTCGGCTTGAGCCGCTTCTCGTCGAACGAGGCCGAGTCGAACGGGAGCACCCACGCCCGCCCGGTCTTCTTGTCGTAGATGGCGGTGGTCGCACCACCGGTGGCGACCTGCGACCCCGCCGGGAACTTCATGGACCCGTTGAGCACCAGCTGGGCGGGGTTCACGGCGCTCGCGGACGAGCTGGCGGTGCTGTCCAGGAGCACCCGCTGCGCGTCCTGCTCCACGTCGAAGCTTGCCGCGTTCGCGAGCAGGACGCCGTCGAGGGCTCGCGCGTCGTAGTTGAACCGTCCGAGCTTGCCCTCAGCGGTCTGGGTCACCCAGACGCCGGAGTCGTTCAGCTCGACGTCGGCCGTCGCCTCACCCTCGTAGAGGAGCGCGAAGCCGACCAGCCCGGCCGCGAAGAGGGCCACCGCACCGACCGACACAGCAGAACGGCGATTCTCGTACACGCGCGAGACCAGGCTCATGCGTCCTCCACTTGGTCATTCCCACCCCGGAACGCCCGCCCGATCACGACGCCGGCGGAGCGAGGGGAGTCTATCGACGCGACCGGTGACCTGTCGCCGAAAGCCGGGTGACAGTCGCCTTGACCGAAATACGCCCGGGGGGTATATGGTGGCGACATACGGTTACCCCCTAGGGGTAGCGGACGAGCGGAAGGGGACGACAGTGGCGACCAGTGTCAACGAGGCCGGGCACGGGGCGGAGCGTGCCTCATGAATGCCCCCCAGCGGCTCGGCGCCTACGGAGCCGGCCTGGCGGCGCTCTTCGTCGCCGCCTTCGTCGTCGCGGGGGCCGTGGTTCCGCAGGGCACCGTCGCGGCATGGTCCGGGGCGGCGCAGGTGGAGAAGCACGAGGAGCCTGAGATGGACATGAGCGCGACGGCCGAGGCGACGACGCCGGTCAGCGGGCTCGCCCTCGAGCAGGATGGCCTGCTCCTGAGCCCCGTGAGCGCACCCGGCGAGGTCGGCGAGGCGGACATCCTCTCGTTCTCGATCACCTCCGCGGACGGCACGGCAGTGACCGACTTCGAGACCGCGCACGACAAGAAGCTGCACCTCGTCGTCGTGCGCGCGGACGGATCGCAGTTCCGGCACGTCCACCCCACGATGTCGGCGGACGGCGTCTGGTCCATCCCGTGGACCTGGCACGAGGCGGGCACCTACCGCGTGTTCACCGACTTCGTCCCCGGGGCGACCGGCCAGAACCTGGTCCTCAGCCGCACGGTCGACGTCGCAGGGCCCCTCGCGCCCGAACCCGCCACGAAGGTCGCCGCGAGCGACACCGTCGACGGGTACACCGCGACCCTCACGGGAGACCTGAGCGCGAACGGCGGCTCCGTCCTCACCGCAACCGTCACGAAGGACGGCGAGCCGGTCACCACGCTGGAGCCGTACCTCGGCGCCTATGGGCACCTGGTCGCGCTGCGCGACGGCGACCTGGCCTACCTGCACGTGCACCCAGAGGGCGACGAGCCGGCGCCCGGATCGACGTCGGGCCCCGACGTCGAGTTCATGACCGAGGCACCCACCCCCGGCCGGTACCTGCTGTACCTCGACTTCAAGGTCGATGGGGAGGTGCGCACCGCGGAGCTCGTCCTCGACACGGGGGATGCGCCCGCTGCTGATGAACCCACTGACGCACCCGCCGAGGAGCCCACCGACGAGCCCGCCGCCGGGCACGGCGAGTCCGGCCACGACCACTGAGAGGAGCACCATGTCAGACGTCACGGCAACGACGGTCGACCTCGACATCGGCGGTATGACCTGCGCGTCCTGCGCCATGCGGATCGAGAAGAAGCTCAACCGCCTCGACGGCGTGAGCGCCACCGTCAACTACGCGACCGAGAAGGCCAAGGTCACGGCCCCCGCCGGGTACGACATCGGCGCCATCGTCGCCGAGGTCGAGAAGACCGGCTACACGGCGGCCCTCCCGGCGCCGAAGGACGCTCCGGAGCCCGGCGGCGACGCCGTCGGCGCACGGGACCTGGAGCTGGCGTCGCTGCGGGACCGGCTCGTCGCCTCCGTGGTGCTCGCCGTCCCGGTGATCGTGCTCGCCATGGTCCCGGCCTGGCAGTTCACCTACTGGCAGTGGGCGTCGCTGGCGCTCGCGGCACCGGTGATCCTGTGGGGGGCGTGGCCCTTCCACAAGGCCGCGTGGACCAACCTGCGGCACGGTGCGGCGACCATGGACACGCTCGTCTCGCTCGGTGTCCTGTCCGCGTTCCTCTGGTCCCTGTACGCGCTGTTCCTCGGTACGGCGGGGCAGCCGGGGATGACGCACGGCTTCGAGCTGACGATCGCGCCGTCCGACGGCGCGGCCAACATCTACCTCGAGGTCGCCGCGGGCGTCACCATGTTCGTGCTCGCCGGGCGCTACTTCGAGAAGCGGTCCAAGCGGCAGGCCGGCGCGGCGCTGCGGGCGCTGCTGGAGCTCGGCGCGAAGGAGGTCGCCGTGCTGCGCGGCGCCACCGAGACCCGCATCCCGGTCGGGGACCTGGCCGTGGGCGACGAGTTCGTCGTCCGGCCGGGCGAGAAGATCGCCACCGACGGCGTGGTGGTCGCCGGATCCTCCGCCGTCGACGCCTCGATGCTGACCGGCGAGTCCGTGCCCGTCGAGGTGGGGATCGGCGACACGGTCGCCGGAGCCACCGTCAACGCGGGCGGCAGGCTCGTGGTCCGCGCCACGCAGGTGGGCGCAGGCACGCAGCTCGCGCGCA
The DNA here is from genome assembly GCF_040656015.1 of Promicromonospora sp. NPDC050249. Taxonomy (NCBI): domain Bacteria; kingdom Bacillati; phylum Actinomycetota; class Actinomycetes; order Micrococcales; family Promicromonosporaceae; genus Promicromonospora; species Promicromonospora sp. NPDC050249. The sequence continues at coordinate 82,508 of NZ_JBFAKY010000012.1, read as the reverse complement.
TCGCGCGCCTCGTCGAGGACGCGCAGTCCGGCAAGGCAGACGTCCAGCGGCTCGCCGACCGGGTCTCCGGGATCTTCGTCCCGGTGGTCATCGCGATCGCCGTCGCGACCCTCGGCGTCTGGCTCGGCGGCGGGTTCCCCGCCACCGCGGCGCTGACCGCCGCCGTCGCGGTGCTGATCATCGCCTGCCCCTGCGCGCTGGGTCTCGCGACGCCTACCGCGCTGCTCGTCGGCACGGGACGCGGGGCGCAGCTCGGCATCCTGATCAAGGGTCCGGAGGTCCTGGAGTCCACGCGCAAGGTCGACACCGTGGTGCTCGACAAGACGGGCACCGTGACGACCGGCCGCATGACGCTCCTCGACGTCGTCCCGGCCACCGGCACCAGCCGCGTCGAGCTGCTCCGCCTGGCCGGCGCCCTGGAGGACGCCTCCGAGCACCCCGTCGCGCAGGCCGTGGCCAAGGGGGCGGTGCAGGAGGTCGGCGACCTGCCCGCGCCGGAATCGTTCGAGAGCGTCCAGGGCCTGGGCGTGCAGGGCGTCGTCGACGGGCACGCCGTGGTCGTCGGCCGCGAGGCACTGCTCGCCAACTGGTCGCAACACCTGCCGTCGGACCTCGCCGGGGCCAAGGTTCAGGCTGAGGTTGAGGGTAAGACCGTCGTCGCGGTCGGCTGGGACGGTGAGGCGCGCGGCATCCTCGTGGTCGCCGACCAGGTCAGGCCGACCAGCGCGGCAGCCGTCGCGCAGCTCGTCGCGCTGGGCCTCACGCCGGTGCTCCTCACCGGCGACAACCGTGCGGTGGCCGAGCAGGTGGCGGCGGCGGTGGGCATCACGGAGGTCATCGCCGAGGTGCTGCCGCAGGACAAGGCCGACGTCGTGGCCCGGCTGCAGGCCGAGGGCAAGGTCGTCGCGATGGTCGGTGACGGCGTGAACGACGCCCCCGCCCTCGCGCAGGCCGACCTGGGCCTCGCGATGGGCACCGGTACCGACGCGGCGATCGAGGCGGCGGACATCACGCTGGTGCGCGGCGACCTCACCTCGGCGGCCGACGCCATCCGGCTCTCCCGCCGGACCCTCGGCACGATCAAGGCGAACCTGTTCTGGGCCTTCGGGTACAACGTCGCGGCGATCCCGCTGGCCGCGCTCGGTCTGCTCAACCCCATGCTCGCCGGCGCGGCGATGGCGTTCTCCAGCGTCTTCGTCGTCGGCAACAGCCTCCGGCTGCGCTCGTTCCACCCATCACCGACGAAAGGACCCCGCACATGGGACACGACCACTCGCACGACGATCACGCGCAGGCCGGAGGTGGCCACTGCGGAGGCCACGGAGGCTCGGCCGCGATGAGCCACCAGGGCAGCAACCTGCTCGGCCCGTCGGCCGAGGAGCTCGCGGAGTGCCCGGTGATGCGCGGCAGCACCGTCGTCAAGGCCGACGCCGAGGCGAAGGGCCTGTTCCGTGACTACGAGGGCCAGCGGTACTGGTTCTGCTGCGCGGCGTGCGAGGCCCCGTTCGACGCCGACCCCGCCAAGTACGTGACGGCCGCCTGACCGAAGGGCGGTCACGGTTCCGCGGCGCATCTCGTGCGGCGCGCCGCGGAACCGCCATTTCGCCCCGTCCCACCAGGGGCGCTTGACCAGATGGAGATGAGATCATGGGACCCATGACGGAATCAGGATCCCCTGCCGACCCGGTCATGGTCGGAGAGGGTGACGAGCCCACCGCCCACGGCTACATCACCGACAAGGACAGGTACCTCGCACGGCTCAAGCGCATCGAGGGCCAGGCACGCGGGATCCACCGGATGGTCGACGAGGAGCAGTACTGCATCGACATCCTGACCCAGGTGTCCGCCCTCACGAAGGCGCTGGAGAGCGTCGCGCTCGGTCTGCTCGACGACCACCTCAAGCACTGCGTGGTGGACGCCGCCCGGACGGGCGGGCCCGAGGCGGACGCCAAGGTCAAGGAAGCCTCGGACGCGATAGCGCGGCTCGTCCGCTCCTGACGGGCGAACCGTTCCACCGGGTAGTGGGGCTGGTGCGGCTCACCGCGGGCGAACGTCACCGTTTGGTGGAGCCTGTTGAGACCTGTCCTGCCTACGAGTCGACGACTGCCGTTGCGGACGGGGGCTCCGCGGGCGTCTCTCCGGGCACGGACGGCTTGGTGAACCAGCCGGCGTACGTCAGCAGCAGGCCGATCGCTCCCAGGACTGCGAAGAAGGCCCGCGCCAGCAGCGTCGCGGTGGGCGAGAGCATGGTTGCGTCAACGGTTGCCTCGACGGCTGTGGGGTCGGCGATCAGGAGGAAGCCGCGCAGGGCGACGAACCAGCCGAAGGCGGAGATCGTGATCGCGAGCGGCCCGCGCCAGCTGCGGTGACCGCCGATGATGACCAGGCCCGCGCCGAGCATCAGCGCGCCGAGCATGAAGACCAGGACCGGCTGCGAGAACAGGTCGTCGACGAGCCAGATCAGATCCGGCAGACGAATCGCGTAGAGGATCGTGAACGTGGCGACGTAGGGGCCGATGACGCGGGCGAATGCCCGCGTGCGCAGCTGTGCTTCGACCGAGCCTGAGGACGTGGTCGTGGACATGGTGTCTACTCCTTGGTTGGCCGGGGCGCGCGGTGCCGTCGGGTTGCGGGTGTGAAGCCCGCTTGGTGGAGGACGGCGCGCAGGTACTGCTCGACGTCGTCCGGAGTGCTGGTGTCGGGCCGGGTGACCAGGTGCTGCCACACCGCGCCGGTGAGCACGTCCAGGAGGATCCTCGGGTCGGTGTCCGGTGGCAGCTCGCCGTTGTCCCGGGCCTGCTCGAGCACCGCCCTGCGGGCATCGCTTCGCCGGCTGCCGAACTGCATCTCGTAGGCGTCAGCGATCTCGGGGTAGTCGTCGAACGCGCCGTAGAGCCGACGCAGGAGCCCTCGCTGGAGAGGGTCGGCGAGCGCTGCAGCCCAACCGGTCAGCAGATGTTCCAGATCACGGATCTCCGGCGTCGGCGGTGGGTTGCCGTAGGCGGACTCGACAGCGGCGATCAGGAGCTGCGTCTTGTCCGGAAAACGACGGTAGACGGTCGCTCGTGTCACCCCGGCGCGCCGGGCAACCTGCTCGATGCTGGCAGCGCCCGCGCCACGCTCGATCAGCAGCTCCAGTGCCGCGTCGAGGATGGCGGTATCGGCGTCGGCGTTCCGCGGACGGCCGGGCGGACGTGCCTCGATTTCCATGTTCATTACAATACAGTGCTGTTCTGAATTGTAAACGCGCCCTAGCGCGGCGGGTCGTCATTCGCTCCCGTTTCGCTGAACGATGTCGGAACACCGCGTTGGTAGCCTCCGCGGGTGCTCCGACAGTGGTGTGCCACCCTGGTCCTGACGCTGGTCGCCGTCCTGGCCGTGACCGCGTGCGCGTACTACGACCAGGACGCTCCCGTGCGCGGCGAGCCGGCGCCGGACCCTGAGCCCACCGGCGCGCTCTACAGCCGGGTCATGCACGCGGGCGGGGACTCCGCCCCGCGGTCGTCCGTCTCGGTGTACCTGTACGACACCGAGAACGACATCAAGGCCGTGACGGCGACCATGTCGCTCGGGTTCTTCTGCGTGCTCCCCGGGCCGTTCTGCCCGCGGGCGGTGTCCGCCGAGCCCGACGAGCGCGGCCTCTGGTCGCTGCCGGAGGACGAGGTGGGTGACGCCTCCGCCGGGCTGCAGGCCACCGCGACGCTCCACGTGGACGACGCCGTCTTCGGCCCGAGCACCGTGCTCACGCTCCCGGCGTCGGACCCTGCGTCGGGCACTGACGGGCCACGCCGCGTTCCGGACCTCGTGTACTGGGAACCCGAGCTCGCTGTGACCGGCAACGAGACCGGCAAGGAGGGCCTGCTGCAGGTGAGCTGGCCGGCGGCGACAGGCGTGCCAGCGGGTAAGAAGGTCACGTACACCGTGGTGTCCGCCAGCACCGTGGAGGGCACCACGGCCGAGCCGCGCCCGCTCTCCCGGCCGACGTCCGGCACGGCCGCCCGGGTGGACGCGCGGGTATACGCCGACGCGCCCTCCGAGCTGATGGTCGTCGCGCAGACCACCACGAGGATCGACGGCGAGCGGGTCGACGCCATCTATCGCAGCGCCGGCGTCCCCCCGCCCGCCGACCTGACGCCGCCGTCCAGGGGCGCGGAGTGCCTGGCCGAGGACAAGGCCTCAGGGCGGCTCGTGCAGGCCGTGTCGCCGTGCCCGATCACGGACGGCGATGTGGAGTGGGACACCAGCGGCGTCCGGCTCCCCACCGACTGCGTCCCCGAGGCGGCTGGAGCCTCGGTGGGGCCGCCCGACGACGCGTCGAGTCCCGAGCCGAGCGCCCGCTGCGCCGCACCGGAACGCCCACGGGTCTGCGTGGTCCTCCCGGAGCCTCGGGAGGTCAGCCTGGTCGTCCTGCGGACGCCGTTCAGCCCGAGCGAGCTGACCGTGGAGCTGCTCGACGCCGAGCGACGCGCCGTGCGCAGCGGCGCCGTGGACGGAGACGCGTTCGAGGAGGTCTATCCCGTCCGGTTCCAGAGACCGGCGGAGGCCGGCGTGGTCTGCGTCCGGGACGCGTACGGGAGCGTCAGCGGCCTGAGCGAGATCTCTGTCTGGTAGCGGGGCGTCAAGAAACCGTCAACGTCGCGCGGATCGGCCAGCTCCGCCCGTAGGTTCCACTGGTGACTATCGTTCGCCGGGCGACCACCGCTGTGTCGCGGCCCGCAGATGTACTCCGCCTCGCTGTTGTCGTCGGTGCCCTCGGTGTCGTCTTCGGCGACATCGGGACCAGCCCGATCTACACCATCCAGACGATCTTCAACCCCGCCGACCCGCACCCGGTGCCGGCCACGACGGAGAACGTCTACGGCGTCGTCTCGTTGATCTTCTGGTCGGTGATGCTCATCGTCACCGTCACCTACGTGCTCCTCGCGATGCGCGTGGACAACGACGGCGAGGGCGGGATCATGGCCCTGATCACCCTCCTGCGCCGGTGGGCGGCGACCGGGCGGACCCGGGTGACCATGACGCTGGCGGGCCTCGGGCTGTTCGGGGCCGCGCTGTTCCTCGGCGACAGCATGATCACGCCGGCGATCTCGGTGCTGTCCGCGGTGGAGGGCCTCAAGATCATCAACCCTGAGTTCGAGGGCTGGATCGTCCCCGTCACCGCGGTGATCATCGTGATCTTGTTCGCCGCTCAGAAGTTCGGGACCGCGGCGGTCGGGCGGCTGTTCGGGCCGGTGATGATCACGTGGTTCGTCGCGATCGCAGCCCTTGGCGTGTGGGGGATCACGGGCGAGCCCGGGATCCTGCGGGCGCTCTCGCCCACGTACGCGCTGGGCTTCCTCGCCGGGCACTTCGACCTGGCCTTCTTCGCGCTGGCCGCGATCGTGCTGTCGGTGACCGGCGCGGAGGCCCTGTACGCCGACATGGGGCACTTCGGCCGCAGACCGATCTCCGTCGGGTGGATCTTCCTGGTGTTCCCGGCCTGCACGCTGAGCTACCTGGGTCAGGGCGCGCTGATCCTCCAGGACCGGTCGAACATCTCGGCGCCGTTCTTCCTGCTCACGCCTGACTGGGCCCTGATCCCGATGGTCGTCCTCGCGACCGCTGCCACGGTGATCGCCTCCCAGGCCGTCATCACCGGCGCGTTCTCGGTGACCGCCCAGGCCGCGCAGCTCGGCTACCTGCCCCGACTGCGGATCCTGCACACGTCGCAGTCGGCGCACGGCCAGATCTACGTCCCGTGGATCAACTGGCTGCTGATGGTCTCGGTGCTCACCCTCGTCCTCGCGTTCCGGGACTCCGCCTCGCTGGCCTACGCCTTCGGCATGGCGGTCACGGGCACCATCACGATCGCGACGATCCTGTTCTTCTACGTCGCCTGGCGGACCTGGCAGACGCCCAAGTGGTTCCTGGCGACACTGGCGGTGCTGCTGCTGACGGTCGACCTGCTGTTCCTCGCCGCCAACCTGACCAAGCTCGTCCACGGTGCCTGGCTCCCGCTGGCCATCGCGGTCACCGCCTTCACGGTCATGACGACGTGGCAGCGCGGTCGGGCGGTCGTCACGGCGAAGCGGGAGGCCATGGAGGGTTCGCTGCGTGCGTTCGTGGACGGCCTCCAGGACCGTCCTGTCCCCGTGCAGGTCGTCAGCGGCACCGCGATCTTCCTGAACCGCGGGAGCGAGACCGCGCCGCTGGCGCTGCGTTCCAACGTCGAGCACAACCATGTGCGCCACGAGCGCGTGGCGGTGGTGGCCGTGGAGATCGCTATCGTCCCGCGCGTGCCCGACGACGAGCGGGTGACCGTCGAGCACCTCGGCGAGGGCGAGGACGGCATCACGCACCTGACCGTGCGGTTCGGGTACGGCGAGCGGCCGGACGTCCCCGCCGCGCTGGCCCAGCTCGGACCGGAGGACACCGAGGGAGACCTCGACCTCGAGAACGCCACCTACTTCCTGTCCCGGATCGAGCTGCGCCTCGGCGACGAGCCGGGAATGCCCGCCTGGCGTAGGCGCCTGTTCATCGCGACGTCGTACATCACCGCCGACGCCGCCGAGCACTTCGCCCTGCCGCGCGACCGGACGGTGCTGCTGGGGTCGCACGTGGACGTGTGACTGTCGGAACACTTGACGCTGGTACCCCCTAGGGGTATATCTGGTTCCATGAACGAGCCACACCAGCACCCCGACGGGTCCCACGTCGCGACGGGTGCGCCCGCGCCGCACGAGCACGGCTCGGCCGGTCACGAGATGCACGACCAGCATGCCGCCCACGCGATGCACGACGCTCACGCGGGCCATGGTGGTCACGACGCCCACGGTGGTCACGACGCTCACGCAGGTCACGCCGGTCATGGCGGGCACGGCGACCACGTGGGCCAGTTCCGGCGGCTGTTCTGGATCATGCTCGTCCTGGCCGTACCGGTGGTCGCGTTCTCGGACATGTTCGCGATGCTCCTCGGCTACACGCTGCCCGACACGACCCTGGTGAACGCGGTATCGCCGCTGCTGGGCACCGTCATGTATGCGTGGGGCGGGTGGCCGTTCCTCACGGGGGCGGTCGGCGAGCTCCGGTCCCGCAAGCCGGGCATGATGCTGCTGATCGGGCTCGCGATCACCGTCGCGTTCGTCGCCTCCCTCGGCGCCAGCCTCGGCCTGCTCGACCACCAGCTCGACTTCTGGTGGGAGCTCGCGCTCCTGATCGTGATCATGCTGCTCGGCCACTGGATCGAGATGCGCTCGCTCGCGCAGACGACGTCCGCCCTGGACTCCCTGGCAGCGCTGCTGCCCGACGAGGCGGAGCGCGTGGACGGCGACCAGATCGTCAAGGTCTCCCCGGCCGAGCTCGTGGTGGGCGACGTCGTGGTGGTCCGGCCGGGCGGCAGCGTCCCCGCCGACGGCCGCGTCGTCGACGGGCGCGCCGAGATGGACGAGTCCATGGTGACGGGGGAGTCGCGCACCGTCCCGCGCGGTCCGGGCGAGCCCGTGACCGCCGGAACCGTCGCCACGGACTCCGGTCTGCGCGTCGAGGTCACCGCCACCGGCGACGACACGGCGCTCGCGGGTATCCAGCGGCTCGTCACCGAGGCGCAGAGCTCGTCGTCACGCGCGCAGCGCCTGGCCGACGTCGCAGCGGGCTGGCTGTTCTGGTTCGCGCTGGCCGCAGCGGCGGTCACCGCGGTCGTCTGGTCGCTCGCCGGGATGCCCGACGACGCCGTCGTCCGCACCGTCACCGTCCTCGTGATCGCGTGCCCCCACGCGCTCGGTCTCGCCATCCCGCTCGTCGTCTCCATCGCCACCGAACGGGCCGCCCGCGGCGGCGTGCTCGTCAAGGACCGCCTCGCGCTGGAGAGCATGCGCACCGTTGACACGGTGCTGTTCGACAAGACCGGCACCCTCACCAAGGGCGAACCGACGGTCGCCGCCGTCGAGCCCGCCGGTGACATCGACGGCGACACCCTGCTGGCGCTCGCCGCTGCCGCCGAGTCGGACAGCGAGCACCCGCTGGCCAGGGCAGTGGTGCGCGCGGCGCGCGAGCGCGGGCTCGCCGTCCCGCGGGCGTCGGGCTTCGCGTCCTCGCCCGCCGTGGGCGTGACCGCGACGGTCGACGGCCACGAGATCCGGGTCGGCGGCCCGCGACTGCTCGAGGAGAGCGGCCGGGACGAGCTGCACGTCGCGGACTCCTGGCGTGCCGACGGCGCGATCATCCTGCACGTCCTGCGCGACGGCGCCGTCGTCGGCGGCATCAAGCTCGCGGACGAGGTGCGCGCCGAGTCCGCTGACGCCGTCCGTCGGTTGCACGACCTGGGGGTCCAGGTGGTCATGATCACCGGCGACGCCGAGGCGGTCGCGCGGTCCGTGGCCGAGGAGATCGGCGTCGACCGGTACTTCGCGGGTGTGCGCCCCGAGGACAAGTCCGCAAAGGTCCAGCAGCTCCAGGGCGAGGGCCGGAAGGTCGCGATGGTGGGCGACGGCGTCAACGACGCCCCGGCGCTGGCGCAGGCCGACGTCGGCATCGCCATCGGCGCGGGGACCGACGTGGCCATCGCGTCCGCGGGCGTCATCCTCGCGAGCGACGACCCCCGGTCGGTCCTGTCGGTGATCGAGCTGTCCCGGGCCAGCTACCGCAAGATGAAGCAGAACCTCTGGTGGGCGGCCGGGTACAACCTGATCTCGGTGCCGCTCGCCGCCGGTGTCCTGGCGCCGGTCGGTTTCGTGCTGCCGATGTCGGTGGGGGCGGTCCTCATGTCGCTCTCGACGATCGTTGTCGCGCTGAACGCCCAGCTCCTGCGCAGGCTGGATCTCCGGCCGGGCAAGTAGCGCGACGCCCCAGGCCAATATTGCCCATATTCCCTATAAGGGTATTGACCTGGTCTGGGGTGTTCCCTACCCTGGCGGACGGCGCACCGGGCGCCCGTCGGAGTCAAGGGAGACCTCGTGAAGCTGTTCGCTGCGTCCCGTCCTGCTCTTCTTGTGGTGACAGCGGTGTCGGCGGTCGCGCTGGCGGCGAGCGGGCTGGTCCTCGGCGGGTCGGCGAGCGCCGCCCCGGCCCGCGGCCCCGCCACCGCTGACACCACCGACCCGGCCGCCGCCACGGCGTCGAGCTGGCGGGTGAACGGCCCGCGCGGCTCGGCCCTGGACGGCGTCGTGCGTCTCGACGACGACGGCGAGGTGGCGCTGGACGTCGTCGCCGACGGTGACACGGTGCTCTCGGCGACGCGCCTGGGGCTGCGGGGCAGCGACGGGGACCTCACCACCGGCCTGACGTTCGTGGAGCGGCGCGACCGCAGGGTCGCCGACTCGTACACCATGACCACGGGCAAGAGCGTGCGGCGGTCCTACGTCCACACGGAGTCGGTGTTCACGTTCGCGGACGCCGCGGGCGCCCGCCTCGGGATCGCCGTGCGGGTGTCCCGCGACGGCGTCGCCTACCGCTACCTGCTCGACGGCACGGGCGAGCACCGGGTGGACGACGAGTCGGGCGCGTGGGAGCCGGCGTCGGACGGTCCGGCCTGGATGCAGCGCTCGTACGCCGTCAACTACGAGGCCGAGTGGACCACCACGACGGCCGTGGCGGGGAACGGGGGCGGCAGCGTCGGCTTCCCGGTGCTGTTCCAGCAGGGCGACCGGTACGCGCTGGTCACCGAGGCCGACCTGCACGGCGACTACTCGGGCGCGCACCTGACGCACACGGCGGGCACGCTGCGCTACGACGTCGACCTGTTCGAGGGGCGGCCCGTCACCTCGACGGGTGCCCTGTCGACGCCGTGGCGGGTGGCGATCGTCGGTGACCTGCCCGCCGTCGTCGGCTCGAACCTGGTCGACGACCTCGCCACACCCAGCGCCCTGGACCCGGGCACCGACTGGATCAAGCCCGGCCGCTCCAGCTGGAGCTGGCTCACCGACTGGGACAGCCCGCGCGACGAGGCCCGCCAGCGCGACTTCGTCGACCTCGCCGCGCGCAACGGCTGGGAGTACGTGCTGCTCGACGAGGGCTGGAACGCGAGCTGGGTGCCGCGCACCGTCCGCTACGCCCACACCCAGGGTGTCGACGTGATCGCCTGGTTCCACAGCCGCGACCTGCGCACGCAGGAGCAGCGCGACGAGTGGCTGCCGCGCCTGAAGTCGTGGGGCGTCAGCGGCATCAAGGTCGACTTCATGGACTCCGACTCCCAGGAGATCCACCGCTGGTACGACGACGTCGCCCGCGACACCGCGCGGTACGAGCTGATGATCAACTTCCACGGCTCCGCGCTGCCCACGGGCATGCAGCGCACGTGGCCGCACATCATGAGCTACGAGTCGGTGCGCGGCATGGAGAACGGCATCAGCCCGGAGCGCAGCCTGATCGTGCCGTTCACGCGCAACGTCGTGGGGTCGATGGACTTCACGCCGGTGGTCTTCTCGCGCGACAACGACAGGACGTCCAAGGCGCAGCAGGTCGCGATGAGCGTCGCGTACGAGTCGGGCTGGCAGCACATCTCGGACAAGCCCGAGGGCTACGCGGACGAGCCGAACGCCATGCCGTTCCTGCAGAACCTCCCCACGACCTGGGACGAGGTGCGGCTGCTGAGCGGCACGCCCGGCCGGGACGCCGTGCTGGCACGCCGGTCGGGGGACCGCTGGTTCGTGGGCGGCATGCGCGCCGGCTCCGGCGAACCGCTGGCGCTCCCGCTGGAGGGCCTGACCCGCGGCAAGCGGGTGCTGGTCGACCTGCTGACGGACGACGGCGCGAACGGCGCGGCGACCGTGCACACCACTGTCCGCGCCAGGGCGGGGGAGACGCTCCAGGTGCCGACCGCGAACAACGGCGGGTTCGTGGCGGTCGTGTGCGAGGCGACCCGGCACCGCGAGTCCTGCCTGGAGCCCGTCGTGGACCGGCCGGACGCGACGCTCGCGATCGACCCCGTGGAGGCCGACGTCGAGCCGGGCGCCACCGTCGAGATGAGCGCCACGTTCACGGTCGCCGACCGAGACGTCACGAGCGTGCGGCTGACGCCGGAGCTGCCCGCGGGCTGGACCGCGGACCAGGGCACGCAGACGGTCACGCGCCTCGCCGCAGGCGAGAGCGCGGAGGTGACCTGGTCCAGGTGCCCGCCGACGGCGCCGCCGGCACGTTCGAGGTGCCGGTCGCCGTCAGCTACCAGGCGGCTGCCGACGACGGAGGGCGGGACCGCTACGTCGCGGCGAGCCAGGCCACCTACTGGGTCACGCCGCCCGCGCTGACGGGTGACCACTACGTCTCCGACCTCGACTGGCTGGAGGAGTCCAACGGCTACGGCCCGATCGAGCGCGACCGGTCCAACGGCGAGGCCGCGGGCGACGACGGTCGGCCGATCACCATCGCCGGGGTCACCTACGCCAAGGGCGTCGGCATGCACGCCACCGGCTCGCTGACCACGTGGCTCGGCGGCACGTGCACGGCGTTCCGGGCGGTGGTCGGCATCGACGACGAGGTGCTGAACAAGCCGGGCGACACCGGCGTCGGCTCGGTGCGGTTCCGCGTCTACGGCGACGGCGTCCTGCTGACCGAGACGCCGGTGCTGTCCAACGACGACGGCGGCGTCCCGCTCGACGTCGACGTCACCGGCGTGCGCCGCCTGCGCCTGGTGGCCGACGAGGGCACCGACGGCAAGAACTTCGACCACGCCGACTGGGCGGACGCCCGTGTGACGTGCGAGGAGGGCTGACCCGCCGGACCGCATGCCCACTCATCGGCCTGAGTTGCATAGGCTGCGGGTCATGACGACACATCGCTCGGAGACGGGGGCGGCGCCGTGGGTGGCCTGATGGGACTGCTGGACGACATTGCCGCGCTGGCGAAGCTGGCGGCGGCCTCGATCGACGACGTCGGGGCCGCTGCCGGCCGCGCGACGGCCAAGGCGGCGGGCGTCGTCGTGGACGACACCGCCGTGACACCGCAGTACCTGCGCAGCGTCGCGGCGCAGCGCGAGCTGCCGATCGTCTGGAAGATCGCCAAGGGCTCGATCCGCAACAAGCTGATCTTCATCCTCCCCGCAGCGCTGCTGCTGAGCCAGTTCCTGCCGTGGCTGCTGCCGATCATCCTCATGATCGGCGGCACCTACCTGGCCTACGAGGGTGCGGAGAAGATCTGGCACAAGGTCTCCGGCCACCACGACGCCGAGGTCCCAGCCACCGAGGTGAGCCCCGAGGCCGAGAAGAAGATGATCGCCGGCGCCATCCGCACCGACCTCATCCTGTCGGCCGAGATCATGGTGATCGCGCTCGCCGAGGTGGCCGACGAGCCCTTCTGGTCCCGCCTCGCGATCCTCGTGGCGGTGGCGTTCGTCATCACCATCATCGTCTACGGGATCGTCGCGGCCATCGTGAAGATGGACGACGTCGGACTGCGCCTGGCCCAGAACGACTCAGGCTTCTCCAAGACGCTGGGCCGCGGGCTCGTCAAGGCCATGCCGAGAGTGCTCGCCGTGATCTCGGTGGTCGGCACCATCGCCATGCTCTGGGTCGGCGGGCACATCCTGCTCGTCAACCTCGGCGCGGACGGCACCGGCTGGATCCCGGCACCGTACGAGTGGGTGCACCACCTCGAGGTGGCGATCCACGACGGCACCGGCGCGCTCGGTGGCACCCTCGGCTGGCTCTTCAACACGCTGTGCTCGGCGATCGTCGGCCTGATCGTCGGCGCCGCCGTGGTGGCGGTGCTCCACCTCCTGCCCTCACGCAAGAAGGATCAGGAGAAGGAGGAGCCGGTCAGCCACTGACCGGTGCGCCGGCCGGGCCGACCGGCCCGGCCGGCGTCCGCACCGAGCCGAACGCCACGCGCCGGCGCAGCGCGAAGCCCAGGTGCTCGTAGAGCCCTATCGCGTGCGTGTTGCTCGCCGCGGCGTGCATCATGGCGCGCGCGCCGCGCTCGTGGATGTGGTGGACGACGTCCAGCACGAGGCGCGTGGCCAGGCCCTGCCCGCGGTACCGCTCGTCGGTGGCGACCGCACTGATCTCGGTCCAGCCGGCGGGCTGCAGGCGCTCGCCGGCCATGGCCGCGAGGCGTCCGTCGCGCCGGATCCCGACGTACCGGCCCAGCAGGTGGGTGCGCGGCAGGAACGGCCCGGGCTGGGCGCGCGCGACGAGGTCGAGCATCTCGGGGACGTCGGCGGCGCCCAGCAGCACCGCCTCGTCATCGGGACGGCCGTGCAGGCGGTCGGTCTCGACCAGCTGCACGCCCTGGAAGGGCTCGCCGCGTACCCAGCCGGGCGGCAGCGCGACCGACTCGGGCGGCCCGGGGAAGTCGGCGTCGTACCCGACCAGGTCGATCACCGCGTCCCAGACGCCCGGGTCGTCCCAGGTCCGGACGGCGGCGAAGGGCGAGACGTCGGCGGGGTACCGGCGGGCGAGGTCGTTGCCCTCCGCAAGGTGCGCGTGCGCGCCGACGAGGGCGGACCACGCGGGGTTGTCGAGCACCGCGTAGTCGGGTGTCGCGTAGTCGGGTGCCGCGTTGCCGGGCACTGCGTTCTCGGGTGCCGCGTCGATGACGCTCATACGAGGGTTCCGTACGTGAGGTTCACGTCCATCTCCAACGGGCGCCCGGCCGGTCGCATTCCGGCCGGGCCCCCGTCATGGTCGTCACCGCAGCGCCGGCTCCGGGGTGCGTGCGGGTGCCGGTGCCCGGAAGATCGCCACGATATTGACGACCAGGGCCACGACGAGCACCCCGATGACGGGCACGAGGAACTCTGCCGCGAGGGCCGGGCCGGTGCCCAGGAGGTCCCAGCGGCCGACGGCGACGGCCCCGGCGAGCGCGGCCCACAGCGCCGTCTCGAGCGCGGGCAGCCACTCGCCGGCCCGCACGTGGAACCCGCTCGCCATCAGGGTGACGACGGCGAGACCGGCCGCGGCGAGCGGCGTCGTCCACTCGAGGCGCCCGAGCAGCATCGGGAGGACGAGCGCGACGGGCGCGGCGACCTCCGCGATCCCGATCAGCACGGTGAGCGGGCGGGGGACGTCGTCGAACCCGGTCCAGCGGTCGATACCGCGGCCGACGATCTTGGGCAGGCCCGCGAACAGGAAGAACAGTGCGAGGACGGCCTGCGCCGCCCACAGGGTGGTGGTGAGCATGGTGCTCCTTCGGGAGTGGGTTCGGTCCGGTTCGGACGGCGGTAGCCGTCCGGTGCGGGACAGGACGAACGGGCGGGCGGGCGTGTGACGCCGTCACCCGGCGCCGTCACGCGGTCACACAGCAGGGCCGTGGATCGTCGTGTGTGCATGAACGAGATCGAACCCGGTGCGGCCCGGCGCGTCGCCGCCGCCTCGCGCGACGACCGCGCCTACCTGCTCGCCGTCGCGCACCGGATCCTCGCCGACCGCACCGAGGCAGAGGACGTGGTGCAGGACGCGTTCGCCCGCCTCGCGGCGCAGGACGTCGCCCAGATCCGGGATCTACGGGGCTGGCTGGTCGTGGTCGTGCGCCGGCTCGCTCTGGACCGGATCCGTTCGGCGCACGGACGTCTCTCCGCACCCCACGACCTGACGGCGCCGGGCCTCGACCTCGCGGCCGACACGCCCGACCCGGCCGACCGCGTCACCCTCGACGACGAGATCCGCCGTGCCCTGGCGGTGGTGCTCGACCGGCTCACCCCGGGCGAGCGAGCGGCCTTCCTGCTGCACGACGTGTTCGGCATCCCGTTCGAGAGCGTCGCCGAGCTGGTGGGTCGCAGCCCTGCCGCGTGCCGGCAGCTCGCCAGCAGGGCGCGGCGCGCGGTCCGGGACTCCGGTCCCGCGCCGGTCGCCCCGCCCGTCGACCCGGACCTCCAGGACGTCGTGGAGCGGTTCGTCGCCGCGTGCGCCGGGGGAGAACTCGACGCCCTGGCCCGGGTCCTGCACCCTGACGTCTCCGGCTGGGCGACCCTCGGCGGGGAACGGGTCGGGTCCGACACCGGCGTCGCGAGCGTGGCGGCCGGCTCCCTGCGCTACCTCGGCCCGCACTCCGGCTGGAAGCTCGCGCCGCTGGCCCTCGACGACGGCATGGCCGTCGTCGCCACGCGGGACGGCGATCCCGTGGCGCTGATCCGGCTCCTGGTCCTCGGCGGGCTGGTCGCCGAGATCCACACCCTGCTGCTACCCACGGTGCTGCTCCCGCCGCGCTAGCCCCGTCGCGGCGGAGCGCTCGACCGGCGCGCGCGGAGGGTCGCCTCGATCTGCGACTGCACGGCCTCGGTGCGGCCCGCCAGCCGTTCGAGGAGCAGGCGCGCTGCCTCGCGTCCCATCAGCACACCGCTCTGGTCGACGCTGCTCAGCGAGACCAGGGGGTGGCGGGCGATCGGGATGTTGTCGTAGCCGACCACCGACACGTCGCGTTCGTCGAGCCCGGCCTCCGCGATCGCGCTCAGCACGCCGATCGCCAGGGTGTCGTTGCCCGCGAAGATCGCCGTCGGCGGTTCGGGTAGGGCGAGGAGCGCGCGAGTCGCGTCGTGGGCCTCCGACCCGTCGAACATGGTGTGCACCACCGACTGCTCCAGGCCGAGGGCCGCCATGCGCTCGCGGTAGACGGCGGTACGGATGACGTGCGGCTCGTCGCCCGCCTGACCGGCCCACGGCGGCTCGGGCCGCGACGGGTGGATGGTCAGGTGGGTGATCCGCCGGTGGCCCTGCTCGACGAGGTGCGACATGACCTGCTCGGCGCCCGACCTGTCGTCGCCGGTGATCGTGTCGTAGCGGTCGGACCGGTCGTGGCGCCCGATCATCACCACGGGGGTGCGTTCGGCGATCCGTTCGAGCCAGGACGGGTCGACACGCGGCGAGATGGCCACGATGCCGTCGACCTGACGGTCCGCGAGGCTGTTGATCGCCACGTCGCTCTTCTGGTCCCGGCCCAGCGGGGCGATGATCATCTGGTACGGGGTCTCCGCGAGGGCTTCCGTGGCGCCGTCGACGATCATCGTGAGGAAGTCGTTGCCGACCTGCGGGATCTCGAACCCGAGCGTGAAGCTCGCTCCGCGCATGGCGCGCGCGGCGACGCGCGGCCGGTACCCGAGGCGTTCGATCGCCGCCTCCACCTGCGTACGCATCCGGTCGCTGACGCCGTACGCGTTGCGGATCACCTTGGACACCGCTGCCCTGGACACGCCGGCCTCGCGGGCTACGTCCTCGATGGTCGAGGGCCGCGGGCTGCCCGCCCGGGCGCCGTCCGGCCGGGGTTCTGCTGAGGTCACGACTCTGTTCCCGATTCTGTAGATCGGTTGACACTCTACAGGGGCCCTCGCTAGCGTGAAGGCGCTGAAAGGATTCATTCGTGGGGTGTGTAGATCGCTCTACGATCCTTTCGCTCTACAAGGAGGTAGAGAGATGTCCATCAGTCATCACGGTCCCCGCCGTCACGGCGCGGCACTGGCCGCCGCGGCCGTCCCGCTGCTCGCCCTCGCCGGATGTTCCTCGTCCGGCGCGGCCGACGGGACCACCGAGATCACCTTTCTCACGACCAACGACGCGCCGAACCCCGAGGTCGCCGACGCGCTGGTCGAGGCCTTCGAGGCCGAGAACCCCGACGTCTCGGTCACGGTGGAGATCCGCCCTGGTGGTACCGAGGGGGACAACCTGATCAAGACCAGGCTGTCGACGGGCGAGATGGCCGACGTGTTCTTCTACAACTCCGGCTCCCTGCTCCAGGCGCTCAACCCCGACTCGTCGCTCGTCGACCTGAGCGACGAGGAGTGGGTCGGCTCGCTCACCGAGGAGTTCGTCCCCGTCGTGAGCACGGAGAACGGCACCTACGGCGCACCGCTGGGTGCGTCCTTCGCCGGCGGCATCGTCTACAACAAGCCGCTCTACGAGGAGCTCGGGCTGACCGTCCCGACGACCTGGGACGAGTTCATGGCGAACAACGAGAAGATCGCCGCCGAGGGCGACGGCGTCGCGCCGGTCATCCAGACGTACGGCGAGACGTGGACGAGCCAGCTCTTCGTGCTGGGCGACTTCGCGAACGTGCTCGCCGTCGACCCCGAGTGGGCAGAGCAGTACACGGCGCACCAGCGCTCCTACGCCGAGGAGCCGGCGCTCCTGGGGTTCCAGCACCAGCAGGAGGTCGCGGAGGCGGGGTACTTCAACGAGGACTTCGCGTCCGCGACGTTCCCGGACGGCGCTCGGATGGTCGCGGAGGGCGAGGGCGCGCACTACCCGATGCTGTCGAACGTGATCCAGACGGTCATGCAGAACACGCCCGACGGCGTCGACGACCTCGGGTTCTTCGCACTGCCCGCCGAGGAGGCCGAGAACACCCAGGCGACCATCTGGCAGCCGAACGCGCTGTACGTCCCGCGGTCCACCGAGGGCGCCGAGCTCGAGGCGGCCAAGGCGTTCGTCGCGTTCGCCAACAGTGACGCCGGGTGCGAGATCCAGAACGAGATGCTGCCGCCCGCCGGCCCGTACGCGGGCACGTGCGAGGTGCTGGACTCCGCCCCGCCGCTGCTCGCCGACATCCAGGCGTACTTCGACGCGGGGAAGACCGCGAACGCGCTGGAGTTCCTCTCGCCGGTCAAGGGCCCGAACCTGGAGAAGGTGACGGTCGAGGTCGGGTCCGGCATCCGCAGCGCGGAGGACGCCGCGGCGTTCTACGACCAGGACGTCGAGAACCAGGCCAAGCAGCTCGGCCTCGAGGGTTGGTAGGCGAGGGATGGTAGCGGCTGTCACGACCGAGGTCCGGCCCGCCAGGCACCGCCGTCGGACGGCGGGTTCCACCTCGGCCACCCAGCGCAGCATCTACCCGTCGTGGTTCTACCTGCCGGCGGCGGCGCTCTACCTGGTGTTCTTCGCGGTGCCGACGTTCGCGTCGTTCTACTTCAGCCTCACGCGCTGGACCCTGTTCGACACGGAGTTCATCGGCCTGGAGAACTACGTCCAGTTCTTCTCGGAGCCGCAGCTCTCGCAGGGTTTCGTGAACACGCTGGTCTACGGCTTCGTGACGTCGGGCGCCAAGGTGGTGCTCGGGCTCGCGCTGGCCGTGCTGCTCACCTCGCAGCTCGTGGGTCGTGGGTACCTGCGGTCGGTCGTGTTCTTTCCCGTGCTGGTCTCCACCATCGGCGTCGGCATCACGTTCAAGGCGCTGCTCGACCCGTTCGACGGCGTCGTCAACACGATGCTCGCCGCGTTCGGCATCGAGGGGCCCGGGTGGTTCACCGACCCGAGCCAGGCGCTGCTCACGATCGCCGCCGTCGACGTCTGGAAGGGGCTCGGCATCGCGACGCTCATCTACATAGCGGGCATCGTCGCCATCCCGCAGGAGTACTACGAGGCCGCGCGGGTCGACGGCGCCAGCCGCTGGCAGCAGTTCCGCTCGATCACGCTGCCGCTGGTCCAGCCGGCCACGGCAACCGTCATCATCCTGTCGCTCATCGGCGGGCTGCGGTCGTTCGACCTGATCTGGGCGACGACGGGCGGCGGGCCGGGCTTCACCAGCGACGTCATCGGGTCGGTCATCTACAAGCAGTACCAGGCGGGCTTCTACGGGCTGTCCACGGCGGGCAACGTGATCCTCTTCCTGGTCGTGACGGCGGTCATGGTGCCGGTCTCGATGCTGCTGAACCGTAAGGAGGTCGACCGATGAGGCGCACCGGATCCTGGGTGGCAGGCGTTGTCGCCATCCTCGCGTCGGTCGTGGTCTTCCTCGTCCCGTTCGCGTTCATCTTTCTCACGGCGGCCAAGGATGCGTCGGACGCCTCGCGGCTGGAGTTCTCCTGGCCCAAGGACTGGGCGTTCGGCGAGAACCTCGCCGAGGTGCTCGCCACGCGCGACGGGGTGGTCGTGCGGGCCTTCGTGAACAGCACGGTGCTGACCGTCGTCAGCGTGGCGATCATGGTGATCCTCGCCGCGATGGTCGGGTACCTGCTGCAGCGGCGTCGTTCGCGGCTCAACCCGGTCGTGAACTTCTTCGTGCTGGCGGGTCTGATCGTGCCGCCCGCCGTCGTCCCGACGATCTGGGTGCTGCAGCGGCTGGGGCTGTTCAAGACGATGCCCGGCCTCATCCTCATCGAGGCGACGTTCGGGCTGTCGTTCTGCATCCTGCTGTTCCGCGCGTTCGTCGCGACCATCCCGCGCGAGCTCGACGAGGCGGCGATCATCGACGGCGCGGGGCCCCTGCGGCTCTTCTTCTCCGTGATCCTGCCGCTGCTGCGCCCGGTGATCATCACCGTCGTCGTGGTGCAGGCCGTGGCCGTCTTCAACGACTTCACCAACCCCCTGTACTTCCTGCCGGGGGACGAGAACGCCACCGTCCAGCTCACGCTCTACAACTTCCAGAGCCAGATGGTCAGCCAGTTCAACCTGCTGTTCATGGACATCCTGCTGATCACCGTCCCGCCCCTGGTCATGTACATCTTCTTCAACCGCCAGATCGTCGCCGGCATGACGTCCGGCGCGGTCAAGGGCTGAGAGGCTCACCTGTGAACAACGAATCCCCGACCTCGGTCAGCCGACTGCGTGTCGAACGCCGGACCGACGGCGACTTCGCCGACAACCCCACGCCACGTCTGAGCTGGACCGTGGAGTCCGCCGTGCCCGGCTGGTGGCAGGCCGACGCCGAGGTGCGGCTCGACGGCGGACGGGCCGGCGAGCGCGTGGCGCGCCTGGACACAGACGAGTCCCGGTTCGTCGCCTGGCCGTTCGACCCGCTGCTGCCGCACGCCCGGCACACGCTGGAGGTGCGGGTCACGGGCGTCGACGGCGCCGTGTCGCCCTGGAGCGACCCGGTCACCGTGCGCTCGGTCTTCCTGGCCGACGGCGAGTGGGTCGCGCCGTTCGTCGGGCTCGCGGACCCGGCGGAGCCCGCAGTGCCCGGTCTGCTCCGGACCGAGCTCGACCTCGGCGCCGAGATCGCCCACGCCACGCTCTACGCGTCCGCCCACGGCGTCTACCAGGTGGAGATCAACGGGCAGGACGTCGACGACGCTGTCCTGAAGCCGGGCTGGACCGCCTACCAGCACCGCCTCGTCCACGAGGCGACCGACGTCACGGCCCTCCTGCGTCCGGGTGCGAACGCCGTGGGCGTGCGGCTGGCCGGGGGCTGGTGGACCGAGCGGTTCGGGTTCCACGGCGCGGCCAAGCCGTTCTACGGGGAGCAGCCCGCCGTCGCCGTGCAGCTGCATGTCGTGCTGACCGACGGGACCACCCGGGTGCTCACCACCGGACCGGACTGGCGCGGCGCGGCGACCGGGCCCGTCGTGACGAGCGGCATCTACGCGGGCGAGCGGATCGATGCGCGCCGCGCCGTACCGGGCTGGAGCCTGCCCGGCTTCGACGACGCGGCGTGGCCTGCCGTCCAGGTGCACACCCGGCCGGGCGAACCGGGCGCGGTGCCCGAGCCCGCGATCGCCGAGCCCGTACGCCGGGTCGACGAGCTCGCGGTCCAGGACGTCATCACCACGCCGTCCGGGCGGACGGTGCTGGACTTCGGGCAGAACCTCGTGGGCAGGCTCCGCGTGCGGGTCGCGGGGGAGAGCGGCCACGTCGTCACCCTGCGCCACGCCGAGGTGCTGGAGCACGGGGAGCTCGGCGTCCGGCCGCTGCGGGCCGCCGCCGCCACGGACCAGCTGGTGCTCTCCGGCGGCGACGACGTCTTCGAGCCCGAGTTCACCTTCCACGGGTTCCGGTACGCCGAGGTCGACGGCTGGCCGGGCGAGCTGGACCTCCCGGCAGCGCGGGAGGCGGTCACCGCCGTCGTCATCAGCAGCGACATGCGCCGCACGGGCTGGTTCGAGTGCTCGGACGAGCGGGTCAACCGGCTGCACGAGAACGTGGTGTGGGGGATGCGCGGCAACTTCGTCTCGCTGCCGACGGACTGCCCGCAGCGCGACGAGCGCCTCGGCTGGACCGGTGACATCCAGGTCTTCGGCCCGACGGCGAGCTACCTGTTCGACAGCGACGCGTTCCTCGCCTCGTGGCTGCGCGACGTCGCCGTCGAGCAGGCCGCGCGTGACGGCGTCTGCCCGATCGTCGTGCCCATGGTGCTGCCCTTCGGGGCGAAGCCTGCCGCCGCGTGGGGCGACGCCGCGACGGTCGTGCCGACCACCCTGCTGGAACGGTTCGCCGACCGGCGTGCCCTGGCCGAGCAGTACCCGAGCATGCGGTCCTGGGCCGACGCGCTGCTGGCCGTGGCCGGCGAACGCCTGCTGTGGGAGGGCATGTTCCAGTTCGGGGACTGGCTCGACCCGGACGCGCCGCCGGACGACCCGGCGGGCGCGAAGGCCGACCCCGACATCGTCGCGAGCGCCTACCTGGTGCGCTCGCTCCAGCTCGTCACCGCCGCGGCACGCGAGCTCGGCGACTCCGATGCCGCCACGAGGTACGGCGACCTCACGGAGCGCGCCCGGCAGGCATGGGTCCGCGAGTACACGACGCCGGCCGGGCGGGTCGTCTCGGACGCGCAGACCGCGTACGCGCTGGCCATCACGTTCGACCTCGTGGACGAGGCGACACGGGCGGTGATGGGCGACCGGCTCGCCTGGCTGGTACGCCGGGCCGGGTACCGCATCGGCACCGGGTTCGTGGGCACGCCGATCATCCAGGACGCGCTCACATCGACCGGCCATGTCGACGTGGCCGCGCGCCTGCTGCTGCAGACGGGCGTGCCGTCCTGGCTGTACGCCGTGACGATGGGGGCAACGACGATCTGGGAGCGGTGGGACAGCATGCTGCCGGACGGCAGCATCAACCCGGGAGAGATGACGTCGTTCAACCACTACGCCTTCGGCGCCGTCGCCGACTGGCTGCACCGCACGGTCGCCGGGCTGGCCCCGGACACGCACGGCTACCGCAGGCTCCGGGTGGCGCCCGTGCCCATCGCGGGTCTGGACCACGCCCGCACCCGGTTCGAGACCGCCTACGGGCCGGCCGAGGCGGGCTGGGCGGCCCAGGACGGGCAGCTGGTCGTCCACGCGGTCGTGCCGCCGAACACGACTGCAGTGGTGGTGCTGCCCGGCGGGACCGAGACCGAGGTCGGCTCCGGCCACCACGAGTGGACGGTGCCCGACCCGCGTGAGCGCGTGGAGCCGCGGGCCGTCACGCTGGGCTCGACGCTCGGCGAGATCGCCGACGACCCGGAGGCCTACGAGGCGGTGCTGGCCGCCGTCGACGCGCTCGGTGCGGAGTGGGGCGGAACCCTGCGCTCCCTCAAGGAGTGGACCGACCAACGCACCCTGGACGACGAGCTGGTGCGGCTGTCACCGGCCGCGAAGGTACGCCTGCAGGACGCGCTCGACGAGCTCAGCTCCCGGCGGGTGGTGCCGGTGGTGAGGTAGCCGACCGCCCGGGTCAGTCGAGGCAGAACTCGTTGCCCTCGACGTCCTGCATGTTCTGGCAGGACTCGTTCTCCTCGTCGGCCAGCAGGAGCACGCCGCGCGTCGCACCGATCGCCTCCAGGCGCGCGGCGTGGGACTCCAGGACGGCCAGGCGTTCCTCGCCCACGAGGCCCCTGCCGACCTTGACGTCGAGGTGCACCCGGTTCTTGACGACCTTGCCCTCGGGCACGCGCTGGAAGAACAGCCGTGGGCCGGCGCCGGTGGGGTCGCTCGCGGCGAACCACGAGTCCCGCTCCGGCTCGGGCAGCGAGAGGCTGTACTCCTCCCACGTGGCGAACCCGTCCTCCGTCACGTCCGGGGGGACGTATCCAAGGGCCTCGCACCAGAACCGGCCCACGCGCTCGGGGCTGGCACAGTCGAAGGTGATCTGGATGGGCTGCACGGTCGTCATGGGCACACCATAGGACGGCGGCGGGCCACCGATCACACCGACTCCTTGGTGATGCTCCAGCCGCCGTCGACCGGCAGCTCGACGCCGGTGACGTACGACGCCCGGTCGGAGCAGAGATACGTGATGGCATCGGCCACCTCGGACGCCTGGCCCAGGCGTCCGAGGGCGGTCGCGCCCGCCGCGCTGGCCCGGTCCGCCTCGCTCGTGCCGTCCCAGTGGGGCGTGAGGACCGGGCCGGGCAGCACGCTGTTGACGCGCACGGCGGGGGCGTACTCGGCGGCGAGCTGCCGGGCGAGCCCGGTCATCCCCGCCTTCGCCGAGGCGTAGGCGGCCCGGCCCGGCAGGCCGAAGCGGGCGTGCACCGACGAGACCATGACGATCGCGCCCTGGCCCGACGCCGTCAGGTCGGGCAGCAGCGCACGGGTGCCGAGGTAGGCGCCCGTGAGCGAGACCCGGAGCTGGTGCTCCCAGCTGTCCAGCGGGGTGTCCTCGAGCGACGCGATGGTGGTGGCGTACGCGTTGTGCACCAGGATCTGCGGCCGGCCCAGCTCCGCCCGGCAGGTGGTGGCGGCGTCGGCCCAGGCCGCCTCGTCGGCGACGTCCATCACGGACGCCGCGGCGAGGTGGCCGGCGTCGCGCAGCTCGTTCCGGAGGTCGAGCACCGTGGGGGAGACGTCCAGGAGGAGGAGCCGGGCACCCTCCTCGGCGAGCCGGCGCGCGGTCGCGGCGCCGATGCCCCGGGCCGCGCCGGTGACGACGGCGGTGCGGCCCTCCAGGTCGCGCGTCATGGCTGGTCCTCTCGTCGAGCGGTGGTTCACCGGCAGGCTACCTGTGCTGCCTTCCGGCTATTACACCTATTGGAATACATTGACATGGAGGTAATCGTGCTCCTACGCTCCGCTACAAGGTCAGGCCAACGACGGCCGGACCGTGCGGACGACGGACGATGGGGTTCGGACCATGAGCTGGAAGAGCAGCTGGAAGAGCGAGGCCGGAAAGAAGAGGCAGCCGCGACGCGTGCGGTTCGGCAGGTTCACGGCGGCGCTGACGGCGGCCGCCCTCGTGCTCGGCGGCACCATCGGCGGTGCGGTCGGCGCAGCGGCCCCGGCGGGTGCCGCGACGCAGCGCGACGCGGACGCGGCGATGGACGCGTTCGTCGAGACGTTCTGGGACCCGTCCCGGAACTACTTCTTCACCTACAGCGACCGCCAGGTCCACGAGGAGCACGCGCACGGGCCGCAGGACGGCCTGTACACGGACTTCTGGTGGGAGGCGCAGCTCTGGGACCTGGTCATGGACGCCTACGAGCGCACCGGCGACGAGAGGTACCGCCGGATGCTCGACGACGTCTACGACGGTTTCGTCGCGTACTACCCGACCTTCGAGAACGACTTCAACGACGACCAGGGCTGGTGGGCCAAGGGGTGCGTCCGCGCCTACGAGATCACCGGTGAGGACCGCTACCTCGACTGCGCCGAGGACCTGTTCGCCACGATCTGGGCGGACCAGGACGACACCTACGGCGGCGGGATCTGGTGGCGCAAGTCGGTGCGCGACCAGAAGAACGTGGCGACCAACGCGACCGCTGCCTGGACGGCGGCGTGGCTCTACGACGCGACCGGTGACGCCGACTACCTCGCCGCCGCCCAGACCCTCTTCGGCTGGGTGGACACCCACCTGCACGAGGACGGCCACGTCTACGACCACTTCGAGGGCGACCCCGCGCGGCTCGTGAAGTGGGACTTCACCTACAACTTCGGCACCTACATCGGGGCCGCCGCGCAGCTGGCGGCGGTGACCGGTGACGACACTTACCTCGACAAGGCGACGGCCGCCGCCGACTGGTCGACCGAGCACCTGACGAACGGCGGCACCTTCGTCTCGGAGGGGATCAACGACGGTGGCGGGTTCAAGCCGATCCTCGTGCGCACCCTGATGACCCTGGTGAACGAGCACGGCCAGGACCAGTACCTGCCCATGCTCCAGGCGAACGTGACCCAGGCGTGGTCGCACCGTCGTCCGTCCGACGACCTGATGGGCCCGAACTGGTCCGCCCCGACCGGCACCGAGCCGCTGCAGAGCCTGACGGCGGCCGCCGCCGTGTCCGGTCTCCAGGTGGTCACGCCGAACCGGTGGTCGGGTCCCCAGCCGGGCACCGGCATCCACGACGCCGAGAACGGCCGCGCCGTGGGATTCGGCGCGGAGAGCAGCCAGCCGGGCTTCCTCGGCCGCGGCTACCTCGCCGGTTGGAACGCCGACGGACAGGCCGTGACGTTCGACGTCGTCGCGGCCTCCGGCGGGCCGCACCAGCTCAGGTTCCGCTACGCCGCGGCCGCCGGCGACGCCGTACGCCGCGTGCTGGTCGACGGCGTCCCGGTGGCGAACGCGCTGACCTTTGCCGGTACGGGCGCCTGGTCCAGCTGGTCCGAGGTGGTGCTCGACGGCGTCCGCCTCGGGGCGGGCCACAACACCGTGACCGTCGAGTACTCGTCGGCCGCGGGGAGCGCGAACTACCTGAACCTCGACCGGATGACCGTCTCCCGGCAGGTGGAGGCCGAGTCCGGGCGACTGAGCGGCGTCCGCGTCGAGACCAGCCGGCCCGGCTTCACGGGGACGGGTTACGTCGCGGGTCGCGACGCCCGCACGCAGCGGATCGACCTGCTCGTCAGCGTGACCAGGCCCGGTGCCTACGACCTCACCCTGCGGTACGCGGCGGGGGCCGGTGACGCGGCGCGGCACGTTGTGGTCAACGGGTCGCGCGTGGCGAACCAGTCCTTCCCGGCCACGGGTTCGTGGGGCACGTGGGCCACGGTCACCGTGCCGGGGGTCGAGCTGCGCGCCGGCCGCAACACCGTCTCCGTGGTCCTCACCGCTGGGCGGGGCGGCGCCACCCACCTCGACCTCGACCACGCGACGCTGCGGTACACGCTCGGCGACACCAGCCGCACGACGGGAACGGACTCATGACCGGAACATCAGCCCCGCTCGGCGCGCCCGCACCCGACGCCCTGTACGACCCGGACGTCCTCGCCGGCCTGGTCGCGGCAGTGCGCGACCGGCTCGGCGACCGGGTGGCGGACGCCGTCGAGCGCTGCATGGCGGACACGCTGGCCCGGACGATCACCCCGCACCCGGACGGCACGGCCTTCGTGATCACCGGCGACATCCCGGCGATGTGGCTGCGGGACTCCACGACGCAGCTCGCGCCGTTCCTGCACCTCGCGGGCGCCGACCCCCGGCTGGCCGACACGATCGCGGCCGTCTCGCGGCGGCAGCAGGACTCGATCCTGCACGACCCCTACGCCAACGCGTTCAACGACGGCCCGACCGCGGCCGGGCACAGGGACCGCACGGGGCAGCCCGGCACCGGCCAGTCACCGTGGGTGTGGGAGCGCAAGTACGAGATCGACTCCCTCGCCTACCCGGTGCAGCTCGCCCACGACCTGTGGCGGATCACCGGCCGGACCGACCACCTCGCGCGGTTCGGGGAGGTGGCCCGCACCGTCGTCGACCTGTGGCGCACCGAGCAGCGGCACGAGACGTCCCCGTACACGTTCGAGCGGACCGACTGCCCGCCGTCCGACACCCTGGTGCGCGACGGGCGCGGCCCCGAGGTCGCGTTCACGGGGATGACGTGGGCGGGCTTCCGGCCGAGCGACGACGCGTGCCGGTACGGCTACAACGTGCCGGGCAACGCGTTCGCGGTCGTGACGCTCGGCTACCTCGGCACGCTCGCGTCCGAGGTGCTGCACGACGACGTCCTGGCCGACGACGCCGCCGCGCTCCGGGCGGACCTCGAACGCGGCATCCGGGTGCACGGCGTCGTTCCCGGACCGGCGGGCGAGCCGGTGTACGCGTACGAGGTCGACGGGCGCGGGGGAGCGTTCCTGGCCGACGACGGCAACTCGCCGAGCCTGCTGTCCCTGCCGCTGCTGGGCTGGTGCGCCGCCGACGACCCGCTCTACACGGCGACCCGCGCGATGATCCTCAGCGACGCGAACCCGTACTACTACAGCGGTTCGGCGGCGTCCGGGATCGGCAGCCCGCACACGCCGGAGCGGCACGTCTGGCCCATCGCGCTCGCGATCCAGGGGCTCACCAGCACGGACCCGGACGAGCGCCGGGAGCTGCTGGACCTGATCCTGGCGACCGACGCGGGGACGGGCGCGGTCCACGAGTCCTTTCACGTGGACGACCCCGCGACCTTCACGCGCGAGTGGTTCTCCTGGGCGAACGCGATGTTCTGCGAGCTCGCGCTGGAGACCGCCGGGCTGCGCACGTACCGGCGTCCGGCACCGGAAGCCGCCGACGCCCCGGGGAGCGGGGCCGCGCGATGAGCGCCGCCGTCAGCGGCACCCGCCGTCAGCAGACCATCAGCGCGTGGATCTTCCTCGCCGTTCCGGTGGCGCTGTTCGCGGTCTTCCTGCTGCTGCCGGTCGTCATGGCGATCGGCCTGAGCCTCACCGACTACGCGGTGATCGGCGACTTCGAGTGGGTGGGCCTGGCCAACTACGCGCGCATCGTCGACGACCCGATCTTCTGGGTGGCGGTGCGCAACACTGCCTTCTACACCGTCCTGTACGTGCCGGCCGGGGTCCTGGTCGCGCTCGGCACCGCGCTGCTGCTCAACCGCAGCAGCCGCACCTCGCGTGTGTTCCGCACGCTGTTCTACATCCCGGTGGTCTCCTCGACGGTCGCCACGGCGGCCATCTGGTTCTGGCTGCTCAACCCGCAGTACGGCCTGCTCAACGTGGTGCTCGGCTGGTTCGGCATCGACGGACCGGCCTGGCTGTACGAGTCCCGCTGGGCCATGATCGCCATCGTCATGATGAGCGTCTGGGCCGGATTCGGCGCCAACATGATCATCTACCTCGGCGCGCTCCAGGGCGTGCCGGGCGAGCTGGTCGACGCCGCCCGCGTCGACGGCGCCGGGGCGTTCCGCGTCTTCTGGCACGTGACGCTGCCGTCCATCTCGCGGGCCACGTTCCTCATCCTCACGCTGCTGCTGATCGCCGCCTTCCAGGTGTTCGACCAGGCGTACGTGCTCACCAAGGGCGGCCCGGGCAACTCGACGCTGACCCTCGTCTACTACATCTACGACCGCGGGTTCGGCCGCCTGGAGATGGGTTACGCCTCAGCGCTCTCGTTCGTGCTGTTCCTCGTCATCCTCGTGTTCTCGGTCGCCAATGCCCGCGCCACCGGACGGGAGCGGGACCGATGAGCGCCGTCACCACCGAGCCGGCGAACGTGCCGGCCAACGCGCGGGTCGCCGTCCCGCCGGACCTCCAGAAGCGGCCCACGACCACCCGCGCGGTGCTCGGCAGGGTCGTGTGGACGCTCGCGGTGGTGCTGATCAGCCTCACCACGGTCATGCCGCTGGTCTGGACCCTGTCGACGTCGCTCAAGCCGGAGGGCGAGATCCTCTCGTCCTACCTGCAGCTCGCCCCCGAGAACCCCACGCTCGCCAACTACGTGACCCTGTTCACCGACGGACCCTTCGGGCAGTACCTGGCCAACTCGGCGATCATCGCGCTCGGCGGGGTCGCCACCAACCTGTTCTTCGGCGGCCTGGCCGGGTACGCCCTGGCCAAGCTGAGCTTCCGGGGCCGCGGCGTCGTCTTCTCGCTGTTCCTCGGCTCGATGATGGTGCCGGGCATCATCACCATGGTCCCCACCTTCCTGGTGCTGCGCCGGTTCCCCCTGGTCGGCGGGAACGACCTGTTCGGCGAGGGCGGCGCGGGCTTCATCAACAGCTACGGCGCCGTGCTCATCCCGTTCGCCGCCGGACCGTTCGCCGTCTTCTTCATGCGGCAGTTCTTCCAGGCGCTGCCCGACGAGCTCGGCGATGCCGCGCGTATCGACGGCGCGAGCGAGTTCCGCATCTTCTGGAACATCTACCTGCCGCTGGCCAAGGCAGGCCTCGCCGTGCTGGGCGTGCTCACGTTCCAGGCGGGCTGGAACAGCTTCCTGTGGCCGCTGATCGCCCTCAACGACCCGGAGATGCTCACCGTCCAGGTGGGGCTTGCCGGGTACGTCAACGAGTACCAGACGCAGTACGGGCCGCTGCTCGCCGGCACGATCCTGGCGAGCCTGCCGGTCCTCGTCGTCTTCATCTTCGCCCAGCGCTACATCATCGAGAACTTCGCCCACTCGGGGACGAAGTGAGCCACACCTGCAAGCAGGACATCTGCAAAGGAGCAGCGTCATGAAGCGTGCGACACGAATGGCCGGGGCCCTCGCCGCGGCGGCGGTACTGGCCGGAACCCTGAGCGCCTGCGGCAGCGCGTCCGACGGCGGCTCGGGCGGCGGCCCGGAGGAGGTCACCTTCTGGGGCTCCTGGTCAGGGGACCAGGCCAAGCAGCTCCAGCGGCAGGCGGACGCCTTCAACGAGTCCCAGGACGAGTACGAGGTCAAGTACGTGGGCCAGGAGCTCGTCGAGGAGAAGCTGCTCACGGCGCTCGCGTCCGGCAGCGTGCCCGACGTCGTCCTGTGGGACCGCTACAACACCCCGCTGTACGTGCCCAAGAACGCGCTGGCGCCGCTCGACGAGTACATCGAGGCCGACGGCGTCGACACCGCGCAGTTCTACGACCAGGCGATGGGCGAGCTCGTCGTCGACGGCGGCACGTACGGCCTGCCGCTGCTCGTCGACAACCGGTCCCTGTTCTACAACACCGACCTCCTTCAGGAGGCGGGGGTCGAGCCGCCGACCGACTGGGACGGGCTCAAGGCCGCCGCCGAGGCGGCCACCCAGCGCGACGGCGACAAGCTGAGCGTCGCCGGGTTCGCACTGGACGACCCGGGCCTGTTCAACATCTGGCTCAAGCAGGCGGGCGGCCAGATGTTCAGCGACGACGGCGCCACCACCGCGTTCAACAGCCCGGAAGGGCTGGAGGTGCTCGAGTTCTGGCAGAGCCTGCTCGACGCCGGCGTGTACGAGCCCGGCTTCGGCGAGGGCGTCGACTCGTTCGCGGAGGGCAAGCTGGCGATCAAGTACGACGGGCCGTGGGCGCTCACCGCGCTGGACGAGGCCGACGTCAGCTACGGCATCGTGCAGCCGCCGGTGGGCCCGGACGGCGACCAGGGCGCGGGCATGGGCGGGTTCGGCCTGGTCATCCCGGAGGGCGCCGAGAACCCCGACGGGGCCTGGGAGTTCATGAAGTGGTGGACCACCGAGCCGGCCAACGGCGTCGACTTCGCGAAGATCTCCGGCTGGATCCCCGCCACCATCGAGGCGGCGAACGACCCGTACTTCACGCAGGACGACAGGTACCAGGCCTTCATCGAGACCATGGAGTACGCCGAGGTGCGCTCCAACATCCCCGGCGCGTCCGACGTCGAGGGCAAGGCCCTCATCCCCGCGCTCGAGAAGTTCCTCGGCGGTGAGACCGACGCACAGACGGCGCTGGACGAGGCCCAGGAGCTCGGCGACCGCATCCTCGCCGACAACGCGCAGTGACACCACGCGCACTGACACCACGCGCACTGACACCGAACGGGCAGTGACCCAAGGAGCCACATGACGACCCCGAACCCCTGGCCGGACCGCGCCGACCTGGCGCAGCGCAGTCTCGACCACTTCTTCGGCACTGCCGAGCCGCAGCTGCTCGACAACACCTACCCGGTCGGGGACAACTCGACGTTCAACTACTGGTGGCTCGCCCACGTCATCGACGCGCGCCTCGACGCGTTCGAACGCACCGGGGACGAGGCGTGGCTGACGGCGGCGGAGGCGACGAGCGCCAACCTGCGCGCAAGGAACGACGGGTCGTTGTTCAACGACTACTTCGACGACATGCTCTGGTACGCGCTGGCCCTGGAGCGACTGGCGCGTGCCACGGGGCGCCAGGAGCCCCTTGACGACGCCCGCGCCCTCTGGGAGCACGTCGTCGAGCACGGGTGGAACGAGACGCTGGGTGCGAGCGTGGCGTGGCGCAAGCAGCAGCTCTACTACAAGAACACGCCGGCGAACGGTCCGTTCGTGATCCTGTCCGCCCGCCTGCACCAGCACGACCCCGATCCGCGGTACCTGGACCACGGCACCGCGGCGTTCGACTGGATCGCCGCCACGCTGGTGGGGCCCGACGGGTTCGTCGAGGACGGCATCAACCGCGAGGGCGACGGCCGGATCGACACGCAGTGGCGCTTCACCTACAACCAGGGCCTGTACGTCGGGGCGGCGGTAGCGCTCGATGCGGTGGTGCACGAACCGGAGCTCGTCGCCCGGGCGCTGCGCACCGCCACGACGGCGCTGCGCGAGCTCGCGCCCGACGGCGTCGTCGGCAGCGAGGGCGGCGGGGGAGACGAGGGCCTGTTCAAGGGCGTGCTCTACCGGTACCTGGGCACGCTCCTCGGCCGGCTCGGCACGACGTCGCCCGACGCCGCTGCGCTGGTCGAGTTCGTCCGCACCAGCACCGACCGGCTGTGGGAGACGAGCCAGCGGGACGGGTACCTCCTGGCGGGCGGCGACTGGCGCCGTCCGGCCGAGCTGCCGGTGTTCTACTCGACCCAGCTCAGTGCGGTCATGGCGCTCGAGCTGCGCGCGTCGCTCGAGGCGCGGTGATGACCCGCCGCATACGGTGGGCCGTGGCGGAGTCAGCCATGGCGGATTCATTGGTCATACTGATTGGCCACGTCCGATCGGTGAAGGGGCATCCGTGAGCCAGCCGCTCTACCTCGAGGTGTACGAGAAGCTCCGCGACGCCATCCATGCGGGCACCTATGGCGTCGGCGACCGGATGCCCGCGGAGTCGGAGCTGACCAAGCAGCTGGGGGTCAGTGCCATCACGCTCAAGCGGGCGATGGACCTCCTGCGTGCCGACGGCTACATCACCCGACGGCCCCGGCTGGGGACCGTGGTCGTCAGCGAGACCGCCACGAACGCCGTCAGCACCGGGAGCGGGCCCACCCCGCTGATCGGGTGCGTGCTGACCGACTTCGACGACACCTTCGGCACGCGGGTGCTGGCGGGGCTGCTCGACGCGTCGAGCACCGTCGCGAACCTCGTGGTCAAGCGCAGCCTCGGCAACCGCGAGGCGGAGGACGACATGGTCCGGGCCCTGGTGGCCGACGGCGTCCAGGGGCTGATCCTCGAGCCGAGCTCGTCGCAGTACGTGCCCCCTGCGGTGCTGGAGCTGATCACCCAGTCGTTCCCGGTCGCCATCCTGGACCGTGTGTTCGACGGCGTCCCGGTGTCGTCGGTCTGCTCCGACAACGTCTCTGCGGGCCGCCAGGCCGCCGACGTCCTCTTCGCCGCGGGATACGACCACGTCGGCCTGGTGTCGGCGTCGAGCACCGTCTCGACGGTGCAGGACCGGCTCGACGGCGTCGTCGCCGCGCACGCGACCAGGCACGTCCCGTTCGACCCGGCGCACCAGTACCGCCAGGTCCGTTCGACGGTCCCGGGGAGCGGTGTCGCGCCTGACGACGACATCGCCGAGCTCGAGAAGTTCCTCGCCACCAACCCCGGCCTGACGGGTCTGGTCGCCACCGAGTACAACATCGCCGTCCTGCTGCGGGAGGCCGCGCAGCGAGCCGGCCGGACCGTCCCGGGTGACCTCGGCATCGTCTGCTTCGACCACCCGGACGCGTTCTACGACAAGGCGCGCTACCGGTTCACCCACATCCGGCAGGACGAGTCGCGCATGGGCCACGAGGCGGTGGACCTCGTCCTCGCCCAGCTTCGCGAGGTAGGGCAGGTCACCAAGGTCACGCTGCCCACAGAGCTGGTGCCGGGCAGCTCGACGCGCTGAGGGCGCTGCTCTTCCCGTACCACGTCCAGTAGATGGGTGCATTTAACCCTTTCCTCCTATATGTTTGGTATGAATCCAGATGCAACGTTGCGCCTGGGGGAGGAGCTCATCGATGACGATGTCGCGTCGCATCCGCGTTTCCGTGATCCGCCTTGCCCTGATGGGCCTCGCCGTGGCCGTCGGTCTGCAGCCGGTGGTCGCGGTGCAGGCCGCACCACCTCCCGGACAGCCGGCGACCGCCGGCTCGACCGAGGTCGCCCGCGCCCGGGTCGCCACCGAGGTGCTGCTGGACTCCTACGACGAGCAGAAGGCGTGGTTCCCCTCGAGCTGGTGGAACTCCGCCGTCGCCCTGCAGACCATCGGCGACTACATGGAGCGCACCGGGGACCGTAGTTATCTGGACGAGCTGGACCACAGCTTCGAGACCAACAAGGGTCCGTTCCCGGCCGGCGAACGCTCCACCGACGAGATCTACGGCAACTTCACCAGCCGCGCCATCGACGACGCGGGCTGGTGGGCCCTGAACTGGGTGACCGCCTACGACCTGACCGGCGACCAGAAGTACCTCGACATGGCGGGCACGATCGCCGACTTCATGCACGGGTTCTGGGACCCGAGCACGTGCGGCGGCGGGATCTGGTGGAACGAGGAGCGTACCTACAAGAACGCCGTCACCAACGGCCAGTGGATCCGCCTGACGGCTGAGCTGCACAACCGCATCCCCGGCGACACCGCCTGGCTCGAGCGGTCTCAGGAGGCCTGGGACTGGTACGCCGCCAGCGGCCTGATCAACGCCGAGGGCCTGGTCAACGACGGGCTGACCGACGCCTGCGCCAACAACGGCGACACGGTGTGGAGCTACAACCAGGGCCTCGGCATCGGCGCGGCGCTGGAGCTGTACCGGGCGACAGGTGACGCCGAGCTGCTCGCCTCCGCGCGGCACCTGGCCGACGCGGCGCTCGGCTCCGCCGCGCTGACGACGGACGGGGTGCTCACCGAGTCCTGCGATCCGCTCGGTCGCACCTGCGACGACAACCAGAAGCAGTTCAAGGGCATCTTCATGCGCTACCTCACGGAGCTGGCCGACACCACCGGCGATGCGCGCTACGCGGAGTTCGTGGACCGGCAGGCGGAGACGATCTGGGCGAACGACCGCGACTCCGCCGAGCGGCTCGGCCTGCGCTGGTCGGGTGCGGGCACCACGGCTTCGCCGAACGTCTTCGACTGGCGCACCCAGGCCAGTGCGCTCAGCGCGCTGATCGCCGACGTTCCGCAGGGCGCGCCGACGCGGTCGCTGTCGGCGACGATGTCGCCGACGCAGCTGGTGGTGATGCCGAGCCCCGGCGCGACGTCGTCGGCACGGACCGAGGTGGAGGTGGCCGCGACGTCGGAGGGGCGCCGGCCCGTGCGCGCCGACGTGCGGGTGAGCGGTCCGGACGGCTGGACGGTGGATCCGGCCCGGAGCCGCGTCCGGCTGGTCCCGCCGGGTGGCGGCACGCCCGCGCGGGCGAGCATCCCGCTGGACGTCACGGTGCCCGCGAACACCGCGGACGGTAGCTACCCGCTGACCGTGAGGGTCACCGCGAAGCCCGGGCTCAGCTACACCACCCGGGTCACGATCCAGGTGGCGAGCACCATCGACTTCGACGCCGGGTCGACGCAGGAGCTCGCCTGGCTCTGGGACGCGGGCGGCTCCGGGCTGAGCCATGTCGGGAGCCGGTTCGCCGACGGCACCAGCCACTTCGTCTACCGGTTCCCGTTCCCCGCCGAGGCCACGTCGGCCGAGGCGACACTGACCATCGACAACCAGTACGTCGTCCAGGTCGGGCCCGACGGCGAGAGCTGGACCACCGTGCTGACCGAGGACGAGCCGATCAGGGACAGCTCGAACAAGGCCGACCACACCCTCGACCTGACGCCGTATCTGGGCCCGGACAAGGCCGTCTATATCAGGGTGACCGACGCCTTCCCCGAGGACGGCTGGGGCGGCGGGATCTACCACGTCGCGGCGGAGTTCGGTACGTCCTGACCGCTTGACACCTGCTTGATCCTGACGGGTCCGACGACGACGCCGTCCGGCCCGTCAGGCCGCCTGGTGGGCCGGAGGTCCGGTGGGCAGCGGCTTGCTCTGGTCGCTGCTCACCTCGCTGACCTGGCTGGTGACCGGGCTGGTGGTGACAGGGTTGGTGGTGACCGGGCTGGTGACCGGGTTGGTGATCTGGGCGCCGACCTGAGCGCTGCTCGGGTCGCGCTCGACGGGCCGTACGCAGTCGAGAGCCTGCACCAGCATGTCCTGCGTGATGCCGCCGTTGGGGTCGACGCCCTCCTCCAGCGCGGTCATCACCTGGTCCGCAGCGACGCGCACGGGAATGTGGGCCTTGTCGGCGGCCTCCAGCAGGATCTGGGCGGCCTGGTCCTCGTCGACGCGGCGGGCCACGATGACCACGGTCTTCGCCCGTTCGATCATCGTCTCACCCAGGAGGGCCGGGGACACAGGGAGGGCCGGGGGTACGGGCTCGTCCACCTGACCGGAGCGGTCAATCTCGAGGCCGAGACCAAGGTCACCCTCAATGCCGTCGGCAGAGGTGTCTCGATACTGGTTGACGGATGACATGTGAACTCCCAGATCCCCTGCGGACCTGGAGCCACTTCATGACTCCGGATTTCCAGTATAGAGCGCTTCGGACGTTTCGGACAGTCCCTCGTCTAGCGGTATGGCAAGACGGCGGCATTGGCAAGTCGACAGTATTGGCAGGATGGGGGCATGAGCGCATCAGATGTCACCTCAGCCATCTCCGAGGTCGAGGCCCAGGAGACCGAGCTTGTCCTGACCACGTTCACGCACGAGGAGGCCTGGCGCCTGGGTTCCCGGCTCGTCGAGCTGGCGACCGAGCGGGACCTGCCCGTCGTCGTCGACATCCGCAAGGGCACGCAGCAGGTGTTCCACGCGGCGCGGCCCGGCACGACGCCCGACAACGACTCCTGGATCAAGCGCAAGGTACGGGTCGTCTACCGGTTCGGGGCGTCCTCGTACCTGGTGGGCCTGCGGGCCAGGGCGAAGGGGACCGACTTCAACGCCGACCACGGCCTGCTGTTCCAGGAGTACGCCGCGCACGGCGGGGCCTTCCCGGTGCGGATCGCGGGAGTCGGCATCGTCGGCGTCGTCACCGTGTCCGGTCTGGCACAGCAGGACGACCACGCCCTTGTCGTCGAGGCGTTGCGGGAGCTCGCGGCGTCCCAGGTGTGACGTCGGCCGCCGTCTCGGGGTGGCGCGTCACCCCGGGTCACCCCGAGACGGACCACCGCTGGTTGTCGCCGGCATGGCAGTCGTGGACGATGACGGGCGTCGCGTTCTCCGTGCCCGCCCCTGAGACGTCCAGGCACAGACCCGTCGCGACGTTGCGCACTGTGCCGTCGGCCTGCGGTGCCCACTGCTGGTTCGCGCCGCCGTGGCAGGTCCAGACGGTGACGGTGGTGCCGGCCGCTCCGCCGCTCGGGTCGTCCAGGCACATCGATCCGAGGGCGCGCAGCTCCCCGGAGGCGGACGCGGTCCACTGCTGGGCCGCTGTGCCGTTGCAGTCGTAGATCTGCAGGGCGGCGCCGTCGACGGCGGTGCCCCCGGGCACGTCGAGACACCGGCCGGACGCGGTGCCGTGCACCGCGACGACCGTCGGCGCCGGCTCCAGGGGAGGGGTGCTCGGGGTGGGGGAAGGGTCGGGGCTGGTGGAGGCCTCGGACGGGCTCGGCCCGGCCGCGGGCGCCGTCGTGCCGTGGTCAGGGCTCTGCGTCGGTGCGCTTCGCGGATCGGACACGTCGCGCGTCAGCACCCACACCGTGCCGATCACCGCCGCGAGACCCAGCAGGACGGCGAGCGCCCACACGAGTACCGCCACCGGCATGCGCGGACGTGGTGTGACCTGGTCGTACACCCTGACGTTTCCTTTCGTGCCCGACGGCGTCCCCGCCCGCCGGCATGAGCATCGACGAGCCGCACCCTACTGGGTCGCCGACGCTGCCCGACCCGGCACGGTGTTGTCGGCGATTGTAGATTCGACGACCGGAAGCACTGGGGTACGCGTCGTCGGAGGTGAGTGACCGTGCGTTCGTTCGTGGTGACCGGCGGCAGCCAGGGTGTGGGGCGCGCCATCGTGGAGCGGCTCGCCGCGGAGGGACCTGTCGTGGTGCTCGACCTGGCCGCCGCGGCGACCTGGGCGGCCCGGGACGTCACGCTCGTCAGCGGCGACGCCGGGGATCCCGACGTCGCGCGCCGCGCCGCTGAGCTGGCGGAGGCCAGGGCCCCGCTCGCCGGCTGGGTCAACAACGCCGCCGTCTTCCGGGACGCGCCCATCACGGCGCCGCCGTCCGACGTCCTCGCAGCGATCACGGCGAACCTGTCGCTCGCGATCACCGGCTGCCACACCGCCGTCGGGCACTATCTGCGGTACGGGCGGGCGGGGGCGATCGTCAACGTCTCGTCCCACCAGGCGCAGCGTCCTGTGCGCGGCGCCCTGCCGTACGCCACCGCGAAGGGCGCGGTCGAGGCGTTGACGCGCGCTGTCGCCGTCGACCACGGGCCGGACGCGATCCGCACCAACGCCGTCGCCCTCGGGTCCATCGAGACCGCGCGCTACGAGGAGTACCGGCGGGAGCATCCCGAGGTCGACCGGCAGATGGCTGCCCTGCACCCGCTGGGCCGCGTCGGTACGGGCGGCGAGGTCGCCGAGGCCGTGGCGTTCCTGCTCTCCGACCAGGCGGCGTTCGTCAACGGCGCGGTCCTGCCGGTCGACGGCGGACGCGCGGCCCAGGGTGCGGATCCGGAGGCCACCTGAGTCGGTCGCCGACGAGGGCTTGTCCCATAGAACTGTGGATGAAGGTGCTCGTTGGTGTTGATGGCGTCGGATGATGTTCGTATGGAATCCCAAGAGACGACCGAATCCGCGTCGACCGAATCCGCCCTGAGGCACGCATCCGAGCTGTACGCGAGGCTGCTGGAGTACGCGACCAGCCCGCCGTTCGGCGAGCACACCGCCGCCAACGTCCGCCGTGTGATGACGATGGCCGAGCGGGATCATGGCCGTACGTTGTGCGGGCACCATGGCGAGGGTCGCACCCTGGCCCTCGCGGCGGCACAGATCGTCTTCGACGTACCACCGCTGGGGATGCGCCTGATCGACCGCTACGCCGACTGGTCGGCGGAGCTGACCGACCGGGACCGGAGACTGCTGGACGTGTGGCGCACCGGCGGCATCCACGCAGTCTTCGAGATCACGCGGCGCGCGGGTAGCGGGGTGCGGGTGCGCTGCCTCGGCGACGACCTGGAGTACACGCTGCACGTCGACCCGAGAGCCCCGCTGCCACGTGCGGACCTGCGGACCGGGCGGTTCCTGGCCGGGCACGCGCTGCCGGTCGGTGAGCTCTGGATGCTGGTGGGCGCCGTCGACCTGTACGCGCCGGGGGAGCGGACGGCGATGCTCGGCCTGATGGCCGAGCTCGTCCGGGGCGCTCCGGCACTGCCGTTCCGCAATCCCGTGATCGTCGAGCGAGCACGGATGGCCCTCACGGCGCAGCACCAGGAGTTCCTGCACCTGTTCGGCGGGCAGGGCGTGGCCAGGGTGGGCTCCCGGCTCGTCGAGGACCTCGACCAGTTATGGGAGTCGTCGGGCATGTGGCAGACGTGGTGGCCGAGCCACCCGCTGGAGCACGACCTCTGCGAGCTTCGCGAGGCTCTGGACCAGGGGCGGCGCGACGGCGGGACGTGGTACCCCGTGCACCACCCGGTCCACGGGCTCCGTGTGCTCGGGGCCCCCTACGGGATGCTCGCAGACCTGCACGGCTCGACGTCACCGATCAGCCCGGCGGCCGTGCGCCAGGTGTCCGAGGCCCTGGACGCGGGGCACGTCCCCGACTTCGCACTCCGGGACCTCGCGGAACGGCACCCCGTTCGCGCGGGCGAGATCTACCGCGCAGTTCTCGGCCGGCCCGGGTTCACCTGGGCGCAGGAGGGCGCAGCTTGGCTCCGGGATCGCGCCGGCGACGTGCCCGCGCACCCGGCGCTGGTGTGGATGCCGGGCGGTGCGAGGCCTGCTGGGGCCGGGAAACCCGACCGTTCGATCGCGGTGCCGCACCCCTTGGGAGTCACGTTCCCTCCGGTTCCGACACCGTCGGGAATGACACCGTCGGGAATGACATCGTCGGGAATGACACCGTCCGGAATGACACCGTCCGGAATGGCAACCGACGAGTACTGAGGTCAGCGCCCGCTCTCCACCACGACGTCCCGCACCCACGCCCCGCCGTCGGGGCCCTCCGGGCGGAAGCCCACGTTCCGCAGGTACGCGAGCTCACCGGGTCCGGCCTGCGGCACCATGACGCGCCGGAACCCCTTCGCCGCGAAGATCCCGCTGCGCCGGTACACGAACTCGCCGGGAGTGAAGTCGCGGAACCGCTTGGTCACCCAGTCGAGGTCGACGACGCCCGTGCCGTCCCCGGCGTCGCGCACCTCCACCACGCCCACGGTCTCGTCACCGCGCTGCACCAGGAACGCCGAACGCTCCTCACCAGGCCCGGGCAGCGCCACGAACCCCGGTGCGACGCTCGCGATGTCCGCGGCGTGGGTGCGGAGCACGTGCAGGAGGTACGCGTCGTCGGGTGCCACCTCGATCACCTCGTACACCGCGGCGTCGTGGCGCTCGCGGTTCAGGCGCCACAACCAGTAGATGTTGATGAAGCTGATGGCGGCGTTCATGGCGGCGAACGGCCAGATTCCCACTATCGCGTTGTAGGCGGTCGCGACGAGCGAGCCGATGAGGTTGAGCCAGCGGAAGCGGAGCACACGCGCTTGCGTGAGGGAGAGCACGACGAGGATGGAACCGGTCCACCCGGCGATCTCGAGCCAGGGAAACATTCCCTGACCTTACGGCGTGTTCGGAAGCCCTGAGGCTTGTGAGACACCGCCCTTCTCGGGCGTCCAGGTTCAGGCCGCGGGTGCGACCTGAGGGTTGGTTCCTACGTCGTCCAGTCCCTGCCCGCCACGTCCTGATGGGGTGTGGTGGGTGGGCAC
This sequence comes from Promicromonospora sp. NPDC050249, assembly GCF_040656015.1. Lineage (NCBI taxonomy): Bacteria > Bacillati > Actinomycetota > Actinomycetes > Micrococcales > Promicromonosporaceae > Promicromonospora > Promicromonospora sp. NPDC050249. The sequence continues at coordinate 42,990 of NZ_JBFAKY010000012.1, read as the reverse complement.
GGCCCAGGTCCCAGCCACCACCCGGCATGTGAACGCGTGTTCGATCGGTCTGTGTGACCCCGCTCAAATACTCATCGACTCATGACACGAGTTCACCAGGCGTCCTCACCAGGACCAGCCGCGCGAGCTGAGCTCCAGCTCCTCTCGCAGGCGCTCGTTGGCCCCGGCGCGCTCGTCCGCGCGCAGCGGTGCCGTCTCGGTGGGCAGGCCCGCGAGCCGGCACGCCTCGCGCAGCAGCGCGTCGTAGGCGCCTTGGACGGCGAACCAGTGGTGGGCGCGAGCGTAGACGTCGGGGTCCTCCTCGACGCGACGCAGCTCGGCCGCGAGCTCCCCGAGCCGGACCTGCAGGCGCAGCGTCACCAGCGGGTCGGGCGCGCGTGCCGGGCGCGGCAGGAAGTTCCAGGTCATGACGGGTCACCGCTACGTCGTCGTAGGACTGGGGACACGACCAGCGTAGGTCCGCCGGGCGGCTATGGCCATGGGATTGCCCCGGAGGTCTGCCGGTAGCCGGTCAGCGTTCCGGCAGCACGAGCCTCCCGTCGATCCGGACGGGCACGACCGGAGGACCGTCCCGCAGCTCGACCGGTAGTGCGTGCTCGGGGGCCTGCTGCCAGGCGAGCGGCCGCAGGAACCGCCGGATCGCCGTCGCACCGACCGAGGTGTGCAGCGTGTTGGTCGACGGCCACGGCCCGCCGTGGTGCTGTGCCCAGCTGACGGCGACGCCGGTCGGGTAGCCGTCGTACAGGACGCGCCCCGCGCGGGCCGCGAGCGCGGCCCGCGCGGCGGGCAGCTCCTGGTCGGACGCCCCGCCGGTGAGGACGGTCGCGGTCAGCGACCCCTCCACCTGTTCGACGACGGCGACCGCCTCTGCCTCGGAGCCGTACCGCACGACGACGGCGAGAGGACCGAAGCACTCCTCGACGAGCTGCGCGGTGAGCGATCCGGCCGTGACCTCGAGCAGGGCGGGCCGGGTGGCGCCCGGCTCCGCCTCATTCCCTCTGGCCCGGAGCGCCGCGGCGGCGGACCGGGCCGCCACGCCCTTCTCGTATGCGTCTGCCATCCCCGTCGTCAGCGCGGGCAGTGCCGGCGCCCGCTCGATCGCCTCGGCCAGCGCGGACACCACGCGGTCTCCGGCCTCGCCCGCCGGGACGAGCACGAGTCCGGGCTTGGTGCAGAACTGCCCACCACCCTGGAGCACCGAGGTGGCGAGCCCCGCGCCGTAGCCTTCGGCGTCGTGCAGCGCTCCACCTGGCGTGACGAGCACCGGGTTGATGCTGCTGAGCTCCCCGTAGAACGGGATGGGCGTTGGCCGGGCCGCGGCCGCGTCGGCGAGCGCCCGCCCGCCGGCCAGGGATCCCGTGAAGCCGGCGGCCCGGATCGCGGGGTGGGACACGAGCCGGCGTCCGGCGTCGAAGCCGTGCACGACGGCGAACGTGCCCGGCGGTGCGCCGGCTGCCGCGACGGCCGGCTCCGCGAGCCGGGCCACCCGATCCGACGTCGCGGGGTGCCCCGGGTGCGCCTTCACGACGACGGGGTTGCCCGCGGCGAGCGCCGAGGCCGTGTCGCCGCCCAGTACCGAGAACGCGAACGGGAAGTTGCTCGCGGCGTACACGGCGACCGGGCCGAGCGGCACGAGCATGCGGCGCAGGTCGGGGCGAGGCCCCATGGGGGTGGGACCCGCGTGGTCGACGGTCGCCTCGAGGTAGGCGCCCTCGCGGACCACCTCGGCGAAGAAGCGCAGCTGGTACGCCGTCCGGGTGATCTCGCCGCCGAGCCGTCCCGGGCCGAGGGCGGTCTCGCGGTCGGCCTCCGCGACGAGTGCGTCGCGGTCGCCCTCCAGGGCGTCGGCGAGCGCGTCCAGCAGGTGCGCCCGCCGCTCGCGTGGCCAGGCGGCGAGCGCCTGTGCCGCGCCGGATGCGCTGCCCACGACGGCGTCGAGCTCGTCCGGTGTGGTCTCCTGCGCCTCGCCGGTGCGTGTCACATCCATGCCGTCGATCCGTCCTTCCGTACGGGAACCTTGCGCTCCCAGTGCACCCAGTCGTCCTGTGCCAGTGCTGCCTCGTCGATCTCGATGCCCCAGCCGGGCCGGTCGGGCCGCAGCTCCAGGTGCCCGTCCGTGGGGACGTACGGGTCGTGGCACCACGACACGTCGTCGGGCTTGTACTCCAGGATCGAGAAGTTCCACGTGGCCGCCGCGAAGTGCACGTTCGCCGCGGTCGCGAGCGGGCCCAGCGGGTTGTGCGGCGCGACGGGGACGGCGTGCGCCTCGGCCAGGGTGGCGATCTTGCGCATCTGCGTCAGCCCGCCCACGACGCAGATGTCCGGCTGGATGATGTCGGCGCCCTGCACGCTCAGGAGGCCGAGGAACTCGTTCGGCGAGTACAGCGACTCCCCGGTCGCGAGCGGCACCGCCATCTCCGCGCGGATCCGCCCCCACGCCGGGAGGTACTCGGGACGGATCGGCTCCTCGAGGAACATCGGCTCGTTCGGTGCCAGCGCCGCGGCCAGGTCGACCGCCTGCCGCGGCTCCCACAGGCAGCCGTGCGCGTCGAACGCGAACTCCCACTCGTCGGGGTGCGCCTCGCGGATGTCCCCGAACCAGTCGGCGAGCTCCCGCGCGACGATCCCGAACCGCGACGTGTGCAGGTCGCGCCGGTACGGGCTGAGCTTGAAGGCGTCGACGCCGAGGGTCGCGTTCAGCTCGGCGGTGCGGTCGCGCAGCTCGGGGACGTCGGGCGCCGAGTAGAGCCCCGCGTAGACGCGGACCCGGTCCCGCACCCGGCCCCCGAGCAGCTGGTACACGGGCACCCCGGCGGCCTTGGCGGCGATGTCCCACAGCGCGTGGTCCACCGCGGCGATGGCGGCGAGGCCGAGCGCACCCTGCGGGAACCGGGCCGACTGGTGCAGTAGCTGGTTCACGAAGGTGACGCGAGACGCGTCGATCCCCGCGATCTGGTCTGCGATGAACTCGATGATCGCCGGATAGGCGAGATCGGGCCCGTGGTTGTAGATCTCCGCCCAGCCGTCGACGCCGTCGTCGGTCGTGATCCGCAGCAGGACGCGCGGCCGGTCGCCGACCCGCTGCAGGTACGTGGTGAGCTTGTCGATCTTCATGCCGCTGCCTTCCAGCCGTCGAGGATTCGCGCGATCTCTGCGCGGTCAGGGTCGGGCAGCACCGTGCTCGGCGGCCGCACCGACCGGTCGCACAGGCCCAGCTGGTGCATCGCCTCCTTCACCACCGAGACGTTGTCCGCCGACCGGTCCCTCGCGCGCAGCTGCTCGAACCGGCGGATGCGGCGCCACACGGCCGCCGCACGCTCCGTGTCGTCGTTCCGCAGCGCGTCGAGCAGCCCGAACGAGATCTCCGGCGCCACGTTGACCAGGCCCGACGTGAACGCACGCGCACCCGCCTGCCACGCCGACGGTGCATACGACTCCGCCAGGCCCGCGATCCAGAGCAGGTCTGCGTCGGTGTCCTGCACGGTCTCCGCGAAGGCGACCGGGTCCGGTACGGAGTACTTGACCCCTACGACGTTCGGCGCCCGCCGTGCCAGTGCCGCGACGTCCGCGCCACGGATGGCCGGCGAGCTGACATAGGGCAGGACGGCGAGACGCGGCACGGCGCTCGCGACCGCTGCCGTGTACTCGACCCAGCCGGCCCGGGACATGTACGGGAGCACGGGCTGGTGCACCATGACCGCGTGCGCCCCGAGCTCGCCGGCCTGCACGGCCTCGGCCCTCGCCGTCGCGGGATCGAGCCCCACGCCGACGACGACCACCGCACGGTCGCCGACGACGCCGGTGACCGTGCGCGCGACGTCCGCACGTTCCCGCGGGGAGAGCGCGTAGAACTCGCCGGTGTTGCCGTTGGGCGTGATCGCGCCGAGCCCTGAGCCGATGAGCCGGTCGGCGAGCTCGCCGGTCCGCGCGAGGTCGACGCCACCGTCGGGCGCATAGGGGACGACCGGGATGCCGACCACCGTCCCGAGCCGCGCTACGACGTCGGTGTGCCTGGTCATGATTCTCCGTTCTGCAGGGGGCCGACGGCGTCCTGCCTCTCGAGCTGCTCGACCGGCTTGATGCGCACCCAGAAGGCGTAGATCGCCGCGGAGACCAGGCAGCTGATCGCCGCGAGGACGAGGGGCCAGAGGTAGGAGCCGGCGGAGACGGTGAGGGCGAGGCCGATGGCGATGGGGCTCACGAGGTTGCCGACCTGCGACCCGAAGTTCTGGAAGCCGGCCAGGGAGCCGACGCGCTCAGGGCTGGGGGAGACCTCGGCGGGGAGGCTGAGGATCGCGGCGCCGGCGAAGGAGTGCGCGGCGCTCGAGACGGTGAGGACCACCATGAGGAGCGCGTTGCTCTCCACGAACGGGCTGAAGCCGATGCACGCGCTCAGCACGAGGCCCGAGATGATCGGCACCTTGCGCGCCACGTTCGGGGACAGGCCGGACGCGAGCATCCGGTCCGAGACGATCCCGCCCAGCACCGTGGACCCGATGGCGATGACCGCGGGCAGGGCCCCGACCATCCCGAACTCCGCCTCGGTGAACCCGCGCTCGTCGAGCAGGTAGGTGGGGTACCAGGTGAGGAAGAACGCCCCGGCGAGCGACCGGAAGACGTAGCCGAGCATGAGCGCCCACGTCTGGTTGTCGCGCAGGAGCGCGCTCCAGCGCACCGGCTCGGCGGTGGAACGCACCATCTCGGCCTGGTCGGAGCGGATGTGTGCGAGCTCCTCGGCGTTCACGCGCCGGTGCTTGTGCGGGGCGCGGTAGATCGCGAGCCAGCCGACGATCCAGAGGAGCCCTACCGCGCCGATGACGACGAACGTCCACCGCCAGCCGGCGAAGACCGCGATCCACGTGACCAGCGGGATGGAGAGCGCGGAGCCGATCTGCTGGCCCATGTCGAACAGGCTGGAGGCGAAGGCCCGCTCGCGGCGCGGGAACCAGGTGGAGACCACCTTGATGTTCGCGGGCTGCACGGGGGCCTCGCCGATGCCGAGCCCGAGCCGGAAGACGATCAGGCTCGTGACCCCTGTCGCGAACGCGGTGAGCGCGGTCCACAGCGACCACCAGCCGACAGCGATCGGGTAGATGACGCGCGGCCCGAACTTGTCCAGGAGCCAGCCGGACGGCACCTGGAACAGCGCGTACGTCCAGAAGAAGGACGAGAGCAGCACACCCTGCACGGCAGGGCTGATGTGGAAGTCCTCCGCGATGAAGGGCAGTGCGACGCTGAGCGCCGCCCTGTCGAGATAGGCGATGGTGAGCCCGAGTGCGGAGAACGCGACGATCGTCCACCGCATCTGGCTGCGCCGGGCGCGGACTGCGGTGGACGGGGGCTGCTGAGTACCATTGAGCATCGTTGCTCCTTGTTCTTCGGTTGGTTCTTCGATGGGATTGATCGAGTGGTTCATCGAGTGACGTGAGTGCTCCGGTTCGGAGCACCCGTTTCAGAGGTGCGGCCCGGGAACTTGGCGGTGAACGGGCCGTACCTCGCTGTCCTGACCAGCTGGTCGTGGCTATCTGCGGGTCAGGCGGTCCCACCTCCCTGACGCAGGCGGTCGAGGAAGCCGGCGATGTGCCGGCGGGTCAGGTCGGCGGCGCGGTCGGCGTCGGACGCCTCCGCTGCCGCCAGGATCTGCGCGTGCTCCTGCGCCTCGTCACGCCAGCTCGGCTGGCGGGCCCAGGTGGTGACGGCAGCCAGCGCCGCCTGGTCGCGCAGGCTCTCCAGGATGCCGACGAGGATCGGGTTGTCCGCCGCGGCCCACAGCGCCGCGTGGAACGCGCGGTTCGCGAGGCTGCGCTGTGCGGGAGCCGTCGCCTCGTCGGCACGCAGCAGCGCGGCCCGCGCCGCCACGATGTCCGCTCCGCGCAGCACGCTGCGGCGCGTCGCCTCGGGCTCCAGCAGGAGCCTGGTCTCGTAGATGGCCACCGCGTCCGCCTGGGTGAGCTCGCGCACCCGGACCCCGATGTAGGGCCGTACGACGACGAGCCCGCTCATCTCCAGCGTCTTGAGCGCCTCGCGTACCGGCGTCTTCGACATCGCGAGCTCCTGCGCGAGGTCCACCTCGACCAGCGGCTGCCCGGCGGCCAGGCGGCCGCTCAGGATGCCCTCCTTGATGGTGGCGAGAGCGTGCTCCGTGCGCGAGGGCAGGGCGGTCGGAGCAGATGGCGTCGTGGTCACGTCGTACATCATATATGACGTTCGGCGAGGGTCGGAGCGGCGATCGCCGCCCAGGCCGTACGGCGCCTACTCCGACGCGTGCAGCGCCGCCAGGATCCCCTCGCCGTAGCGCTCCAGCTTCGCCTGGCCGACGCCGCTGATCCCGCTCAGCGCGTCCAGGTCCGTCGGCCGCTCGGCGACCACCGCGCGCAGCGTCGCGTCGTGGAACACGACGTAGGCCGGCACGCCCTGCTCCTTGGCGGCAGCTGCCCGCCACGCCCGCAGGCGCTCGAAGACCGGCTGGTCGACGTCCGACAGCGGCGCTGCCTCCGGGCGTGCGCCGCCGGAGCGCGCGGGCTTGCGTGCGCTGCGTGCCGTCGGGGCCGGGTCACGGCGCATCCGCACCTCGCGCTTGCGGCCCAGGACCTCCGCGCTGGCCTCCGTGAGCACGAGCGTGCCGTGGTTCGAGTCCACCTCCAGCAGCCCTTGGGCCAGCAGCTGGCGAGCGACGGACCGCCACTCGCCGTCTGACAGGTCCTCGCCGACACCGAACACCGTGAGGCTGTCGTGCCCCCACTGCGTGATCTTGGGCGTCGACTTCCCGCGCAGGATGTCGACCACGTGCCCCACACCGAAACGCTGGTTGCGCTCGCGGTCCAGGCGAAACACCGCCGACAGCAGCTTCTGCGCCGGAACCGTGCCGTCCCAGGCCTCGGGCGGGTTCTGGCAGGTGTCGCAGGCGCCGCAGCTGCCCGGATGGCTCTGGCCGAAGTAGCGCAGCAGCTGGGCGCGGCGGCACTCGACCGTCTCGCACAGGGCGAGCATCGCGTCGAGGTGCGCCGAGAGCTTGCGGCGGTGCGCGAGGTCACCGTCGGACTCGGCGATCATCTTGCGCTGCTGGACGACGTCGGCCAGGCCGTACGCGAGCCATGCCGTGGACGGCAGGCCGTCGCGTCCGGCACGGCCGGTCTCCTGGTAGTAGCCCTCCACCGACTTGGGCAGGTCGAGGTGGGCGACGAACCGGACGTCGGGCTTGTCGATGCCCATGCCGAACGCGATGGTCGCGACCATGATGACGCCGTCCTCGCGCAGGAACGTCGACTGGTTGGCCGACCGCACGTGCGCGGGCAGGCCCGCGTGGTACGGCAGGGCGCGGATGCCCTGGTCGGTCAGCTGCTGGGCGGTCTTCTCCACCGAGGCGCGGGACAGGCAGTAGACGATCCCGGCATCGCCGGGGTGCTCGGTGCGCAGCAGGTCCAGCAGCTGCTTGCCCGGGTTGTCCTTCGGCGCGACGCGGTAGGTGATGTTGGGGCGGTCGAAGCTCGCGACGAAGTGCCTGGCCTCGGTCAGCCCGAGGCGGGTGGCGATCTCCTCGCGGGTCTGGTGCGTTGCGGTGGCGGTCAGCGCGATGCGGGGGACACCCGGCCAGCGTTCGGCCAGCTCGCTCAGGCGCAGGTAGTCCGGCCGGAAGTCGTGGCCCCACTGGGACACGCAGTGCGCCTCGTCGATCGCGAAGAGGGCGATGGTGCCCTGGTCGAGCAGCCGCGCGGTGGACTCGACACCGAGCCGTTCCGGGGCCAGGTACAGCAGGTCGAGCTCGCCCGAGCGGTAGGCCTGCTCCACCGCGCGGCGCTGGGCCGGGTCCTGCGTGGAGTTGAGGAAGCCCGCCCGGACGCCGAGCGCGTCCAGCGCGTCCACCTGGTCCTGCATGAGCGCGATCAGCGGCGAGATCACGACGCCGGTGCCCCGCCGGACGAGCGCCGGGATCTGGTAGCACAGCGACTTGCCGCCGCCCGTCGGCATGAGCACGAGGGCGTCGCCGCCGCCGGCGACGGTGTCGATGATGTCCTGCTGCTCGCCGCGGAAGGCGTCGTACCCGAAGACGTCACGCAGCACGTCGAGCGCGGTGGCGGTCGGGGTGGGGGCGACGTCCGGAAGGGTCATGGCCGCCAGTGTGCCAGGGACCACCGACACCGGCCGAACGGCCTGTGGACCGGCAGGCCGGGCCGGGCGGGCATGTCAGACCCCGCCCATAAGATCCCGATATGTACACATTCGACGAGGAAGTGGCCGGACTGGGCGATGGCACAGGGGGCGCGCCAGGGCTGGCGGACGCGGTGCGGGTGGCTCTCGCCCCGCTCAGGGTGGCGCAGGTCTTCGACCCCGCGGCCGACTACGTCCTGCGTGGCACCGGGCCGAGCGTCCTGGAGCTGCTGCGCGAGCGGCCGCCGGGTACGAAGATGGTCGCCGAGCCGGACGGCTACCACCCGGCCGAGCTGGCGGACGCCGTCGTCGAGCTGCACCCCGGGTGGACCCGGAGGGGCGCCGAAGCCGCGCGGCTCACGGTCTACAAGGACGCGCCGGTCGGTCTGCTCGCCCGGTTCGGGCAGGTGCTGCACGCGGCCTGGGGCCGGGGGGCGGAGGACGGCGAGCTGTCGTGGCTGCTCACGCTGGCCCACGACGTGGGGCGGGCGACCACCGCCACGGACGCCACCGACGCAGCCGACGTCCGGCTGCGATGGAACCCGGACCTCGTCGAGGAGATCGCCCGGGCCGGCGACGCACCCGGCCGGTCGGCAGCGCACGCCACCCTGACGGCACTGCTGTACGTGGACCGCCACCACTGGGCACGCAGCCGGCACCACATGCTGGAGAGCTCCGCCGGCGACGCATACCTCGCCCGGCACGCCGACGCGCTCGCGGAGGTCACCACCGGATCGGAGTTCCACGTCCGGAGCTATGTGGCGGCCCGGTGCGCGCGCAGCCCCGAAGCGCACACAGACCTGGTCGCCGAGCTGGCCGTCGATGCCGACGCCGGCGTTCGTTCCCAGGCGCTCGCCACGCTGTCCCTGATCGACGGCCCCAGGCAGGTCGACGTGCTGCGGCGGCACCTGCGGACCGCGCCGACGGACCGGCTGCCGGACGCCCTCGCCCGCCTGGGCGACCTCGACCCGGACGGTGGCGTCGTCGCGATCGAGGAGGCCCTGGCCGGCGGCGGCCGCGACACCGGGCCGCTGGACCCCGGCCGGGAACGGCTGCTGCGCCGGGTCGTCTTCCGCGCGCGGGTGCTGCGCTCGGCGGAGCCGGCGGTCCCCGTGCCTCCCGTCACGGCGCCCCAGGACGCGGCGCTCGCGGAGGAGCTGCGCGCCCTGCGCGGGCTGCGGCCGGGAAGCGGGAAGGAGGAGGACCGCGCCTGGCAGGTCGCCGAGAGCAAGCTCGCGCTGCTGCCCGACGTGCGCGCCCTGCGGGACGCGCGGCGCGCCGCCGGAGCGGCCGACGCCGACCGCTGGACCGCCGAGCTGCTCATCACCCGCGCGGACGGCTGGGGCCGGAAGATCGGCGCCGCCCTGACGCCCGAGGGCGCCGAACGCTGGTGGCCGCTGTTCGCCGAACGGCTCGACCTCGCGGACGAGTACCTCGACGGCGGCGACGGGAAGCGGCACCCGGACCACTACGCCGTCGACACGAGGACGATGATCCTGACGATCCTCGAACGGTTCCCCGCGGCCCCCGAGGCGCTGGTCCCGCGCCTCACCTCGTTCGCACTGGGCACGGACCGCCACCGGCTGCCCGCCCGCCGGGTGCTCGGTGACCACCCGGCTGCCCGGGCCGCCGCGCGGGCAGCGCTGTCCGACAGCGACTCGGGCACGCGCTCGTCCGCCGCTGAGTGGCTCGCGGAGCTGGGTGAACCGGGAGCGGTCGCACCGGAGCCCGGCTGGGAGTTCGGGGAGGGGGTGCTGCCCGCGTCTGTCCGTGACCTGCCCGCGTCGACGCTGTGGTGGCTCGACCGGTTCCGGGAGCAGGCGCGCGAGCGGGGTGTCCCGGCGGCCGACGTCGACCGGTGGCTCGGGCTCGCGCGCCCGGTACTGCGCACGGCGCCCGACGGCGGTGGCCCCGTCGTCGGCCGGCTCGGTAGCCCGCTGCTGCTCCCGCCGGACGTGCCCACCCCTGCCACGGTGTTCGAGCCCGACTACCGCAACGAGTACCAGCTCATCGTGACGCTCGACCTGGCGGCGATCCCGCCGGGTGCGACCGACCTGCCGCTGCCACCCGACGGTCAGGTGCTCCTGTTCGCGAACGTCGAGCTGGAGGACGAGCTCCTGGCGGGCGGCGCTGTATACGTCCCGGCGGGGACGCCGGTCGAGGAGCGGGAGACCTCGGTCGACTACGAGGCCTACGGTTACGGCTCGCCCGAGGACCTGGACGAGTCCCTGCGGCGCAGCCCTGATTTTCGCCTGGTCCCCGGTGTGTCCCTGCCGTCCTGCCCGCTCGACGCCGAGACCCGCGCGGCGCACCCTCACGCGGAGACGCTGCAGGCCGTCTGGTCCGAGCAGTCCGACGAGGGCGGCGAATGGCAGCTCGGCGGCCACGCCTACGACTTCGACGGCATGGGCGACCCGGCCTGGGAGTCGGCGGGCGAGGAATGCGGCAAGGAACCTGGCGAGAGGGACTCCCGCCCGGAGGACTGGGTGGTGCTCGCGCAGTGGGTAGGGGTGCCGATGGGGATCCTGTACTGGACCATCAACCGCCGCGACCTCGAGGTGCTGCGCTTCGACCGGGTCGTCGTGCAGATGTACGCGAATCCCTGACCGGTCGGCGGCAGGAAGGTGGCGCCGGACCCACGACATCGAACAGGTGTTCGACTAATATGGTGTCATGTCCGGGCCCGGCGCCACCATCCTGCATGCCGACCTCGACGCGTTCTACGCGTCGGTCGAGCAGCTGCTGGATCCCGCCCTGCGGGGCCGCCCGGTCGCCGTCGGCGGCGGGCCGCGCGGGGGAGTGGTCCTCGCGGCCTCGTACGAGGCCAAGGCGCACGGGGTGCAGGGCGGGATGCCCGGCTGGCGCGCGGCCCGGCTCTGTCCTGACCTCGTGTTCGTCAGAGGTCACTTCGGCGAGTACCAGCGGCTGGGTGACGCGGTGATGGCCGTCCTGGCCGACGTCACGCCGACGGTCGAACGGATCTCCATCGACGAGGCCTTTCTCGACGTGGCCGGCGCGACGCACCTGTTCGGCCCGCCCGCCGCGATCGGCGCGCGGATCCGCGCGCGCGTCCGGACCGAGGTGGGGCTCCCCATCTCGGTCGGCGCCGCGCGGACCAAGCACCTCGCGAAGATCGCCTCCCAGGTGGCCAAGCCGGACGGCCTGGTCGTCGTCGACCCGGGCGCCGAGCGGGCCTTCCTCGACCCCCTGCCGGTGGGCCTGATCTGGGGCGTGGGTCCCGTGAACGAGCAGCGCCTCGCCGACCTGGGCATCCGGACCATCGGTGAGCTGGCGCGTACCCCGTCGTCGGCGGTGGAACACATTCTCGGGCAGGCCGTCGGGCACAAGCTCAGCGCGATGGCGCACGACGAGGACCCCCGCCGCGTCGTCACCAGCCGCCGCGCACGCTCTGTCGGGGCGCAGTCCGCCCTGAGCCGCCGCCGTCCGGAACCCGACGACGTCCGGGCAGTCCTCGCGCACCTGTCCGACCGGGTGTCGCGGCGGCTGCGCGCGAAAGGACGCGCGGGCCGCACCGTGACGGTCGCGGTGCGGTTCGCGGGCATGACCCGGGCGACGCGGTCCCTCACGCTGCCCGTGCCGGTCGCGGCGACGCTCACGCTCACCGAGGTCGCCGAGCGGCTGGCCTGGTCCGCGATCGAGGACGCCGCACCGTGCGAGATCACGCTGCTCGGCGTCTCCGTCTCGAACCTCGCCGACCAGCGGGCGATCCAGCTCGAGCTCGACCTGGAGCCGCCGGACCCGTGGCGGCCGGGTTCCGCGCAGGGGGCGGCCCGGCGGGCCGTCGACGAGTCGATGGACGCGATCCGCACGCGGTTCGGCGGGGATGCTGTCGGCTACCTGCCTGTCGTGCTGCGCCGCGGTGGTGCCGTGCCCGACGAGTTCCGGGAGTTGGCCGAGCACGATCTGTGACCGGGCGGTCGACCCTTGACATATGACGTTCGACCCTTGACGTATGACGTTGTTAGCGCTCACAATCATGTCAAGCCTGACTTACCGGGCAGCCCCACGTCGAGTGTGGATGAGGCAGCCTGGCGCGTCGGAGAATGTCGCGCTCAGTTCTTCGGGTGCGGGCATGCGTCGCGGTGCGCTTTCTTCGGAAGAACCGTTCGGCCCTTGATCAAGGAGGATCATGTCTGCCCTTTCGAGTGCTCAATCGTTTTCTAGCTCTCAGGCATCGCGCCGCTGTCGCGGCCACATCGGCGGTTGACGCGGTCCGCCGTCGCAGTGACAGCACCTGCCGGTGCGACCGTCGCTCCTTTCACACCCCGACCGAACGAGGGGATCGAACAGTGACATTCACGCTTCAGCGGTCGTCAAGACGCGTCCTCGCCTTGGCGTTGAGCCTTCTGTGCATGACGGCATTTCTTTCGCCAGCAGCCCGGGCTGACAACCCGATCGTGCAACACATCTACACCGCCGACCCGTCACCGCTGGTCTACAACGGCCGGGTCTACCTCTACACCGGGCATGACGAGGACGGCTCGACGACTTTCACGATGCGCGACTGGCGGGTGTCGTCCTCGTCGGACATGGTGAACTGGACCGATCACGGCTCGCCGATGAGCCTGGAGACCTTTAGCTGGGCCAGCTCGGATGCCTGGGCGGGACAGGCCGTCCACCGCAACGGGAAGTTCTACTGGTACGTGCCGGTGCGCATGGCCAACGGATCGCAAGCCATCGGAGTCGGGGTCTCCGACAGCCCCACAGGGCCTTTCCGTGACGCGATCGGCAGACCACTGATCCAGAACGCGGAGATCGACCCCAACGTCTTCGTCGACGACGACGGCCAGGCCTACCTCTACTACGGCAACCCGAATCTCTGGTACGTGCGGCTCAACGCCGACATGATCTCGTACTCCGGCAGCCCGACACGGATACCGCTGACCACCGCGGGGTTCGGCACCCGCACGGGAGACGCGAACCGGCCCACCCTGTACGAGGAAGGCCCGTGGGTCTACAAGCGAGGCAGCCTGTACTACAACGTGTTCGCGGCGAAGTGCTGTTCCGAGTTCATCGCCTACTCCACCTCGCCCGGCCCGACCGGACCGTGGACGTATCGCGGCACCATCATGCCCACGCAGGGCAGCAGCTTCACCAACCACGCAGGCGTCATCGACTTCAAGGGTGGCTCGTACTTCTTCTACCACAACGGCGCTCTGCCGGGCGGCGGTGGCTACACCCGGTCGGTCGCGGTGGAGAAGTTCAGCTACAACGCCGACGGCACGATCCCGACGATCAACATGACGGCGGCCGGGGCACCGCAGGCCGGCACGCTCGATCCCTATGTCCGCCAGGAAGCCGAGACCATCGCGTGGGGCAGCGGTATCGAGACCGAACCCTCCAACGAGGGCGGGAGGAACATCGGCTGGATCGAGAACGGCGACCACGTCAAGGTCAAGGGCGTCGCCTTCGGCTCTGGTGCCGGCTCGTTCACCACCAGGGTGGCCTCGGGCACCAGCGGCGGCCGGGTCGAGCTGCACCTGGACAGTCCCACCGGGCCGACGGTCGGGACCTGCACCGTCTCGGGCACCGGAGGCTGGCAGACCTGGAGCACGGTCTCGTGCCCTGTCACCGGTGCGACCGGGACCCACGACCTGTACCTGCGCTTCGCCGGTGGCAGCGGGTACCTGTTCAACATGAACTGGTGGCAGTTCACCAGCGGCCAGCCCGCCGGACAGACAGCCTTCTCGTCCACCGCCGTTGCCCAGCACAGCGGGCACTGCCTGGACGATCCCGACCGGAGCACCGCCGACGGCACCCAGTACCGGCAGCACACCTGCGGCGCCGGTGCGGAACAGCGGTTCGACTTCCGGCCGGTGTCAGAGGTGGCGGACACCTTCTCCCTGGTGAACCAGCACAGCGGCAAGTGCCTCGACGTCGGTGGCGTCTCCACCGCCGACGGTGCGGCGGTCAACCAGTGGACCTGCCACGGCGGCACGAACCAGCAGTTCACGCTGCGGCAGGTCGCCGGAGGCGACTACCAGCTCGTCGCGGTGCACAGCGGCAAGTGCGTGGACGTCAGCGGGATCTCCACCGCTGCCGGAGCGCTGGTCCACCAGTGGACCTGTGACTCCGCCAGTGCCCTGGCCACCAAGAAGAACCAGGTCTGGCGCCTGGCCGGCAAGAGCTGAACTCAACACACAGGGTGCCCTGTGCAAGTGCCCCATCATCGACGAGGGAGTCAACGATGCCTTCCCGAAATACAGTTCGGTTGTCCCGTCGGGCCGCCGCGTTCGTCGCTGCTGCCGCCGTCGCGCTCGTCGGCGTGGCCCTGCCGCTGGCGCCGGCGCCCGCGGCGTCGGCTGCCGATGTGGATCCCACGGCGTGGTACGTGCTGGTCAACCGCAACAGCGGCAAGGCCCTGGACGTGTACAACCGCGCCACGAACGACGGTGCGCGCATCACCCAGTGGTCCCGCAACGACGGCGAGCAGCAGCAGTGGCAGTTCGTCGACTCCGGCAACGGCTACTACCGGCTCAAGTCACGTCTGTCCGGCAAGGTGCTGGACGTCTCCGAACGATCCACCGCCGACGGCGCCCCGATCGTCCAGTGGACCGACAACAACTCCACCAACCAGCAGTTCAGCCTCCAGGACGTAGACGGCCACGTGCAGCTGATCGCCCGCCACAGCGGCAAAGCCGTCGAGGTCCAAGGAGCATCCACTGCCGACGGCGGCAACATCGTCCAGTACGCCGACTGGAACGGCAGCAACCAGCAGTGGCAGCTCGTCAAGGTCGGTGGTGGGCCGAGCACCGGGACCTACACCAACCCCGTCGTCTGGCAGGACTTCGCCGACGGCGACATCATCCGGGTCGGCGACGCCTACTACTACTCCGCCTCCACGATGCACTACTCCCCGGGCGCACCGATCCTGCGCTCGTACGACCTGGTCAACTGGGAGTACGCCGGCCACTCGGTGCCGAACCTGGACTTCGGGTCGAGCAGGTACGACCTCTCCGGCGGCCGGGCCTATGTCAAGGGGATCTGGGCGTCCGCGTTCGGCTACCGGCCCAGCAACCAGACCTACTACTGGATCGGGTGCGTCGAGTTCAACCGCACGTACGTGTACACGGCCACCGCCGTCGACGGCACCTGGACCAAGCGCGCCCAGATCCCCGGGTGCTACTACGACGCCGGGCTGCTCGTCGACGACAACGACAAGATGTACGTCGCCTACGGCAACGGCACGATCCACGTGGCCGAGCTCTCGGCGGACGGCTTCAGCCAGATGCGCAGCCAGCAGGTGTTCACCACGCCGTCGAGCGTGGGCACCCTTGAGGGTGCCCGGTTCTACAAGCGGAACGGCTACTACTACATCTGGCTGACGCGGCCGGCCAACGGGCAGTACGTGCTGCGGTCCACCTCCCCGTTCGGGCCTTACGAGATGCGCCAGGTGCTGCTCGACCTGCCCAGCCCGATCTCGGGCGGCGGCGTGCCGCACCAGGGCGGTCTCGTGCAGACCCAGAACGGCGACTGGCACTACATGGCGTTCGTCGACGCGTACCCCGGCGGCCGGGTGCCTGCCCTCGCCCCGATCAGCTGGACCGCCGACGGCTGGCCCACCGTGCAGACCGTGAACGGCCGCTGGGGTACGACCTACCCCAAGCCGAACATCACGACGTCGCGCACCGTGGCATCGATGATCGGACCCGACACGTTCGCCGGTCCCGCGCTCGGCCCGCGCTGGGAGTGGAACCACAACCCCGACCCGAACAGGTTCACGGTGAGCAACGGGCTGCGGCTGCGCACCGCCACCGTCACGAACGACCTCTACAACGCCCGCAACACGCTCACCCACCGCATCCAGGGCCCGTCGTCGACCGCGACGATCGAGCTCGACCACAGCACCATGCGCGACGGCGACCGGGCCGGGCTCGCGATGCTGCGGGACTCCTCGGCGTGGATCGGGGTCAGGCGCGACAACGGCGTCACCCGGATCTCGATGACAAACGGCCTGTCGATGGACGGCAGCTGGAACACCACAGGCACCGGCACCGAGGCCGCGAGCGCGGCCGTCAGCGGCGGCCGGATCTGGTTGCGGGCCACCGCCGACATCCGGCCCGGCTCCGGACGGCAGGCCACGTTCTCCTACAGCACCGACGGCGTGACGTTCACCCGGCTCGGCCCCGGCTTCACGCTCGGCAACTCGTGGCAGTTCTTCATGGGCTACCGCTTCGGGATCTTCAACTACGCCACCAGCTCCCTCGGCGGCGAGGTCACCGTGCGGCGGTTCGACCTGACCGCCCCGTAGAGCACCACTCACCGCCCACATCACCACTGCACGAAGGAGTGCTCGTGAAAGATCTGTCTCGTCGCCGCCTGCTCTCGTTGCTCGCCGCGACCGCACTGACCACGTCCATGCTCGCCGTCGTGCCGGCGGCCGGTGCCGCTGCTCCGGCCACCACTGAGGTGGCCACTGCTGCGGCCGCTGCTGCGCCCGACCCGACCGTTGAGGAGCCGGCGCCGTTGCCTCCGCTGGGCTGGAACAGCTGGAACACCTTCTACTGCAACATCAACGAGCAGATGGTGCGCGAGACGGCGGACGCCATGGTGAGTTCAGGCATGGCGGCCGCCGGGTACCAGTACGTCGTCGTCGACGACTGCTGGATGCAGGACACCCGTGACGGACAAGGCAACCTGCGTGCCCGGACGGACCGCTTCCCGTCGGGGATGAAGGCGCTGGGCGACTACATCCATGCCCGTGGGCTGAAGTTCGGGATCTACCACGCCCCGCGGGAGAAGACCTGCAACCAGTACTTCGCGAACCTTCCAGGGACGTCGTCGTACGGGAACGAGACCCGGGACGCGAACCTGTTCGCGTCGTGGGGCGTCGACTACGTCAAGCACGACTGGTGCGACCCGCGCGGCACGGCGGCCGAGCAGGCCGCGGTGTTCAAGAAGTTCGGTGACGCGCTGAAGGCCACCGGGCGCCCCATCGTCTACTCGATCAACCCGAACAGCGCCCACTCGAACACCGCCCCGACCTACTCCGGCTGGGGCGAGTTCTCGGACATGTGGCGCACCTCCGAGGACCTGGACGACGCCTGGTCGACGGGCTGCTCGCCGTCGGCCGACTGCTTCGTCGGGATCACGGAAGCCCTCGACATCATCGAGCCGATGCGCGAGTGGACCCGGCCCGGGCGGTACAACGACCCCGACATGCTCATGGTCGGCGTGCGGAACACGCTGACACCCACGGAGAACCGCGCGCACCAGAGCATGTGGGCGATGCTCAGCGCCCCGCTCATCGCGGGCAATGACCTGAGGAACATGAGCGCCGACGTGCGTGCGGTCCTCACCAACCGCGACGTCCTCGCGATCGACCAGGACCCGCTGGTGCGGCAGGCGGACCGGGTGCGTGACGACGGTGACGCCGAGGTCTGGGCCAAGCCGCTCGCCGACGGCTCCGTGGCGGTCGCCCTGCTCAACCGTGGCTCGGGCAGCCGGCAGATCTCGACCACGCTCGGCCAGGTCGGGCTCGGCTCCGGCACGCACTCGTACCGCGAGCTGTGGACCGGCGCCACGGGCACGACCACCGGTCAGCTCACCGCGCAGGTCGCCGGGCACGGCGTCGCGCTGTTCAAGGTGAGCCCTGGTGGCACGCCCCAGCCGCCGACGGGCACGCTGGTCAGCTCCGCATCGGGCCGCTGCCTCGACGTGCCCGGGAGCGCCACGGCGAACGGCACCGGCCTGGCGATCTGGGACTGCCACTCGGGAGCGAACCAGACGTGGACCCCGACGGACGGCACGCTGCGGTCGCTGGGCAAGTGCCTCGACGCCCCGACCAACGCGACGGCGGGTACCCGGGTACAGCTCTGGGACTGCAACGGCGGGAACAACCAGCAGTGGACGTTCCAGGGCGACGGCACGATCCGCGGCGTGCGGTCCGGCCTGTGCCTGGACGTCGACCGCAACCTCACCGCCAACAACACCGCGGTGCTGCTCTGGACGTGCACGGGCGCGGCGAACCAGCTCTGGACGCGCCGGTAGCCGGGTAGCGCTCCCTCCTCCCGGAGAATCCGCGAGTTCTTCGGGAGGAGCCCGTGCTGACAACACAGAAGGCCCCCGACGTGGAGGTCGGGGGCCTTCTGAGTCGCTGTCTCAACGAGTGTCCGGAGGGGGACTTGAACCCCCACGCCCGATAAAGGGCACTAGCACCTCAAGCTAGCGCGTCTGCCATTCCGCCACCCGGACAGGTGGACCGTTCCCGGCGTTTCCGCCTTCTCGGTGCGTGGAAAAACATAGCACGCAGGTCGGGTGGGTTCCGAATCGAAAAGCGTGTGACCTGGGTCGCGTGGGAAGTGGACCGTGCGTGCGAGTACCCGCCACCGGCTGGCAGACTCGCAAAACGTGACTACCCCGCACTGGCCCCTGACCACCGAACGGCTCGAGCTGCGCCCTGTCACCCCCGCGGACGCCGACGCCTTCTACGCGTGGCGCTCGCTGCCTCAGGTGGCGCGCTACATGTTCCAGCCCCCGTGGACGCCCGAGCTCGCCGCACGCAAGCTCGTCGACTGGTCGGGCGCCCCGTTCACCATGTCGGGTGACGTGCTGGTGATGGCGGTGACCCTCCGCGCGAGCCGGGACGTCATCGGCGAGGTGCTCCTGAAGTGGGCGCCCGGCACCGGACAGGCGGAGGTGGGCTACGGGTTCCGCCCGGACGTGGCGGGATCCGGTTATGCCACCGAGTCCGTCCGCGCGGCGCTCGGCCTCGCGTTCGAGGTCTACGGCTTCCACCGGGTCTTCGCGCGCATCGACGAGGAGAACACGCCGTCGGCACGGGTGTGCGAGCGCCTCGGCATGCGGCTGGAGGCCCGCCTGGTGGAGAGCGACATCCGGCCCGACGACGGCGCGTGGGCCACCGAGCTCAATTACGCGATGCTCGCGAGCGAGCACGCGTCCGGAGCGGCCGTGTCGCGCCGGGACCCATAGCCCGGTTCGTGGCCGTATGCTCCGCTCGCGTGCAGGTGTCGCGCCGACGGCCGAGCCAGTTGTCGGCAGATGCGACCTGCCGCTAACGTCCGCTTGGACAATTCGCCCAAAAACAATAGTGGGAGCATGGCGATGACGGTTGACGCGCCGACGGTAGCGCCGACGACAGCGGCGGAGTCGCCGACCACCCCGCAGCCCGTGCCAGGGCAGCCTCTGGCAGGGCCCTCTCCGGCGGGGGCAGGGTTCGGAGCACCCTGGATCCGCTCCACCGGCGACCTGGCGTGGAAGCTGATCGGCATCGGGCTCGCCGTGGCCCTGGTGTTCTACGTGGTGAGCCTGGTCCAGCTCGTGTTCGTCGCGCTGTTCCTCGCCCTGGTCTTCACCTCGGTGCTGCTCCCGCTCGGGGACCTGTACGACCGCGTGATGCCCCGCGGGCTGGCGATGGCCGCTTCCCTGCTGACCGCGGTGCTCGCCGTCGGCGGGCTCGTGACGTACGTGGTCTCCTCCGTCGTGAGCCGCTGGGAGGAGCTGGCCGCGGAGTTCGGCACAGGTCTCACGGACCTCGCGGCGCTGGTCACCGACATCCCGCTCGTAGCGAGCCTTGGCACGCCCGGCCAGTGGCTGAAGGACGGCGGCGCCTGGCTCCAGGACAACGCCGGCTCGTACGCGGGCACCGCCGCCCAGAGCGCCGGGATCATCGGCGAGGGCGCGACCGCCGTCGTGCTCGCGATCTTCTGCACGGTGTTCTTCCTGACCCAGGGCAGCCGCATGTGGCGCTGGGTGCTGTCCCTGGTCCCCGCCGACCGGCACGACCGCTGGGAGAGCGCCGCGGGCGCGGGCTGGACGGCGTTCTCCGGGTTCACGCGCGGCATGTTCTTCGTCGCCCTGGCCGACGGCGTGCTGGCCGGCGTCTTCCTGACGGTCGTGGGCGTGCCGCTGGCGCTCCCGCTGTCCGTGGTGGTGTTCCTCGGGGCGTTCGTGCCCATGATCGGCCCGGTCGCCGCCATCGTCGTCGCCGCGCTCGTCGCCCTCGCTGCGAAGGGCCCCGTGCTGGCGCTCGTCGTGCTCATCGGCATGGTGGTCGTGGCACAGATCGACGCCAACGTCCTGCAGCCGCTGATCACCGGCAAGCAGGTCTCGCTGCACCCCGTGGTGATGGCGCTCGTCGTGGCCGGGGGCTCGGTGCTCGGTGGCCTGCTCGGCGCCGTCGTCGCCGTGCCGCTCACCGCGGTGACGTGGGCGGTGATCAGTACGCTGCGCAAGACTCCGGCGCCGGTCGTGGCGTCGGGCGCGGCGCCCGGCGATGAGGCAGACTGACTCGGTGCCTGACCCCGCACCACCCCGGAAGACCACGCCCCGCGCCACCACCAGCGACCCGGCGTCAGCCGGGAGCGCGCCACCACCCTGGCTGCGCACCTCCGCCGGCTGGTCGTGGCGCCTGATGGTGCTCGTCGCGGGCATCGCCCTGGTCTTCTGGGCAGTCACGCAGGTCCTGATCGTCTTCGTCGCCGTGTTCCTGGCGCTCGTCATCACCGCGGTGCTCAACCCGCTGACCGACCTCTACGACCGGGTGATGCCCCGCCCCCTGGCCACGGCCGCCGCCATCCTGTCCGGCGTGCTGGTCATCGGCGGTCTCCTCACCTACGTCATCGTGTCGGTTGCCGGCCAGTGGGAACGACTCGCGGGGGAGTTCAACACCGGCATCGACCAGATCGTCGACCTGATCGAGAACAACTCGTTCCCGGTCAACGTCGAGGTCGATACGCGCGACCAGTGGATCGATGACGCCGCCAGCTGGATCCAGGAGAACGCCCAGACCCTCGTGGGCACGGCCGCCGAGAGCGCCGGATCGATCGTCGAGGGCGTCGCCGTCCTCGTGCTCGCGATCTTCTGCACCATCTTCTTCCTCGCGTCCGGCGCCACGATGTGGCGCTGGTTCATGTCCCAGGTGCCTGCCCGCACCCGGACCGTCTGGCACGCCGTCGCGGGCGCCGGCTGGTACACGTTCTCCGGCTACACTCGCGGCATCGTGCTCGTCGCGATCACCAACGGCATCCTGGCCGGGATCTTCCTGTCGATCCTCGGGGTGCCCCTCGCGGCGCCCCTGGCCGTGCTGGTCTTCATCGGTACCTTCATCCCGCTCATCGGCGCCCCGCTGGCCATGATCATCGCGGCGGTCGTGGCGCTCGCGGCCGACGGGCTCCTGACGGCGCTCATCGTCACCCTCGGCATCGCGGGCATCGGCCAGCTCGAGGGGCACGTGCTGCAGCCGCTCATCATGGGCAAGCAGGTCTCGTTGCACCCGGTGGTGGTCGCGCTGGGCGTGACCTGCGGGACCGTGGTGGGCGGCATCCTCGGCGCGATCGTCGCCGTCCCGCTCATCGCCGTCGCCTGGTCCGTGTACGGCACGCTCCGCAAGGATCCCGAGGACGGCGCTCCCGATGACGGGGCCGACCTGCCCGGCGACGTCGACCCGCCCCACGAGAAGCCGGTGGACGGCGCCGGCTGAACCGGGCGCGACGGGCGGCGTGACAGGCGGCGTGACGCGCGGCACCTCCGCGCGGACCGGTATGTCGGTGAGCGTCCGTAGGCTGGGGGCATGGTCGATCTCTTCGATGCCGCGACTACCGACACGGCCGGCACCCCGGCCGCTCGGGCGTCGTCACCCCTCGCCGTGCGCATGCGCCCGGCCACCGTCGACGAGATCGCCGGGCAGCAGCACCTGCTGGAGCCAGGGTCCCCGCTGCGCCGGCTCATCGAACCCGCGGCGGGCGGCCGTGCGGCGCCGTCGTCCGTGATCCTGTGGGGTCCGCCCGGTACCGGAAAGACCACGCTCGCCTACCTCGTCGCCACCGTGTCCGGGCGCCGCTTCGTCGAGCTGAGCGCCGTCACCGCGGGCGTCAAGGACGTACGCCAGGTGGTGGAGGACGCCCGGCGCCGCCTCGCCACGGGCGGCGACGAGACCGTGCTGTTCGTCGACGAGGTGCACCGCTTCTCCAAGTCGCAGCAGGACGCCCTGCTGCCCAGCGTCGAGAACCGGTGGGTCACGCTCGTCGCCGCGACCACAGAGAACCCCAGCTTCTCCGTGAACTCGCCCCTGCTGTCCCGCTCGCTGCTGCTCACGCTCCGTCCCCTGGAGACCGAGCACGTCCGTGAGCTGATCCTGCGCGCCGTGACCGACGAACGTGGCCTCGGCGGGTCGGTCGAGCTCGACGACGAAGCGACCGATCACCTCCTGCGGCTCTCCGGCGGCGACGCCCGCAAGGCGCTCACCATCCTGGAGGCCGCGGCGGGCGCCGTGCTGTCGGACGACGTCCAGGCGACCGGGGACGGCGGCGACACCGTGCCGCGCATCGGCCTGCCCGACGTCGAGCGCGCCGTCGACGTCGCCGCCGTCCGCTACGACCGCGACGGCGACCAGCACTACGACGTCATCTCCGCCTTCATCAAGTCCATCCGCGGATCCGACGTCGACGCCGCCCTGCACTACCTCGCCCGCATGGTCGCCGCAGGGGAGGACCCACGCTTCATCGCCCGGCGCCTGGTCATCTCCGCCGCAGAGGACGTCGGCATGGCGGACCCCTCCGCCCTGCAGACCGCCGTCGCCGCCGCGCAGGCGGTACAGCTCATCGGGATGCCAGAGGGGCAGCTCGTCCTGGCCGAGGCCGTCGTGCACCTCGCCACCGCACCGAAGTCGAACGCCGCCTACGCGGGCATCAACGCGGCACTCGCGGACGTACGCGCCGGGCGGATCGGCACCGTACCGCCGCACCTGCGCGACGCGCACTACTCGGGCGCGAAGCAGATGGGGCACGGCGACGGCTACCGCTACGCGCACGACTGGCCGCACGGCGTCGCGCCGCAGCAGTACCTGCCCGACGTCCTGGCCGGCTCGCGCTACTACGACCCGAGCGACCGCGGCTACGAGCGGCAGGTGTCGGAGCGGCTGGAGCGCATCAGGGGGATCCTCGGCAGCGAGGGGAAGTGACCGGCCCCACGGCAGGCTGATCTCCTCACGTGCGTTACGATGTACAGGTTGCCCATGGCGACTCCCTGGGACCTCGGCCCCGCGAACGGGATGGTCGGATCACTGATCCAGCCGCCCGTTCCATCGGCTGGTCCCGCACCCGGTGTGGTCCTCCCTTCGCGGGAGAGCTGTGCGCGGGTGTGACCTTCATTCACTACAGGACAGGAATTCACAGTGACTTCTGTGACCCGTGCGCGCCGTCAGGTGCGCCTGAGCCGCAAGCTGGGCCTCGCGCTCACGCCCAAGGCCGTCAAGCACTTCGAGAAGCGCCCCTACCCGCCCGGTGAGCACGGCCGCGCCCGTCGCCGCACCGAGTCGGACTACGCGGTGCGTCTCCGCGAGAAGCAGCGTCTGCGTGCGCAGTACATGCTCCGCGAGAAGCAGCTGCTCAAGGTGTACGAGAACGCCCGCAAGCAGGCCGGCCTGACCGGTGAGGTCATGGTCGAGGACCTCGAGACCCGTCTGGACGCCGTCGTGCTGCGTGCCGGCTTCGGCCGCACGATCCTGCAGGCGCGTCAGCACGTGACGCACCGCCACATCCTCGTGGACGGCAAGATCGTGGACCGTCCCTCGTTCCGCGTGAAGCCGGGCCAGACCATCCAGGTCAAGCCGAAGAGCCAGGCCACCGTGCCGTTCCAGGTCGCAGCCGCCGGCGCGCACCGCGACGTGCTGCCGGCCCTGCCGGGTTACCTGGACGTGCAGCTCGAGAAGCTGTCGGCCACGATGACCCGCAAGCCGAAGCGTGTCGAGGTCCCCGTGACCTGCGACGTGCAGATGGTCGTCGAGTTCTACGCTCGCTGATCCGGCCTGCACAGCAGTAGTGCAGCAAGTACAGGACGCCCCGTCCGCGCTTCGGCGCAGACGGGGCGTCTTGTTGTCTTTCTCGCGGCTTGTCTTTCTCGCGGCGCGCTGACGTCGCGGGGCGCGGGCGGCGGCGTCCGGGATAGGGTGACAAACGGTTCCGGCAGACAGCTCAGGCAGAGCGTCCGGCCGGGTACCGGCTGACCTCCAGCGGACCTTCAGGTAGGAGTTTGCGCATGACCTTCGGCGACCTCGGAGACGTGGCGGGACTGATCGCGGCCATCGCGTTCGTGCTCCTCGTGGGCTTTCTCGCCGTTCCCCTGTGGAAGCTGGGCAAGCTCCTCGACGAGGCGCGCTCCAGCGTCCGTGACGTCACGGAACACTCCGTGCCGATCCTCGACGAGGCAGCGGCCACCGTCGCGTCCGCGAACACCCAGCTCGTCAAGGTCGACACGATCACGACCTCGGCGGCGTCGGTCAGCGAGAACGTGTCCGCGCTGACCGGGCTGTACGCGGCGACGCTCGGCAAGCCGCTCGTCAAGGTCGCCGCGTTCTCCTACGGCGTGCGCCAGGCGTTCGGCCAGGCCAAGGGCCGGTCCGGCAAGCACACCGAGGCCGGAGCATGATCCGCCGGCTGTTCTGGGTGGGTGTCGGGGTGGCCGTCACGGTCGTCGTCATCCGCAAGGGCCGCCAGGTGGTCGCGCGCTACACGCCCGAAGCGGTGAGCGAGCGCGCCGCGGCCGCCGTGGACGAGGCGGGCGTCCGGCTGAACCGGATGGCGCGCGGCTTCCGGTCGGACTTCGCCACGGCGCGCGCCGAGCGCGAGGCCGAGCTCATGGCTTCCCTCCGGGGCGAGCTGCCGGGCCACCAGCGCTAGCCCGTTCCCAGCTCGTCGGCCGTACAGCAGCATTCAGTTTCCGTCCGCGGCACTACCAGCGGCAGAATAGAGTCGCGTCCGGATCCGGACGCGACTCGCGCGTCCCACCCGCGATTCACCGCACTTCCGCACGACCAGTTCCCGTACGACCAATTCCGCACGACCGAGAAGAAGGATCACTGACCTCATGCGCACCGCCGAGATCCGCAAGCGTTGGCTCGACTACTTCGAAGCTCAGGGTCACGCGGTGGTGCCGTCTGCGTCGTTGATCTCGCCGGACCCGTCGACGCTGTTCACGATCGCGGGCATGGTGCCGTTCATCCCGTACATGACGGCGCAGCAGACGCCGCCGTGGAAGCGCGCCACGAGCGTGCAGAAGTGCGTGCGCACCCTCGACATCGAGGACGTAGGCAAGACGACGCGCCACGGCACGTTCTTCCAGATGAACGGCAACTTCTCGTTCGGTGACTACTTCAAGGCCGACGCCATCCGCATGGCCTGGGACTTCCTGACCGGCTCGCTGGACGACGGCAAGCTGGGCATCGACCCCGACAAGCTGTGGGTCACCGTCTACTACGAGGACGACGAGGCCCGCCAGCTCTGGAAGGACATCGTCGGCCTGCCCGACGAGCGCATCCAGGGGCTCGGCAAGAAGGACAACTACTGGTCCACCGGCCAGCCCGGCCCGGCCGGCCCATGCTCGGAGATCTTCTACGACCGCGGCGCCGCCTACGGCCCCGACGGCGGCCCCCTGATCGACGAGGGCGGTGACCGCTTCGTCGAGATCTGGAACCTCGTGTTCATGCAGTACGAGATCGACGAGGTGAGGTCCAAGGAGGAGTTCCGCATCCTCGGGGAGCTCGCCAACAAGAACATCGACACCGGCATGGGTCTCGAGCGTGTTGCCTTCCTGCTGCAGGGCAAGGACAACATGTACGAGATCGACGAGGTCTTCCCCGTCATCGAGGCCGCCCAGAAGCTCAGCGGCAGGATCTACGGCGAGAACCGTGACGACGACGTCCGCATGCGCGTCGTGGCCGACCACGTCCGCTCGGCCCTGATGATCATCGGCGACGGCGTGCGCCCCTCCAACGAGGGCCGCGGCTACGTGCTGCGCCGTCTGCTGCGCCGCTCCGTGCGCGCCATGCGCCTGCTCGGCGTCGACGGCCTCGCCCTGCCCTCGCTGCTGCCCGTCTCCAAGGACGCCATGGCTGCCTCCTACCCGGAGCTCGCAGAGAACTTCGACCAGATCTCCGCCGTGGCCTACGCCGAGGAGGAGGCCTTCCGGCGCACGCTGGCCTCCGGCACCACGATCCTGGACACGGCAGTGGCGAACCTGAAGAAGAGCTCGGGCGGCGAGGGTGGCGTGCTGCCGGGCGAGGCCGCCTTCCAGCTGCACGACACCTACGGCTTCCCGATCGACCTGACCCTCGAGATGGCCGCCGAGCAGGGCGTCCAGGTCGACGAGCAGGCCTTCCGCTCCCTCATGCAGGAGCAGCGCACACGTGCCCGCGCCGACGCGCTGGCCAAGCGCACGGGCGGGGCCGACGTCGCCGCGTACGAGGCCCTGGAGAAGGAGCTGTCGGCCCCGGTCGAGTTCCTCGGATACACGCAGACGGACGCCTCCGTGCGTGTGACCGGCCTGCTGTCCGGCGGCGTGCCCGCCCCTGCCGTCACCGCCCCTGCCGAGGTCGAGGTCATCCTTGACCGCACCCCGTTCTACGCCGAGGCCGGTGGCCAGCTCGCCGACCACGGCACCATCGTGCTCGACGCCGGCGCCACCATCGAGGTCGACGACGTGCAGCGCCCCATCAAGGGCCTGAGCGTGCACCGCGGGCGCCTCATCGAGGGCACCGTGGCGCTGGGCGACCCCGGCACCGCGCAGATCGACACGGAGCGCCGCAAGGCCATCAGCCGTGCCCACTCGGCCACGCACATGATCCACAAGGCGCTGCACGAGCTCGTGGGCCAGGACCGCACGCAGGCCGGTTCCGAGAACGCCCCGAGCCGCATCCGGTTCGACTTCCGCTCGCCGTCGGCCGTGCCGGCCTCGGCGCTGTCGGAGATCGAAGAGCGAGTCAACGTGCGCCTCGCCGACAACCTCGAGGTGACCGACCAGCTCATGCCGATCGCCCAGGCCCGCGAGGCCGGCGCCATGGCGCTGTTCGGCGAGAAGTACGGCGACGTCGTGCG
Organism: Promicromonospora sp. NPDC050249; assembly: GCF_040656015.1. Lineage (NCBI taxonomy): Bacteria > Bacillati > Actinomycetota > Actinomycetes > Micrococcales > Promicromonosporaceae > Promicromonospora > Promicromonospora sp. NPDC050249. The sequence goes on along the minus strand of NZ_JBFAKY010000012.1, from coordinate 15,991 downwards.
CGTGGTCTCCATCGGTGACGACTGGTCGCGCGAGCTGTGCGCCGGTACGCACGTCAAGCAGACGGGCCAGCTGGGCCGCGTGACGCTGCTGGGCGAGTCGTCCATCGGCTCGGGCGTGCGCCGGGTCGACGCCCTCGTGGGCGACGGTGCGTACGGGTTCCAGGCCAAGGAGCATGCCCTGGTGGGCCAGCTCACGGGGCTGCTCAACACGCGCGCCGAGGAGCTTCCCGACCGCGTGAACTCGCTCGTGTCCCGCCTCAAGGAGGCCGAGAAGGAGCTCGCCGGGCTGCGGCAGGGTCAGCTCCTGGCCACGGCCGGCAAGCTCGCCGCCGAGGCACCTCGGGTGGGCGACGTCCGCGTCATCGCGCACGACGCCGGCGAGGCCCAGGCCGACGACCTGCGCGCCCTCGTGCTCGACGTGCGCGGACGGCTCGGCGAGGCCGAGCCCGTCGTGGCCGCCGCCGGTGGCGTCTCGGGCGGCCGGCCGGTCGTGGTGGTCGTGACCAACGCCGCCGCTCGCGAGGCCGGCTACAAGGCCGGCGACCTGGTCCGCACGGCGGCCCAGACGCTCGGTGGCGGTGGCGGTGGCAAGCCGGACATGGCCCAGGGCGGCGGCACGGACCCGGCCAAGCTGGGCGAGGCGCTGGCGGGTATCGCCGAGAGCGTCCGCCTGGCCGCCGTCGGCGCCTGACGCCTGTGCCTGTCGAGCCCTTGCCTTCGGCGGCCGAGCCTGTCGAGACCTCCGAGCCCGGCCTCCCTCGCGGGGCCCGGCTCGGGGTCGACGTCGGCATGGCCCGGATCGGGCTCGCCGCGAGCGACCCCGACGGCCTCGTCGCCACCCCGGTGGAGACGGTGCCGCGGGTGCTGGCGCCCGGGGGCAAGGGCGGCGGCGGTAAGGGCGGCAGCGGCAAGAGCGCCCGTGGCACCACCGCCGACGTCGCCCGGATCGTCGCCGAGGCGGAGGAACGCTTCGCCGTCGTCGTCTATGTCGGGCTGCCCAGGCATCTGTCGGGCAAGGAGGGCGCCGCGACGGCCGACGCGCGGGCCTTCGCGGCCCGCCTGGTCGTCGCGCTCGCCGCGGCCGGGGAGGCCGCTGAGGTCCGGCTCGTGGACGAACGGATGACCACGGTCTCGGCGCACCAGGCGCTCCACGCGGCCGGTCGAAAGACCAAGCGGCACAGGTCTGTGATCGATCAGGCCGCAGCCGTTATCATTCTGCAATCTGCACTCGACGCGGAGCGGGCGAAGGGGGAGCGCGCCGGCGAGCTCGTCGAGGCGCGGACCGTGCCAGACACGCACGAATGACCACGCACGAATGACCTAGTCGCCCCCCAACGAAGGACAGTGAGTCTCCGGTGACGGATCTCTTCACGGCGCCCCCGCGTAACCAGGAAGACCCCTCGTTCCCTGAACCGAGATCGAGCAGAAGGGCCCAGCGCCGCCGACGGCGGAACCGGCACGGCCGTTCCCTCGTCGTCCTCCTGATCGCCCTCGTCCTGGTCGGCGGGTCCGGCTACGCCGTCTGGCTGAACCTCGGGTCCCTGACCGGCCTGTCCAACCCGCTGGAGTCCAAGGACTTCCCCGGACCCGGCGGCGACCAGGTCGACGTCGAGATCCCCGAGGGTGCCTCCGGCACCGCCATGGGCGAGGTGCTCTACGACGCAGGTGTCGTGGCGAGCGTCGCCGCGTTCACCGCCGCGTTCGAGGCGAACCCGGACTCGGTGCTGATCCGCCCGGGCACCCACACCATGCTCGAGGAGATGCCCGCGAGCGACGCGGTGGCGCTGCTCGTCAAGAACGACACGGTCAACCTGCAGCTCACGATCCCGGAGGGCTACACGGCCGACCAGGTGGTCGAGCGCGCCGTGCAGGTCAGCGGGCTGCCCGCCAAGGACTTCCAGGCAGCGCTGAAGGACCCGGCGGAGATCGGCCTGCCCGAGGAGGCCCGCGGCAAGGTCGAGGGCTGGCTGTACCCGGACACCTACACGCTGGAGCCGGACGACTCGGCCGCGGGGCTGCTCTCGCAGATGGTCGAGCGCACCAAGAGCTTGCTGCAGGAGAAGGGCGTCCCCGCCAGGCAGTGGCAGACGGTGCTGACCAAGGCGTCGCTCGTCGAGCGCGAGGGCCTGCACAGCGACGACAAGCCAAAGATCGCGCGCGCCATCGAGAACCGGCTGGACGACGACACGTTCCTCCAGATCGACGCCGCCGTCGCGTACGGGGCCGGCAAGCCGGGCACCGAGCTGACGCGAGCCGACCTCAACAACGCGAAGAACCGGTACAACACCTACGAGCACACCGGCCTGCCGCCGGGCCCGATCGCCAACCCCGGCGAGGTGTCCGTCGACGCGGTCCTCAACCCGACGCCCGGGGACTGGAAGTTCTGGGTGACGGTCAACCTCGACACCGGCGAGACGAAGTTCGCCGAGGACTTCGAGGAGCACCAGCGAAACGTCCAGGAACTGCGTGAGTGGGAGGCCGCGAACGGGTGAATTCCCAGGTAGCGGGCCTTCTCGAGGGTCCGGTGCGGGGAATTCGGGAGTTGGCCGCGGACGTGCCGATCGGGGTAGCGTTCGCGGCACCCGGGCTGTGATGCGATCGTGACATGCGATCGCGATGTCGCGCGCCCGGGCGTGACCAGGCATGGATCAACACCGATCCAGGCAGCGCAGAGGATGGAGCGAGCGTGACCGAGGCCCTTCCCGGAGTGAGTTATCAGGGGCCACCGCGGCACGCCAGCGGCTCTCGCGGCCGACGAGGGGATCGGGACACGTCCGGAGGCAGGCGCGACAGGGCCGCCGGGGGTGACCGGCGCGGAGGCAGGCGGGACAGGCGGCAGAAGCGGTCCAGGCGACCGCTGGTCGTCGCAGTGGTCGCCGTCCTGCTCGTGGTCGGCGGCCTGGGCGCGTGGACGGTGATGAACGACGGCTACCTCTTCGGTATCCGCACCCCGCTGGCCGCGCCGGACTACGAGGGCGCGGGCGGCGAGGCGGTAGTGGTCGAGGTGCCCCAGGGCAACGGCTATACGATCGGCGCGGAGCTCGCGGCGCAGGACGTGGTCGCCAGCGCCGAGGCGTTCGTGCGGGCGTTCAACGCGAACCCGGACGCCGCGTCGATCCAGCCAGGCACCCGGGAGATGAAGCTGCGGATGAGCGCGGCGTCCGCCGTGGCGCTGCTGGCGCAGAACAACGTGGACCGGACCGGCCTGACCGTCATCGAGGGCAGCACGGTCGCGCAGATCGAGCAGATGATGATCCAGACGGGCTGGCCCGAGGCGGACGTCAAGGCGGCGCTGGCCGACCCGGCGGCCCTGGGCCTGCCCGCAGAGGCGGGCGGGCACCTGGAGGGCTGGCTGGCGGCCAACACCTACGAGGTCAAGCCGGACAGCACGAGCGCGGCGGACGTGCTGGGGCAGATGGTGGCCCTGACCGTGCAGGAGCTGAACGAGCTGAACGTGCCGGCCGACCAGCGCAACGACCTGATCATCAAGGCGTCGCTGGTCGAGCGGGAAGCGCCGGACGACTACCGGGGCCAGGTCGCCCGGGTGATCGAGAACCGGCTTGCGGCGGACGAGGCGCTCGGTCTGGACGCCATCGACTCCTACGGCCGCAAGAAGCCGTCGCACGAGATCACGTCGGCGGAGTTCCAGGACAAGTCGTTCCCCTACGCCTCGCGCGTGGTCAAGGGACTGCCGCCGACCGCCATCGGCGCACCGAGCAAGGCGTCGATCGAAGCGGTCCTGAAGGCGCCCGAGGGGCCATGGCGGTGGTACGTGACGGTGAACCTGGACACGCAGGAGACGAAGTTCACCGACGACTACAACGAGTTCCTGGCCTTCAAGGACGAGTACCAGGTCTGGGCAGCGGAGAACGGGTACTGAGCATGAGCACCACGACCACCCGCCGGGCCGCCGTACTCGGCCACCCCGTCGCGCACTCCCTGTCCCCGGTGCTGCACGGTGCGGCCTACCGGGCCCTGGGCCTGGACGGCTGGCAGTACGGCGTGCACGACGTCACGGAGGGTGCCCTGGAGGGCTTCCTGCGCGACGTCGACGCCGGCTGGGCAGGCCTGAGCCTGACCATGCCGCTCAAGCAGGTGGTGATCCCGCTCCTGGATCACGTGGACCCGCTCGCCGAGGCGGTGGGCGCCGTCAACACGGTGCTGTTCTCCGCGGCCGGGGGATCTGCGGCGGGACGCTCCGGCAGGGGCGCCGTCACCACCACCGGCACGAACACCGACGTCCATGGCATCGTCGCGGCGCTGCGCGAGGGCCTCGGCGCCCGCGGCGTCGCCGACGCGGTGATCCTCGGCGGCGGGGCGACGGCGGCGTCGGCCCTCGCGGCGGTGGCGGAGCTCGGCTGCGTCTCGCCGCGGGTCTTCGTACGCTCCCTCGACCGGATCGGCCCGCTGCGCGCGGCCGTCGCGCGGATGGGCGTGAGCCCGTCATTCGAGGTGTTCGACGAGCGGGCGACGACGTCGGCCCTCGCGGTCGCGGACGCCGTCGTCTCGACGACGCCGAAGTACGCTGCCGACCAGTGGGCGCCACTGCTGACCGGTCTGCTGACCGGCGCAGGGGAGAAGCCCCGCGGCGTGCTCCTCGACGTCGTCTACGACCCCCGCCCCACCGCCCTGCAGTCCGCCTGGGCCGCGCTGGGGGCCGACACCGTGGGCGGCGAGCGCATGCTCCTGCACCAGGCCGCCGAGCAGGTACGCCTGATGACCGGCCGCCCCGCGCCGCTCGCCGCGATGGACGAGGCTCTGCGGAGGGCGCTGGCCTGACGGCCTGTGGACAGCGGGCGCCGCCTGCGTCACGCGCGTGAAACAATCGCGCCATGCTGCGTTGGTTGACATCGGGTGAGTCGCACGGTCCTGCCCTCGTGGGCGTGATGGAGGGTCTGCCCGCCGGGGTGGAGCTGACAACGGAGGACATTCAGAGCGCGCTCGCGCGCCGCCGCCTCGGTTATGGCCGGGGCGCGCGCATGAAGTTCGAGCAGGACGAGGTGCGGGTGCTCGGCGGGCTGCGCCACGGGATCACGCAGGGCGGTCCGCTCGCCATCGAGATCGCCAACACCGAGTGGCCCAAGTGGACCGACGTCATGTCGGCCGACCCGGTGCCGCCGGAGGCGCTCATGGTCGACGCCGGGACGGGCGACGAGCGCGAGGTGGCCCGCAACCGGCCGCTGACGCGCCCGCGCCCGGGCCACGCCGACCTCATCGGCATGCGCAAGTACGGCTTCGAGGACGCCCGCCCGGTGCTGGAGCGTGCGTCGGCCCGCGAGACGGCGGCCCGCGTGGCGCTCGGCGTCGCGGCCGCGAAGTTCCTGGAGCAGGGTCTCGGCATCCGCCTGGTCTCGCACGTGGTTGCCATCGGGGGTGCCGCGGTGCCCGACGACTCCGCGCTGCCGACTCCTGACGACCTCGCCGCGCTCGACGCCGACCCGGTGCGCTGCCTCGACGCCTCCTCCTCGAAGCTCATGGTCGAGGAGATCGACCTGGCCAAGAAGGACGGTGACACGCTCGGCGGCGTCGTCGAGGTGCTCGCCTACGGCGTGCCGTCCGGTCTGGGTACCTACGTGCAGGGCGACCGTCGGCTGGACGCCCGCCTCGCCGCCGCCCTCATGGGGATCCAGGCGATCAAGGGCGTCGAGGTCGGCGACGGCTTCCGCACCGCACGCCGCCGCGGCACCGAGGCCCACGACGAGATCGTGCGCGAGTCCGTGGCCGGGCCGGACGGAGCGACGCCGGGCCGGATCCGCCGCACGACCAACCGCGCGGGCGGCATCGAGGGCGGCATGTCGAACGGTGAGGTCGTGCGCGTCCGTGCGGCGATGAAGCCCATCTCGACGGTGCCGCGTGCGCTGCCGACCGTGGACACCGCCACCGGTGAGCCCGTCACGGCGCACCACCAGCGGTCCGACGTGTGCGCGGTGCCGCCCGCCGCCGTCGTCGCCGAGGCGATGGTCGCGCTCACCCTGGCCGAGGCCGCGGTCGAGAAGTTCGGCGGCGACTCCGTGGCCGAGGTGCGCCGCAACATGGAGTCCTACGTCGCCGCCATCCCGGAGCTGCTGCAGTGAGCGGCCCGGTCGCCGTGATGATCGGCCCGCCCGGCTCCGGCAAGTCCAAGGTCGGGCGCATCCTCGCCGCGGGCCTCGGTGTCACGGTCCGCGACACCGACACGGACATCGAGGCGAGCGCGGGCAAGCCCGTCAGCGAGATCTTCGTGGACGACGGCGAGCCCCGCTTCCGCGAGCTGGAGCGCGCGGCGGTGCTCACCGCCCTCGCGGAGCACGACGGCGTCCTGTCCCTCGGTGGTGGAGCGGTCATGAACCCCGCCACCCAGGAGGCACTCGAGAAGTACACGGCCGACGGCGGGCAGGTCGTCTTCCTGGACGTGCCGCTGGCGATCGCCGCCCAGCGGGTAGGCATGAACCAGGCCCGGCCGCTGCTGCTGGGCAACCCGCGCGCGCAGTGGCAGAAGCTGATGACCGAGCGGCGGCCCACGTACGAGCGGCTCGCGACGCTGACGATCGTCTCGAGCGAACGGCCCGGCGAGCAGGTGGCCGCCGAGATCATCGAGGCGCTGGGCCTTGAGGTCACGGCAGGCGAGCTGATGGACCCCAAGAAGAACGAGGAGAGCACCACGTGAGCACCGAGAGCGTCCCCACGCGGGTCACCGTGCGGGGAGACGCCCCCTACGACGTCGTCATCGGCCGCCACCTGCTGGGTGAGCTGCCCGCGCTGGTCGGCCCGGCCCGCAAGGTGATGGTGGTCCACCCGGCCGCGCTGTCCGCGACCGCCGACGCGATCGCGGAGGACCTGAAGGCCGGCGGGTACGAGGCGTTCGTCGCGGAGGTGCCCGACGCCGAGGAGGCCAAGACGCCTCAGGTCGCGGCGTTCCTGTGGGGGCTGCTGGGCCAGCTGGACTTCACGCGGTCGGACGCGATCATCGGGGTCGGCGGCGGAGCCACCACGGACCTCGCGGGCTTCGTGGCCGCCACCTGGCTGCGCGGGATCCGCGTGGTGCACGTTCCGACCACGCTGCTCGCGATGGTCGACGCCGCGGTGGGCGGCAAGACGGGCATCAACACGTCGGAGGGCAAGAACCTCGTCGGTGCGTTCCACCCGCCGGCGGGCGTGCTGTGCGACCTGGCGGCCCTCGGCTCGCTCGACAAGTGGGACCTGGTCGCGGGCCTTGCGGAGGTCGTCAAGACCGGCTTCATCGCCGACCCGGTCATCCTGGAGCTGGTCGAGGCGCACGTCGACGAGCTGCGGAACTGGGCGGGCACCGAAGCCACCGACGAGACCTGGGCGGTCGTCGCCGAGCTCGTCGAGCGTTCGGTCCGGGTCAAGGCGCAGGTCGTCGGCGAGGACCTCAAGGAGGCGGGCCTGCGGGAGATCCTGAACTACGGGCACACCCTGGGCCACGCGATCGAGCTGGCCGAGCGGTACCAGTGGCGCCACGGCGCCGCGGTGAGTGTCGGCATGGTCTTCGCCGCCGAGCTCGCGCGCATGGCAGGCAAGCTGCCCGACGACGTCGCCGACCGGCACCGCGCCATCCTGTCCTCGCTCGGGCTCCCCGTGCACTACCGGGGCGACCGTTGGGACCAGCTGCTGGCCGCCATGCGGCGCGACAAGAAGACCCGCGGCGACCTGCTGCGGTTCGTGGTGCTGGACGACGTCGCGAAGCCCGTCCGCCTGGAAGGCCCCGACCCGACGCTGCTGGCCGCCGCCTACGCGGAGGTCTCGAAGGAGCCGCCGACGCAGGGACCGGGCACGCCGGTCACGCTGACGCTGGGCTGAGCCCTGCTGGACTGGGCTGAACTGGTTGCGCTGAGCCGGGCCGGGTGTCGGGCTGTACACCGATGGCACGGTGACCTCGGCGGGCGGGTGCCAGGTGGGCTGAAATTCGTTCGGCCTGGACCCGCCTGATCCGCCCAGCCTGAACTGTTCGGCAGAGCCCGCAAACCCGGGCTCCAGCCGAACGAGCGTCAGCCCACCCCGCACCTGCCACCAGGGTGATGATCGGTCGGCCAGGTTCGAGGAGGAGACGCCGCGGGCGGGCTCACTCCCAGAGACCCCGCTCGATCAGGAGGTCCTTGAGCAGGTCCGCGCGGTCCGTCACCAGGCCGTCGACGCCCAGGTCGATCAGCTGGCCCATCTCGTCGCGGTCGTTGATGGTCCAGACGTGCACCTTCTTGCCGAGGGCGTGCGCCACCTCGATGGATGCGGCGTCGACCACCGTGACGGACTTCTCGCGCACGGGGACCTGCAGCGCGTCGACGTCGCGCAGGGAGCGGCGGGCCAGCGGGCGGGTGCGCAGGCGCACGCCGGTGAGGAATCCCCTGATCTCGTTGCGTCCGGCGGACGTGGCCACCGGGCGGGACAGCTTGGCGAGCGTGGCCCGGCGCCGCGCGGCGTCGAAGGAGGTGACGCACACGCGGTCCCAGGACGACGTCTTCTCGACGGCGCGGGCCACTGGGCCCACGCCGGAGGCGTGCTTGACGTCGATGTTCACGCGCAGCTCCGGCCAGCCGCCCAGGACGTCCTCGAGCATCGGCACCGGTTCGACGCCGCCGATGCGGGCCTCGCTGACGTCGGACCACGGCAGCTCGGCCACGAGGCCGGCGCCGTCGGTGGTGCGGTCGAGGGACTCGTCGTGCAGCGCGACCGCTACGCCGTCGGCGGTGCCGTGCGCGTCCGTCTCCACGTACCGGAAGCCGAGGTCGACGGCGGCGCCGAACGCCGCCAGCGAGTTCTCCAGGCCCTCGGTACCGACCGAGGCGTGTGCGAATCCGCGATGGGCGAGGGCTTGGAACGGCCCCTCGAAATAGGTCACTGGCTGTCCCTCGTGTCTCGGTGCTGAGTGGTCGTGCGGATGGTGGTGCAGGTGGTCGTGCGTGCGGTCCTGCGTGCCGGCCTCAGGTCGCGTCCCGGGCGCCGACGACGGCGCCCACCCGGCTGTTCGTCCATTCCAACATGCCGTCGAGGTATGCCTCGCGCGGCCCCCTGGCCGACAGCGTCAGGTCGTGCACCGCGCCGGGGACGACCAGCTCCGTGACGTCGTGTCCCAGGGACGGGACGAGCGTGGCCATCTGCTCGACGTCGAGCACCGTGTCCTGTGCGTCGAGGAGCGGGTTGTCGAGCGCGTCCGGGCCGGAGGAGTCGGACCGTGCCAGCAGCACCGGGCACGCGATCTCCAGCCCTGCGGCGACGCGCGCCTGGCCGCGCCGGACCGCGACGAACCAGCCGACCCGGCTGGGCAGCCCCTGGGGCCGTTTCAGGGTCGTGTCGAACTCCCAGCGCCCGCCGTTGGCGGCCAGGAGATGCTCCGCGTACCGCGAGGGGCTGTCCTTCACGATCGCGGTGGCAGCGAGGCGGCCGACGGTGTCCAGCAGTCGCGTGCCGACGCCGCGCTGGAACTCGGACGCCCAGAGGTCGAGGAACGGCGAGTCGAGCACCAGCACGTCGGGCCCGGCGTCGGTGCCCACGGCGTTGCGGTGCGCATGCGCCCACAGCGCCCCGGTGAGCCCGCCGGTGGAGTGGGCGTGCAGCACGAGCGGCAGGCCCGGCTCCAGTGCGCGCACGGTCCGGGCGGCGGCCGAGATGTCGGTGGCCTGCTCGCGCAGGTCCATCACGAAGTGGGGGATCTGGTCGGGCTGCAGGGACCGCCCGGCCGCGCGCAGGTCGACGGCGTAGAACGCGTAGCCCGCCGCGGCGAAGGCGCGGGCCAGGTGCTCCTGGAAGAAGTAGTCGTTGTAGCCGTGCACGTGGACCACGGCCGCATGCGGCGGGGGAGCGTCGTCCGGGTGCGGGTAGCGCACCAGCGTGGCCGGCCCGAGCGGGGCCTCCTGGAACGGTTCGCCGAGCAGGTGGTCGGTCCGCCAGTCGAGCACTACCTGCTGCGGGTCGGGCAGGGGCGGTACGGGCACGAGGGGGATCCTAGCCCGGCGCGCCGCCGCCGTCGGGTCATGCCGCGCGGTTGCTGCGCACTTACTGCGCGGGCACCGGGGTGACAGGATGTCCGGCATGCGCAATATCGGCCGGACGGTGCAGTCGTCGATCTACCGCGACGGGGTGTTCGGCCGTCGGCCGGTCGTCCCCACCGACCCGGACGCGCTCGCCGGGAGCGCCCGACGCCGGATGACCCGCACCGGCTGGTCCTACGTCGCCGGAGGAGCCGGGGCGCAGCGCACCGTGGACGCGAACCGGGAGGCGTTCGGCAGGTACCGGATCGTGCCCCGCCAGATGGTCGACGTCGGCGAGCGGTCGCTGGCCACCACCCTCCTCGGGCGCGATCTGCCCGCACCCCTGCTGTTCGCGCCCGTGGGGGCGCTGGAACTCGCCGTGCAGCACCAGCTCGGCCGGGGAGGCAGGTGGGCCGCACCCCGCAACGCCGAGCCCGCGCTCGCCCGGGCCGCCCGCGACCTCGGCCTGCCCGTCGTCATCTCCACGCAGGCGTCCACGCCCATGGAGGACACCGCCGCGGCGCTCGGCGACAGCCCGCGCTGGTTCCAGCTCTACTGGTCGTCGGACGACGCCCTGGTCGAGTCCTTCGTCAGCCGGGCCGAGGCCAGCGGCTGCGAGGCGATCGTCGTCACGCTCGACACCCACGTGCTCGGCTGGCGCACGCGCGACCTCGACCTCGGCTACCTCCCGTTCGCCCGCGCCGAGGGCATCGCCCAGTACCTGAGAGACCCCGTGTTCCAGGAGCTGGTCGAGGCCCGCGTCCGCGGTGCGGGTTCCGCCGGCTCGGAGACGACGGCGCCCCGGCCCACCGTCGCCGCCGTCCGCTCCCTGCTGTCCATGGCCCGCCACCACCCAGGACCCACCTGGCGCAACCTCACCCAGCCCTCCGCACGCGCCGCCGTCGAGACCTTCCTCGACGTGTTCTCCCGCTCGACCCTGACCTGGACCGACCTCGCCTGGCTCCGCGAACGCACCACGCTCCCGATCCTCGTCAAGGGCATCCAGCACCCCGACGACGCCCGCGCAGCCCTCGACCACGGCGCGAACGGCATCATCGTGTCCAACCACGGCGGACGGCAGATCGACAACGCCGTCGCCTCGCTCGACGCCCTGGCTCCGGTGGTCGACGCCGTGCGCGCCCACGCGGGCACGGGCGCGGCGACAGGGACATCAGGGGTCCCCGTCCTGTTCGACTCCGGGATCCGCACCGGCGCCGACGTCTTCACCGCACTCGCCCTCGGCGCGGACGCGGTCCTCCTGGGCAGGCCCTGGGTCTACGGGCTCGCCCTCGCGGGAGCCGACGGCGTCCGTGCCGTCACCGAGCACGTCCTGGCCGAGCTCGACCTCACCATGGCGCTCGCGGGCGTATCGGCCACCGGGCAGATCGGGCGGCACAACCTGGCGCTGTGACGTGCGCCGTGACCTGCGGCTCCGGTCCGGCGTCGGTATCAGATCGTGACCGCCTTCGGCACCCGCCGTTCACCGGATCCGGGCAGACTGCCGCCATGACCGACGCCACCCGCGGACCGGAGACACCGGATCCCACCACTGACGCCCCTCCGCCTCCGAGAACGGGCCTGGAGCTGCAGGAGGGTGTGCGGGTCCCGCGCCGTCAGGTGTTCTCGTGGGCGCTGTGGGACTGGGGTACGCAGCCGTTCAACACGGTGATCCTGACGTTCGTGTTCACGGCGCTGTACCTGACCACCGACGCCTTCCTCGACCCTGCCGTAGCGGCACTGGGCGAGGGCGACCCTGCCTACGAACGCGGACTCGCCGAGCTCACCAGCGGCGTGGGCCTGTGGAACACGCTCGCGGGCCTGCTCATCCTGGTGCTCGCCCCCGTGCTCGGACAGCGCGCCGACGCCACCGGCCGCCGCAAGGTGTGGCTGGCCGGAGGTACGGCCGGCATGGTCCTGTGCATGCTCGCGCTGTGGTTCGTCGAGGCCGACCCGGTGTACTTCGTGCTCGGCGCCGCCCTGATCGGCCTGGGTAGCGTGCTCAACGAGATCGCGGGCGTGAACTACAACGCCATGATGGTCTCCGTCGCCACGCCCAGGACCGTCGGCAAGGTGTCAGGCCTCGGCTGGGGGCTCGGTTACGTCGGTGGCATCCTCGTGCTCCTGTTCGTGGTCATCGCCGACAGCGCCGCCTGGTGGGGCATGCCCACCGACAACGGTCTCGCGTTCCGGGTGATCGCCGTCGGCTGCGCCCTCTGGACGCTCGCCTTCGCCTGGCCGGTCCTGGCCTTCGTGCCGGAGCTGCCGCCCACCAAGGGCCGCGCCAAGGTCGGGTTCTTCGCCAGCTACGCGGTCCTGTTCCGCGACGTGCAGGGCCTGTGGCGCACCTCGCGCCGCACGTTCTGGTTCCTCCTGGCCAGCGCCGTGTTCCGGGACGGCCTGAGCGGCGTCTTCGCGTTCGGCGCGATCATCGGCAAGGTGTCGTTCGGCTTCAGCACCAGCGAGGTGATCATCTTCGGTATCGCCGCCAACCTCGTGGCCGGCATCAGCACCGTCATCCTCGGCCGCGCCGACGACCGCTTCGGGCCCCGTTCCGTCATCCTCAGCACGCTCAGCATCATCGTGGTGGCCGGGCTCGCCGTCGTGTTCCTGCGCGACCTCGGCCCCGTCGTCTACTGGGTCGGCGGCCTGATCCTGTCGGCCTGCGTCGGGCCCGCGCAGGCCGCGTCACGGTCCTACCTCGCCCGGGTCACACCAGTGGGCAAGGAGTCGGAGATCTTCGGCCTGTACGCGACCACCGGCCGCGCCGCGTCCTGGATGTCGAGCGCCCTGTGGACCATCACCATCGCCGTCACCGGCGCGACGATCTGGGGCACCCTCGGGATCGTCGCGGTCGTGCTCGTCGGCCTGGTGCTCATGTGGTTCGTGCAGGACGCACCGGTGGCCGGGAGCCGGTCCGAAGCGCGGCCCGGGACGCACACCGGCGCGTGAGGGTGCAGGTGCGTGCGCGGGCGACGCGCACGCACCTGGGAGACCTGCCTGGGAGGACTAGCGAGCGCCCCTGCGCTGCCGGTCGTTCGTCAGCCACTCCCGGAGCCGCTCCAGGTCCGCCTGCGGCCCCACGTGTCGCAGCTTCTCCGGGTTGATCACACCCCGGATACCCGCGACCTGCCCCTCGACCACCTCGAACGCCCAGGTACCGATCAGACCGCCGCCGATGACGTCGTCCGCCACGATGAGCAGGCCAGGCTCCCCACCCACCAGAGCACGCTCGAAGTGGACAGGCGCCCCGCGGCGCATGAAGACCGCCAGGAGACGCGCCACCGTGTCCCGCCCCGAGACCGGCCGGGCGATCGAGAAGCCCGGCGGCACCTTCCCGCCGCCGTCGCCGGTGAACACGACGTCCTCGGCGAGCAGCTCGAGGAATGGGTCCACCGCGCCCTCCTCGCACGCGGCCAGGAACCGCGTGACGAGCTCCTCCGCGCGCACCCGGTCGGCGCGGCCGGACGCTGAACGCGCGGGTGCTGTACGCGCGGGTGCTGTACGCGCGGGTGCTGTACGCGCGGGTGCTGTACGGGCGGCGTCGTCGCGCTCCCGTGCGATCCGCCGCCGGGCACGCGAAGCCAGCTGACGCGCAGCCACCTCGCTCGTGCCGATGACGCCGGCCGCCTCACCGTGCGAGAAGCCCAGCACGTCATGCAGCAGGAACGCCGCACGCTCCGTAGGGGTGAGCCTCTCCAGCAGCAGGAGGAACGCCGTCGAGAGGTCGTCGGCCAGCTCGGCGTGCGCTGCGGCGTCCGGCGGAGCGGAGGCCATGGCGACCGGCAGGTTCGACTGCACAGGACCCACCAGAGGCTCCGGTAGCCACTCACCCACGTAGGACTCACGCCGCACCCGCGCAGAACGCAGCACGTCGATGGCGATCCGCGTCGTCACCGTGGTTACGAACGCGTCCGGGTTACGCACCCCCTCGGCCTGCGACAGACGCAGCAACGCCTCCTGGACCACGTCCTCCGCCTCCGCCACGCTGCCGAGCATCCGGTAGGCCACGCTGAACGCCAGGGGGCGCAGCCGGTCCAGGGCGGCGCCGTCGAGCCGCGTACCGGGCGGCTCTGCGGCGTCCTGCGTGTCGCTGTCTCTTGTAGGGCCGTCCTGGGCGGTCTCCGGGTCCGTCATGAGCACATGCTCTCGCGTCATACCCCCTACGACGAGAGACGAGCGCCAGACGTGACAGCGCCGCCCGACCGGGCTCCACGAGCGTGACACGGGACCTCGCGTAGCCTCACGGACCGCCTCTGTTCCACGGACTGATCGCGCCAGGCACCATGCGATGGGCCGCACCCACCGGACCCCATACTCTGCGCCGATGAGAACAACCGCTCTCCTCGTCCGCCTCGTCCTCGAGTTCGCTCTGTTCGCCGGCGCAGCCTCTGCGGGCTGGACCCTGTCCGACGGCGGATGGCGAATCCTCTTCGTCATCCTCGCTCCGGCCATCGTGATCGCGATCTGGGGCATGTTCCTCTCGCCCAAGGCCCGGGTCACCATCCCGCCGTCTGCCCGCATCACGCTCGAAGCACTCCTCTTCGGCGGCGTCAGCTACCTGCTCTGGCAGGCAGGGGCACCAGCGATCGGGACGGCGCTCGCGGTCGTATGGGTGCTTCACCGCGTGGTGCTGACGCTGACCGCGGGCACGCCGAGCGTCCTGGAGACGGGCGGGACGCCGCGCTGAACGGTGGGGTGGCCGGCACCCTGAGCGGCATGCTGACCGGTGGGGTGCGAGGTGCCTCGCCGGCCACCGCGGCGGGGCCGGTCGTCAGCGTGAGTGCATCGCGTCTATCTCGTCGCGGCGGAACAGGATCAGCCGGTCCAGGACGTCGTCGGGCAACGGACGGTCGGACGTGAACCGGATGGTCCCCTTCGACGTCGAGAAGCCGGTCAGGTCAGTCTCCAGCGCCTCGATGGCGGGAGGGCTGAACGGGTACAGCCCGATGTGCTTCGCCGTTGCCCGGGCCGACACGAGCGGGCTGCCCCGATAGCGCAGCGCGGCCATGCCGTAGCTCATGCCCTCCTCGGCGTCGGGCACGAGCTCCAGCGCCCTCGCCCGCACGCGCTCGACGGCGTCCCGGACGGAGCCGTCGAGGCCCGCGATGTAGTCGGTGAACTCGTCCATGACCACAGCCTCGCCGGAAGGACGGCGGCGCGCGAGGGGCGCCGGGGGTGCGTGGCTGTAGGGGCCTTGGCGGGGGCGGTCGAGGTCTGTCGTGACCTTCAAAGGGTTATCCACAGATTTGAAATCCGCCCGGCAGACCGCACGAATGTTCGAGATAATAGGTGCAGCAAGGGAGTGACGACTAGAGGCGAGCGTCGGGATGGGCGGGGGTGGGCATGGTGGAGCAGACGACGGACAGTGGACCCGCCGCCGGTCTGCCTGCTGCGGTCTCGATCGAGGAGACCCTGGCCCGGATCGAGAACGAGATCGACCACCTCACCGCCCTCACGGACCTTGAGACGCTGACCGGCTGGGACGCGCCGAGCATCAGCCGCCTGGTCGAGGCGCATACCCGTATCCGTCGGCTGACCGGACGCCTGGACGGGGTGCGGTACACCCTGCTGCCCCGGATCGAGAACGAGGGTTCGTGGCGCTCGGGTGGCACGGCCCGCACGTTCACGACCTGGCTGCGTCTGCGTGAAGGGATCTCTGCGTCCACGGCGGGTAAGGACATGAGGATCGCGCGCCGCCTCACGACCGCCCTCCCGGTCACGCGGGAACGGCTGGTCGCCGGGACGCTGGGTGTGGACCACGCGAGGGTGATGACGGAGGTCGCGCCCACCAGCGAGACGCGGACCGACGCGCTGGCCTGGTTGATCGATACTCGCACGGGTCACACCACGACACCGGAACAGTTCGTGCAGACCGTTGCGGTCGACTTCCCCGACCCCGCAGACGACCCCGACGGGACCGCCACCCGCGAGCTGGTCACGCAGGTGCTGGAGGGTGCGGTCGCGGACGGGACCTTGGTCACGGGTGAGGGCCTGGTCCTCCGCGAAGCGAATGTGTTGAACGCGGA